>DASRGM010000192.1:0-12976 GCA_035651035.1 Terriglobales bacterium
ACTGAACGCACTAGCCGGAGGAACGCCGCGCGTCTGAGGCGTGTGTCCGCCCAGCACCGATTCGCGCGACGGATTGACACTGACCCCGCGCAGCATGGTGCCTCTGCCGAGATCAGCCTTCGGCACTGCGCCGCCGACACGATTGATCGATGCACCCGATGCAAATGCGGAACCCGGCGCGGCAGTCACGGCGCCCGCCGTGTTGCGAAAACCGAAGCGCGTTGCGCCCACATTGCCGCTGTAGTAGTTGTTGGTGATGTTCGTGATGTTGGTAATGTGCGTGTTCGTAATATTCACGTTGCGGAAGTAGGCCGAGCTGACATATCCGCCGCGCGCATACCATCCGCCGTGTCCCCATCCCGCAAAGCACGGGTAGTACGGCTCGCCCCAGCCGAGGGGGAACCATCCGAAGTTGATACCGATGCTGAAGCCGCCGCCGAAGCCGAAACCGACTCCGAATCCCGGCCCGCCAATCCAGCCCACCAGAGCGGGAGCGTAGTAAGGACGCCAGTAGCCAATCGGTCCGGGCGCCCATGCCCAACCTCCGCCCCAGGAAACCCAGCGGCCATAGTGGAAGGGCGCAAATCCCCAAGGCGCGTCATCCACCCATGTCCAGCCCCAGGGCGCGATCCATACCCAGTGTCCGAAGCGATACGGCGCCCATCCCGCCGGCACCGAATAGGGAACCCAAACGTTGCCGTAGGCGGGCGTTGGCTGCCAGCGCCCATACTGGTCCAGGTCCTGGTAACCGATCACGCCGGGTGAGACGTAGCGTGCTGAAAGGGAATCGTCCAGCCGCTTGTCGCGCACCTGCGCCCAATCGTCGAAGCCGTCGCGGGCCGGTGCAGCTTCGGCGGTGTGTTGCAGCGAGTTGCTGCCGGTGAAACGCACCTGCTGGTCGGAATTCACGCGCACCGCAGTGCCGCGTCCTGTTGCCTCGCCATAGCCCTTGCGCACCGTTACCCAGCTCTGGTCTTCACTGGGATACACGTCGAAGCGGTAGGACCCCGGCTTCATCACCGTGAAGGCGTAGTTCGGAGTGTCGACTTCGTAGATCTCGCCCGCCTCCAGGTGCCGCACGGTGATGCTCAGGGTGCCCTGATCGAGCTCCAGCTGCACTGAGTTATCGCTGACATTGGTCAACGTGACGCTGGTCTCTGAATTCATGCGGATGAAGCCGTCGCCGACGTTCAGCTCGGCGCGGGAATTCTTGTCGGTCCAGATGCGGTCGGAGGTGGTAAGCGGACGGTTCTGCGTGGCGGGAATCCAATCATTCACGCCGCCCGGCTGCATCGAAACCTCGCCGGACATGTATTGCACGCGAGCCACGCGTCCCGAAGGATCCTGCTGCGGCTGCGCTCCCTGGTCCGGCTGCCCGGGATAAGCTTGTTGCGGCGGCTGTCCCGGATAACCCTGTTGGTTCGGTTGTTCCGGATACTCGACACCGCCATTGCCCTGTGCAGGAGCTTGCGGGGGCGGAGGTGCGGGGTATCCACCCTGCTCCTGACCATAACCACCCTGGTTGGGATCGTAAGGAGGACCGCCCGCCTGCTCCTGCGATATCAGCAGGGCCGCCGAGGCGATCAGAAAGATGAGAGCCGTAAGAACCGATTTGAATTGCCGCTTGCAGGTCATGGAGCAGCTCCTTTCGCCTTACCACCCTTAGGATCAGGCGAACTAGCTCGCCGCGCAGCACGAGAGAAGCTGGCGCGCTGGCATTTGTGTAAACCCTGCCTCTATGGGAGTGTTTCGGTAATGCGCTGGGATTGCGATACTTCACAAATCTATACAGATCGCAACACTCAGATCGGCAGGGCGAGCGGACAGTGGTCAGGCAGAGCTGGCCTCGTTGCGAGGAGCCGCTCGGGTAGAGCTGGCCTTCAATGTCTGCATGAATCCCCTGTCGTTTACGGGACTCCGGCGCGACGAGCCGTAGCTTGGCCACTATCGGGTAGAGCGGCGCTTCAGCGCCGCGTTACGCCAGCCGCCATTTTCTGAGAGCCCGCTTTAGCGGGCGACACTCCGCCGTCGGCTGAAAGCCGACTCACAGAAACCATAAACCGCGCTTTAGACGCTGGCCTGAAAGGCCAGCTCTACCCGACCGGCTCGCCGCAGGCCAGCGTCTAAGCCGCATTAATTGCGTGCTCCCGGCTTAGCTGTCGACCCCCAACCACTCGCCGAGCTTCTGCACCGGGCAGCGCACCCCGATGAAAAACTGTCCGAAGGCGGCATACACCGCGCTGACTTCGTCGAAGCGCATCTCGTAGATCAGCTTCTTGAAAACGAGCGGCTCGGGGGCGAACAGGTCCACGCCCCACTCCCAATCGTCGAAGCCCATCGATCCGGTGATGATCTGCTGCACCTTGCCGGCGTAACGCCGCCCGACCATGCCGTGCGCCTCCATCTGCCGCTGGCGCTCCTCGATGGGCAGCGTGTACCAGTTCTTTTCTTCGCCGCGCTTGCGGTCCATCGGATAGAAGCAAAGATAGCGGCTGTCGGGAATCTTGGGATAGAGCCGCGGGCGCATGGCCTGCCGCTGCCGCTCCATCGTTTGTTCCACCTCGCGGGTCCACTCTTCGGAAAGCGGTACGACGCCGCGCTCGGTGAGCTGGCGAAACAGCTTCACGCTGGAGTCGTAAAGTCCCAGCTCGATGACCGAGAGATAAGAATGCATCGGCTCCAGGTAGTCCTGCAGTTCGATGCGGTTCAGCGTTAGCTCGGCCGCGTTCAGCTCATCGAAGGAGTCGCGGAAGTGCACCAGCATCAGGTCGCCCTTGTGTCCGAGCATTGAGTAGACGGCGCTCTGGCCCGCCTCTTCCGGCCCCGACAAGCTTGCGACCGCTTCGCGCGTGACCTCCTGCTGCCGCGAAGGACCCACCTTGCGCCACTCCGCCCAGCGGAAGCGAAACATCTGGTGGAGGACGCTCAGTCCCTCAAGGGTGAGCGGGACAGCGTGCAGTTCAGTCGTGCCCGTTTGCACTGCGCCGTTGGTGGAAGACATGGGCCATATGATACAGCGGCGCCACCGTTATAATCTGCTGCGGAGCCGACCTCATGCCACGCGGAATCACGCCCCGTCAGCCCTCGCGCAGTGGACGCCACGACAAGGTCGCCAAACTGGCTGCGCGCGGCAAAGGGCCCGCTGCGAATCAACCGCCGGCGCCGCGCAAGGCGAAATCAGAGAAGGCTGCCAGCAGCCTGCAGAGAAAAACCGGTGTAGCGTCGAAGCGCTACAACCCCATTGCACGCGATCGCGTGGATGAAATTCTCAAGCGTCTCGACGAACGCTATCCCGCCGCCACCTGCGCTCTTCACCATCACAGCGCGTGGGAGTTACTGGTGGCCACCATCCTCTCGGCTCAGTGCACCGATGTACGCGTCAACATGGTCACGCCGGTTTTGTTCGAGAAATATCCCACTCCGCAGGCGTTTGCGGCGCTCCAGCCGGAGGAGCTCGAGGACGATATCCGCTCCACCGGCTTCTTTCGCAATAAGTCGAAGTCGCTAGTAGGGGCGGCGCGCAAGATCGTCGGCGAATTTGGCGGCCAGGTCCCGCGCACCATGGACGAGCTGCTGACCGTGCCTGGGGTCGCGCGCAAGACCGCCAATGTCGTGCTGGGCACCTGGTACAAGATCGCGGACGGTGTGGTCGTCGATACGCACGTGCAGCGCATTTCGCGCCGCCTGGAGCTGACCAGAAACACCGATCCGCAGAAGATCGAGCGGGACCTGATGAAGGTGATCCCGCGTGACAAGTGGATCCTCTTCGCGCACCAGATCATCCTGCACGGCCGCGCGCTGTGCATCGCACGCAGTCCGAAATGCGCCGATTGCCCGCTGGAGAATCTTTGCCACGCCGCCGACAAAACCTGGAGCACCGTCGAGATCCACAGGTCCGCGAAGCCATAGCAGCGGCCGTTGGCATTTAGCATTTGCCATTTAGCGTTTGGCATTGATTTTGACACCTGGTGATTCGCCCTGATGGTTGGCGCGCCGCGATCGGCGGACGCAATTTTCACATACCGCTCGGAGCTCAATGGCTTGGCTAATTACCGTTACCAACGGCCAAAAGCCCGATACCAAATCCCAGCGGCAAGTGCCGGGTCCCGCGTTGCTGCTTTGTTATAATCGAGAACACCGTGGCGCTATCGTCTAGGGGTTAGGACGGAAGATTCTCAATCTTCAAACCCGGGTTCGATTCCCGGTAGCGCTACCAAAATAATGGCGCCGGCCTCGCTTGTTTCCCATCCCTACGTTAAAGTCTAGAACGCTTGGCTCTGGGGCAGTGTTTGCTCAGGGATACCCTTCGCGAGCACATTGCGCTCCACAAGTGCAGAGCTCGGGCCTTCAAAATCGCAACAATCGCGAGCTTAAACGCATCTGCTATTGAAGCGTCCACCCGGGATGCCTTGGCTCACGTGCATTTGGTGAGAGTCGTGGTCCTCGAAGCTCGACTAAGAGCGAAACGCAATGTCACATAAGCAAGCCGCACTCAGCACGCAACTCACGCGAGGACAGGTTCGATCGCACCAGCCGGGACAAGACGTTTTCAAGGCGATCTTGTCCGAGGAGATTGACTGGAAGCCGTTTGCGGCGTTCCCGGCATCGGTGCGCCTCGCCGTCATTGTGGGGCAACCGTCGGAGCCGGCCCCGTATACCATCAGGGTCCGCGTGCCTCACGGCGTAAAGTTGATGCCGCACAAGCACCCCGAGGACCGCGTGTATACAGTCATCTCCGGCGTCTTCTACATAGGCCTGGGTGATCAGTTCGACGCCGATAAAATGGAGGCTTATCCCCCGGGCGCCGTGATCGTTCTGCCCGGCGATACGTCCCATTTCCACTGGGCCAAGTCGGGTGAATACATCACGCAGGTGACAGCCATAGGGCCTTTGGGCCTGGATTACGTGAACCCGAACGACGATCCACGCAATGGCAACTCCGGCCACAATTGATATAGGAGGGACGACGGTGGCGACCATTCACGCCGATAACACCGCGGGCGCAGTCCCGATCGCATTGCGCATCAATGGCAAGGAACATTCGTTGCAGATTGATCCGCGTACAACACTGCTGGATTGCATTCGCGAAGCGGTTGCGCTCACGGGAACGAAGAAAGGCTGCGACCACGGGCAGTGCGGCGCGTGCACGGTGCATGTGAATGGCAGGCGGGTGGTCTCCTGTCTCAGTCTCGCCCTGGCGCACGATGGGGAGGAGATCACCACGGTCGAAGGCCTGGGCACACCGGACGCGATGCATCCGATGCAGGCGGCATTTCTTGCCTGCGACGCCTATCAATGCGGGTATTGCACCTCCGGCCAGATCATGTCGGCCGTAGCCCTGCTCGACGAGCCGTGCGGTCCGGATGACGCAGCGGTGAAGGAGCTGATGAGCGGCAACATCTGCCGGTGCGGCGCCTACGCCAATATCGTGGCCGCCGTCCAACAAGTTCGAAAACGCGCATAAAGCGAGCGGAGCTTCTCGATGCATATCTTCGAATTCATCCGTCCGAAAGATGAAGCGGCGGCGATTGCGGCGGCCGCAAAATCGAAAACCGCGCAGCAGGGCGCAGACGTGCGGTTCCTGGGAGGCGGCACGACGCTCATCGATCTGATGAAGCTTAATGTCGAGACTCCCGCACGTGTGCTCGATATCAACCGCCTGCCGCTCGACGAAATCGAAAGCACGCCCGACGGCGGCCTGAAGATCGGGGCGACGGTTCGCAATTCCGACCTGGCGTATCACGAAACCGTGCGGCGCGATTACTCTGTGCTCTCGCAGGCGATTCTTTCCGGCGCGTCGGCCCAGCTTCGCAACATGGCGACAACCGCCGGGAACCTGTTGCAGAGAACGCGGTGCGTCTACTTCCGCGACACGGCCATGCCTTGCAACAAACGCGAACCGGGAACCGGCTGTCCCGCCATCACCGGCAGCAATCGCACCCTCGCGATTCTCGGGACCAGCGATCGTTGCATCGCGACCAACCCGTCGGATATGTGCGTGGCGATGGCGGCGCTGGAAGCGGTCATCCATGTGCAAGGACCAAAGGGGACACGCAGCGTTCCCATCGCGGATTTCCATCTTCTGCCCGGCGACACACCACATCGTGAGACGGTGCTTGGACCGGGCGACCTCATCACGCAGGTCACGCTGCCGCCGCCGCGATCGGGAAGCCGCCAGGTTTACTTAAAGCTGCGCGATCGCGCCTCCTATGAATTCGCGCTCGCCTCGGCAGCGGTGGTGATGAATCTCGACGGTGAAAACATCACCTACATCCGGATCGCTTTGGGCGGAGTTGGAACCAAACCGTGGCGCTCGCCCGAAGCGGAAGCAGCGCTCACGGGCAGGCCCGCGAAGGCGGCCAACTTCCACGAGGCTGCCGAAGCCGCGCTGCGCAACGCCAAACCGCAGAGCGAAAATAAATTCAAGGTTGAGCTGGCACAGCGCTGCTTGACGCATGCTCTGCAAACCGCGGCGAACGGTTGATCCGCCGAAGGAGAATTCAGCATGGCGACTCATCCCCAAACCTCAGCGGCAGCCTCGTGTATCGGGCGGGAGACGGTTCGCGTCGATGGTCCGCTCAAAGTCACCGGAGTGGCCCAGTACACTTCGGACTTCCACTTTGCCGGGATGTTATATGCGGTGCCGGTCGGAGCGACCATCGCGAAGGGCAGGATTACTCAGCTCGACACCGCCACCGCCGAAAAGATGCCCGGGGTGGTCGCCATCTTGCACCGCGGCAATATCGGTAAGATCTTCCGCTCGATTTCCGGGCCCGGTTTCTCAGGCATCTGCGAAGAGCGGCGCCCGCCTTTTGAAGACGACGTGGTTCGCTACTACGGTCAGTACGTTGCGCTTGCCGTGGCCGAGACGTTCGAAAGCGCCAAAGCCGCCGCCGACGCGGTGCGAGCGACCTACGCCGCCGAGAAGCCGAACGTCGAGCCGCACCTTGTTGCTGACGACGAGCCGGAAGAAGTGATGACGACCTTCGGGCCGCAGAAGCGATTAGAAAGTGAACGCGGCGATCCCGACGCGGCTTTCGCGGGGGCGCCGGTCAAGCTCGATCAAACTTACGTCACGCCAATCGAGACCCACAATCCCATGGAGCCGCATTCAACCACCGCGCTTTGGGAAGGCTCGCGGTTGACCCTGTACGAGTCTTCCCAAGGAGTGGTCAATCTGCGAGGCGTGCTGGCGCAGATGTTCGGTTTGCCGCCGGAGAATGTCCGCGTGATCACGAGGTTCGTAGGCTCGGGTTTCGGCAGCAAGCTGTGGCCCTGGACATTGTGTCCGCTGGCGGCAGCTGCGGCGCGACAACTTGGCAGGCCGGTGAGGCTGGTGCTCGCTCGCAAAATGATGTTTCACGCCGTCGGACATCGGCCGCGCACGCAGCAACGCGTTCGTCTGGGGGCAAGCGTAGAAGGGAAGCTGGTCTCGCTGCAGCAGGACTACATCTACACACGGTCGATGCTGGATGCTCATCACGAAGGCTGCGGCGAAGGCACGCCATTCCAGTACAGCGTGCCCAATTTGCGCGTCACCTTTGGCCGCGCCAGGCGAAATATCGGCGGCGGGGCCGATATGCGCGGCCCTGGCCGAGTCCCCGGTTTATACGCAATCGAATCCGCGATGAACGAACTCGCCCTTCAGCTAAACATCGACCCCGTCCAGCTACGCATCATGAACGAGCCCAAAATCGATGAGAGCAAGGGGGTCCCATTTTCTTCGCGGCACATGTTCGAGTGTCTTCAGCTCGGCGCGGAAAAATTTGGCTGGTCCAAGCGCACTCCCGCGGTCGGCTCGATGAAGCGGGATGGTCTAATCCTTGGCTGGGGAATGGCTGGGTGCTCATGGATCGCAGCGCGCTTTCCCGCCGCCGTCAGCATTCAGTTACGCGATGATGGCTCCTGCCGCGTCGCCAGCGCCACACAGGACATCGGCACCGGCACCTACACCAATCTTGCCCAGCTCGCGTCGTATAGAACAGGAGTTCCGCTGGAAAAACTGGAAGTTCAACTCGGCGATACTTCGTTTCCGGAAGGCCCGATTTCCGGTGGCTCGATGGCAACAGCGTCCCTGGTGAACGCGGTATTTGCCGCTGCTGATCAGGCGATCGAGTCGCTCAAAACGGTCGCTGTTTCCGCGCCGGGATCTCCGTTCGCCAATCACAAGCCCGATGAGATGAGCTTCGACAACGGTGCGCTATTCCTTAAGAAGGAAGGGCCTGCGAAAACCGTGCCTTTCTTCGACCTGCTTCGGCGTGCCAACCTTCGCCAGGTTACCGGCAACGGCCAGTCTCCGGCGACGGGTGGTGACGAGAATCCGCCGAAGTTCTCAATGCAGTCGTTCGGGTGCCACTTCGCCGAGATCAGTTGGCAGCCGGAGATCGCGCGTTTACGCGTCAGTCGAGTGGTTACGGTGATTGATGCCGGCAAGATCGTCAACCCATTGGCCGGTCGCAACCAGATTCAGGGCGCAGTGGTGATGGGCATTGGTATGGCGCTACTGGAGGCCACGGAATACGATCCGCAAAACGGCGCGCCCATCAATAGCAGCCTGGCTGACTACCTGGTTGCGGTGAATGCCGACGCGCCCTCAGTCGAGGTTCACTTCCTTGACTATCCTGACAAGGAACTCAATCAAATCGGAGCGCGCGGAATTGGCGAAATCGGGCTGGCAGGCATCGCCGCAGCCATCACGGATGCGGTGCACCATGCAACCGGTGTCCGTGTCCGGGAGCTACCGGTGAGGATTGAAGACCTGCTGGCATGAGCGTCGGCTCCCGAGCTACAAGGCCAGCTCAAACTCGGCCACCAGCGGCAGGTGGTCGGAGGCGATGAGCGCCTTCCGGCTGCGGTGCAGGCGAAACGTTCGCAAGATAAGTTGGCGGTCGAAATAGAAATGATCGAGATGTAGCAACGGGAGGACGCCGGGGTAGGTGCGTGCATAGCGCAGGAAAGCTTTCGGCTCCACGGCGGCGAAGGTGTTACCCATCAGGCGTGACGCCAGTCCTCTGACCCACTCATTGAAATCTCCGGCGACAATCCGCGGGCTGATCAGCTCGGAGCGGTTAAGCACTTCGCTGCTCAGCAGCCGCCGCGCCTGGTGGCGGCGTTCGACGAATCCTGTGCCGAGATGAACGTTGAAGACGTGTAGAACGGCACGATCGGTGAGCGAGATGTCGCTGCGCAGGCAGCCGCGCCGTTCGCGCTTATGCCAGGTCACGTCGTAGTTCTGGCAATGCTTAACCGGGAAGCGGCTCAACGTGAGGTTTCCGTAAGCGCCTCCATGCAGCTTTCGGTTCTCGCCGAAACAGAAGTCGTATTCCTTCAGTTCGCCCGTAATCCGCCGCACCTGGTCGTACTCGGGCCTGCCACCTTCGACCGCAACAATTTCCTGCAGCGCTATCACGTCAGCATTCAACTGGCGGATAACGGCAACGATGCGCTCCACGCTGGTGCGCCGGTCCATTCCTTTGCACTTGTGCACGTTGTAAGTGGCAACGCGAATCCGCAGCGGGCTCATTGCTGGCGTTCGAGCACCCAACCGAGCAACTCCGGAGCGCGCGCGACGAGGGAGCGTTGCCGCCACTTCTCATAGGTAATGCGCTCGCTCTGCGCAAGGTCTTTGACGAAATCGCTTTCCAGGCGCGCGACGAAATTGGCATCGCGCACGGCAAGATTGACCTCGTCATTCAGTCCGAAGGAGCGATTGTCGAAGTTAGTGGAGCCGACCACGCCCCACAGGCGGTCGATCAACATGATCTTGGCGTGGATCATCGCCGGCTGATATTCGAAGATCGCGGCATCGGCGCGCAACAACTTGCCGTAGCCAAAACGGCTGGAGCTTCTGGTGAGCAGATGATCGCTGCGCTTGCCGGGCACCAGCAGTTTCACCTCGACACCGCGCTCGCCGATGGCTTTCAGCAGCTCATTCATCATGGCGTGATCGGGAAGAAAGTACGGGGTGGTGATGTGGATCGATTCGCGCGCCGAAGCAATCAGCATCTGGAAGAGAATCCTGGCGCGCGTTGAGCCGCCGGCCGAAGGCGTACTGTTGACGACCAGTGCCGCATTCTCCGGCGTACCGGCGGAAAGGGCGGGGAAGGAATCGGCGCCGGTGAGCACCTCGCCGGAAGCTTCCAGCCAGTTTTCCGCAAACGTGGCCTGCAGGTTGGCGACGCTCGGGCCTTCGACCTTGACCATGGTGTCGCGCCACCGAGGATTGCGGCCCTTGCCTTTGTACCAGTGGTCGGCGACCCCGGGCCCTCCTATAAAGCCCAGGCGGCCATCGACGACGAGCACCTCGCGATGCGAGCGATTGTTGTAGTGGGGCAGCTTGTACCACTTCGCGTCGTTGTACCATGCGACCTTGCCGCCGGCCTGCTCCAGCTTTGCAAAGTATTTTTCGGTGACTCCGGCACTGCCTAAACCGTCCAGCACCAATCTCACCCTGACTCCTGCCCGCGCGCGCTCCGTGAGTGCGTCAACATACTGCTGTGCAATGTCTCCCCTCTGCAGGATGTAAGCTTCCAGATTAATGCTCTGTTGGGCGGCAGCGATGGCGCGCAACTCTTCCGGATAGAACTCTTCACCATTGGTCAGGACGTCGAGCGTAAGGGCTCTTTGGACCTTCGAATCGGTCAGTGATTCCAACACGTGCAGGAATTCATTGCAGGTGTTGTCCTCTGAATTGACGGGCGAGATCTTGTAGCGCAGGCCGGGAGCAAACAGACCCGACAACATGATAATGACGGCCGCCGCGATCGCCAGGTAAGCGATGACCAGGAAGCCGGTAGATACGTGTGCATCGGCGAGAAGAGCGACGTGCATGGCGGTGCCCGGGAACATTTCAAAAGTTAGATGCCGGTTGCGGGGCAGGCAGCATGGAACAGCGTTCGGCCGCACACGTCGGCGGGGGTCTTGATGCGAGCTGCGGAAGGTCAACAGTTTCCGAAGCCTGCGCGATGGTCATGGCATCACATCCCGTATGCGATGGCCTACCGGCAACCGGCAGAGGCAGCGGTAGCCTGGACGAGAACATAGCTGCAACAACTAATTCATTGGGCAAATCTAGATGGCTACGGCACTAACACCCATTCCCAAAGTTGAGGAAGAGCGTTATTTGGCGTTGCTGCGTGCGGGCAACGCCATCGCGACCTCCGCGGATTGCAGCACGGCCTCTGAGATGCTGGTCCGCCAGTTGCACGAAGTCACCACCTTCGATTTCCTGCATGTGGTGGCGTTCGACAAGGAAACCAACGTTCCCTGTTGGGCTCTGCTGGAAGCGAACGGCAGGAGGATTGACGACGGCTGCCGCCCGATGACCTGGATCGAGGACTCGCCGATTCAATGGGTGCAGGATTGCAGCCGGCAGTCGATCTGCCTCGATTGGACTCGCGAGACCCGATTCCAAACGTATGGAGCGCTGCTTGCAGAACACGGCATTGCGTCAACCTGTACGCTGCCGCTCACTCGTGGGCCGCGCCGGCTCGGGGTAATGAGCCTGGGAAGGCGCTATCCTAACGCCTACGACGAGGAGGAGGTTCGCTTTCTCCATCTCGTTGCCGAGCAGATTGGGCTGGCTATCGACGCTGCGGTGAACTTCTTCATCTCCCAGCGGGTACAGGAGCAGCTGAAGCTCACCCTGGATCTGACCAACCAAGTGGTGTCAAACCTGGAGCTGCACGACTTGCTGCAGGCCGCCTCCGGCAGTGTGCGCCGCGTGATGCAATGCGACGCTGCCGCCGTGATGCTTGCGGATGCAGGCGGCACGCATCTGCGCGTACACGCGCTGGATTTTCCCGAGAGTCGCGGCCTGTTCACCGAAGGGGTTCTGGTCCCAATTGAAGGCAGCACGCCGGGCGATGCGTTCAAGACCGGCAAACCGGTGGTGGTAAACCGGCTTGATCCGGCCGAGCTTCCGCCGGACATGTATCGCAAGGCTGCCGCCGAGGGGCTGAACTCGTTTTGCGATTTGCCGCTGATCAGCAGAAATCGGCTGCTTGGCGTTTTGGCAGTCGGCAAGCGCACAGAGAATGCGTTTGGCGAGGAAGAGGTCGCGTTCCTGATGCAGGTCGCAAACCAGGTGGCGATCGGGGTTGAAAATGCGCTGGCGTACAGCGAGATTGCCGAACTGAAAGACCGGCTGGCGCAAGAGAAGCTGTATCTGGAAGACGAACTCCGCGGCGAGATGGACTTTGAGGGAATCGTTGGCCAGAGTTCTGCCCTCCGCCACGTGCTGAATCTGGTGGAAACCGTTGCGCCCAGTGACTCGACGGTCTTGATGCTGGGCGAGACAGGCACGGGAAAGGAGCTGATTGCCCGTGCAATTCATGACCGCAGCCGGCGCAAGGGCCGGACATTTGTTAAGGTGAATTGCGCGGCGATTCCGACAGGCCTGCTGGAGAGCGAGCTCTTTGGCCACGAGCGCGGCGCCTTCACCGGTGCGATCACACAGAAAGTCGGCCGGCTGGAGCTCGCTGACCAGGGAACGCTCTTTCTCGACGAAGTCGGCGATATTCCGATTGAGATTCAGCCGAAGCTGCTGCGCGCTTTGCAGGAACGTGAGTTTGAGCGGCTGGGCAGCACGCGTACCAAGAAAGTCGATGTGCGGCTGGTGGCGGCCACCAATCGCGATCTCGACAAGATGATCGCCGACCGCGAGTTCCGCAGCGACCTGTATTACCGGCTGAACGTCTTTCCCATCCGCATTCCGCCGCTCCGTGAACGCCCCGAGGACATACCGCTGCTGGTGCGCTACTTCGTGCAAAAGTACGGGCGCCGCATGGAGAAGCGCATCGAGTCGATTCCCTCGGCGGCCATGAAGAAGCTCTCGAGCTGGCATTGGCCGGGGAACATTCGCGAGCTGGAGAACTTCATCGAGCGCTCGGTGATCCTGACCCACGGCCCGGCGCTGCAAGTGCCCATCGGCGAGTTAGGCGGCGATGGCAAGCCTTCGACTGTGCCCGAGATGCGT
>DASRGM010000193.1:0-24013 GCA_035651035.1 Terriglobales bacterium
TCGGCAGCCGCTGAAGTCCGAGCCGGGTACTTGCCTTCCCAGAGATGGAACCGGAATACCACTCTGTGGAAAGCGGCTGATTCGGGTGAAAGACGGGGTTGCGCGCCTGAGTTGATCTGGCCCTGACCTTCGCCGCTTCGCGAATGGGCACTCGCTTGCAATACTCACGACAGGTCGGTTCGGTGGAGTGCCGACGCGTCGAACAGTACCGAAACCAGGGGAACAGCGGTCCTGTTTACGCTATCGGCAAAAACCAATGGGACTGTTTTTCCGCCGGACCGACACCTTATTCAGTGCTGTTCCTGCCGTGGCCGACGGCCTCCCCTCGCCCTCACTCTCCAGATCTTCTCTGCTAAAGCGTCGAAATACAAAGCGTTAAGTTTTGTGAAAAAGCAACGGAGTTGTTGGCGTCTTCGTCTAACCTATAGACTTAGGTACTCTCGTAGAGGTTCCGTGGACCAGCATCGAAGCCGCATGGCCCGTTCCGTGTCAATAGCGTTGTTTTTGGCGCTCGCCGGCTTCTCCGCCGTGGCGCAGCAGAAACCCGATATTAACCCTATCCAGCTGGTGCGCGAGGCTGCCAATAACGAAATCCACGCCTCCGACGTGACCCAGTACTTCATGTTCAAAGACACGAACGAGTGGAAGGACCACTCCAACGTGCGCGAGATCGTTCGTACCCCGCAGGGCGGCCTGATGCGCACCCTGATGATCAACGGCCGTCCGTTGACCGACGACGAGCGCAAAAAAGACGACGAGCGGCTGCAGAAGTTCGCCAACGATCCGGAGGCCCGCCGCAAACGTCACGAAGCGAGTAAGGCCGAGGACAAACGGGCGCAGCTGATGCTGACCAGCCTTCCAGACGCATTTCTCTACACCTACGCCGGTACGGATCGCGGCCCCCGCGGCGAGGAGCTTGTCCACCTGAAATTCACCGCCAACCCGCATTTCGTTCCGCCGAACCATGAAACCGCGGTCTATCAGGGAATGCAGGGCGACATGATCATCGACGGGCAGGCGAAGCGGATCGCGAAGATTGATGGCACGCTATTCAAAGATGTCGATTTCGGCTGGGGAATCCTGGGTAGGCTCTATAAGGGCGGCAAGTTCCTCATCGTGCAGCGCGACGTGGGTGATGGTCACTGGGAAGAAGTTGAGGAAACGTTGCACATGAACGGCAAGGTCCTGATGGTGAAGAACCTGACCATCTGGTCGACTGAGACGATGACCGACTTTCGCCCCGTACCTTCGAACCTGACGACAGCGCAGGCGCTGGAGCTGTTGCACAATCCTGATACCGTCGCTGCGAGCGCGGGCGGTGTGAAGGAAGCAAACAACACGCGTCAAAACCGCAAGTAAGCCCCGCCGAACTAGTCCAGGTGCGTCAGCTCGCGAAAGACCTCGAAGCGCTCGTCAATCTCCTCGCGCGTCAGCGACTGCAACCGCTCTGTCCCAAACCGCTCTACCGCAAACGATCCCATCACACTGCCGTAGAACATGGCGTGCTTCAATACGCGGCGATTGATCTCGCCCTGTGACGCGACGTACCCCATGAAGCCGCCGGCGAAGCTGTCTCCGGCGCCGGTGGGATCGCGCACCTCGTCCAGCGGCATGGCCGGCGCGCGAAAGGGATGATGCCCGCCGCCGAACTGGCCGTCGCGGAAGAAAATGGTCGCACCATATTCGCCATGCTTGATCACCAGCGCGCGGGGGCCCATTTCCATCACCTTGCGCGCGGCGCGTGGCAGGCTGTTGTCTCCTGCCAGCATCTTGGCCTCGCCATCATTGATCAGCAGCACGTCGACGCGCTTCAGCATCTGGTCGAGGTTCGCGCGATGTCCGCCGATCCAGTAGTTCATGGTGTCGCCGCCCACCAGCTTCACCTTCTGCATGGCGTCGCGCACCCGCGTCTGCAGCGCGGGATCGATGTTGGCGAGGAAGAGCAAGTCGGAGTCGTTGTACTCGGCGGGGATTGACGGCTGAAAGGTCTCGAAGACATTCAGCTCGGTATTCAGCGTTTTGGCCTCGTTGACGTTCTCGCCGTACTCGCCGGTCCAGTGAAAGGTCTTCCCTTTCGCATGCTGGATGCCGCGCGTGTCTACGCCGCGCTGCTTCATCACGTTTTCGTTTTCGGCGGTGAAGTCCTCGCCCACAACCGCGACCACGCGCACATCGGTGAAGTAGCTGGCGCTCAGCGAAAAATACGTCGCCGCGCCGCCCAGAATCTTCTGGCGCTCGCCGTATGGGGTTTTCAGGGTGTCAAAGGCGACGGAACCGACGACCAGGATGGACAATCTATGCTCCCGCTTTCTTTTCGGAATCGAAATACTTGCCCACCAGCAGCCGCAGCCGCTCGAGTGTGGCCGGTGGCACTGCACTCTTCTGCGTGATGATGGCGTTCTTCAGCGCCGAGCCGCACTTGCATCCCCTCGTCTTCGGCATGGCTGCGACGGCGTGACGCACCACCGTGCAGGCGTGCTCGGCGTTCTTCAGCAGCACGGCAACGATCTGGTCGACCGTCACGTGATCGTGTGCGGGATGCCAGCAGTCGTAATCGGTGACCATGGCGACGGTCACGTAGCAGAGCTCGGCTTCGCGCGCCAGCCGCGCCTCGGTAAGATTCGTCATCCCGATAACGTCGAGTCCCCAGCTGCGGTAGAGGTTCGACTCGGCCTTGGTCGAGAACTGCGGCCCTTCCATGTTCAGGTATGCGCCGCCGGACTTCACGTTCACGCCGGCCCGCTTGCAGGCCTCGGCGGCGACCTGCGCGGTCTCGGCGCAAATAGGATCTCCCAACCCGACATGCGCCACCAGGCCATCGCCGAAAAACGTGTCGACGCGATGCCGCGTGCGATCGACGAACTGGTCAGGGATAACAAAGTCGAGCGGCTTGTGCTCCTCCTTCAACGAACCCACCGCCGACAGCGACATGATGCGCTCGACGCCGAGCTGCTTCATGCCGTGAATGTTTGCGCGGTAATTGATCTCGGTAGGCATCAGGCGATGTCCGCGCCCATGCCGCGACAAAAATGCGACCTTGCGGCCTTCCAGTGTGCCCAATACATAGGCGTCCGACGGCGCGCCGAACGGGGTCTCCAGCGACAGCTCGCGCGTCTCACTGAAGCCGGGCATGGAATACAAACCGCTGCCGCCAATGATGCCGATCTCCGCCTGCTGCAAAGGAAGCTCCGTGAAGGTGAATGCGAAGGGAAGATTATACAAGGCGGATAGAGGCCGCCCGCCAGCGGCGCATCCTGCTACTCATGAGGAAAATATAATTCACCACGGAAGCACGGCGCGCACGGAAGAAATTAAAGCGTGACGGTCTCCGTGTACTCGGTGCCTCAGTGGTGAATTATTCCCGGCCCGCGGAACCAGGCGCCAAGCCGAGTTGCCTGCTCGCGCCGCTATGCCCCGGCCTGCTTCTCCGCCATGTCCCCCACGAAGGGCAGCTTGTACATCTGGTGCTGATACGCCTTCACCACCAGCAGTATCCACAAGCACAGAACCGCTAGCGCCCACACCGGCCACAGGATCGCCGTCACCATGAACCCTACGACGGGGATGATGTGAAGGATCGCGGAGACAATCACAAGAGCAACCTCGATCACAACTAACGCCACGGCTGTGAAAAGACATTGGAACGAGTGAAACCTGACGAAGCGGTTGCGGTTGAAGGGCTCAACCACCAGAAAAACGATGGCGGGAATGATGGTGAAATACGCCAGCATGCCGGCAATATTTTCCTCCATCGGCATGGCAGCGGGGGTCATGTTCGCAGTGACCGCAGGCGCCCCCGGGGCCGCTGCCGGGGTGGCCACCACAGTTGTCGCCGCGGCGTGGCCGCACTTCGGGCAGAACGCCGCATTGTCCACGATCTGAGTACCGCACGTCGCACAGAATGCCATCTTGATCCCCCCTGAGATAGAAGCGCCGGCTGTGTTTCCGTCGAGGAAACACTCGCACCAGCCGACTTTACCGGAGACGCTAGCACGCCTAAGCTGCAAACGCAACGGCAGACCAGGAGGTACGTCCTCCAAAGGTAATTTCGCGCGCGCGGGCGGGCGGGCCGGGTCAGCCCAAGCCATGGGCGAGCATGGGAGACCGGATGCGACCGCTAGCGCAACAGCGCCGTCGCGCCCGGTGCGTTCTGCACGATTCCAAGCGACCAGTTCACTACGTTAATTGCGTAGTTGGGGAATAGGCCGATAACGATCGTCCCAGCCGCTGTGATGCCCAGCGCCAGCCGCATCGCCGGGCTCAGGCGCACGGGCTCGTCCTCGATCGGCTGCCGCATCAGCATGGCGTTGGCGATCCGCATGTAGTAGTACAGGCCGATCACCGCGAACAGCACGGCGACTGCGGCCAGCGTGTAGTGCCCCGTCTGGATGAGGCTGAGGAAGATGAAGTATTTGCCCCAGAAGCCGGCCAGCGGCGGGATCCCCGCCAGCGACAGCAGGAACACCAGCATCAGAATGGCTTCGGTAGGCGCTTTGAAGTAGAGGCCGGCGATGTCGTCGATCTCGTCGCCGATTATGTTGCGCCGCCGCAGCGAGGTGATCACCGCGAATGCGCCCAGGTTCATGAAGGTGTACACCAGCAGGTACAGCATGATCGCCATGATGCCGGTGGAGTTGTTCTGGCCGTCCGAGGCGATGAGACCGAGCAGCATGTAGCCGACATGCGCGATGGACGAGTAAGCCAGCAGGCGCTTCGTGTTGGTTTCCGTGATCGCCGCGAAGTTGCCGACGATCATCGTCGCAATGGCCACGAAGATGAGCAGCGGCACATAAAGCGAGCGCAGCGGATACAGACTGAACAGGAAGACGCGAAGCAGTAGCGCCCAGCCCGCAGCCTTCACGGCAACCGACATGAAGCCGGTGATGCTGGTGGGCGCGCCCTCGTAGGCGTCCGGCGCCCATTGATGGAACGGTACCGCCGCGATCTTGAAGAGCAGGCCGGTGGTGGTCGCCAGCAGCGCGAAGATCACAACCGGGTCAGTTGGCCGCGTGGCGATGATGCCTTGCAGCCCGTGCGCGATCTCCTGCAGATTGGTGCTGCCCGTCAGCCCGTAGAAGAGCGACAGGCCGTAGGCGAAGATTCCCGAGGAGAAGGCGCCCAGCAGCAGATACTTCAGCGCGGCTTCGTTCGAGCGGCGGTCGCGCCGCAGGAAGCCGACGAGCACGTAGGTCGAGATGGCCATCAGCTCCAGGCCGATGAACAGCAGCACCAGGTCGTAGCCCGCCGCCATGCACATCATGCCCACAATCGAGAACAGCATCAGCGCGTAAAACTCACCGTGATTTTCTTCCTCGACTTCGAGATAGCGGACCGACATCAGCACCGCGATCGCGCCACCCGCCAGGAACAGGTAGAAGAAGTAGATGGCGAACGGATCGACCACTAGCGAGCGCATGAAGCCTGTATCGATGAAGCCGAGCCCGCGCTGCTGCGCGATGTGATAGGCCCAGTGCAGCTTGCCGGTCGCCACCGCCGCGAAGCCTATTCCGACGAGCGCGGTGACCGCGTTGAGTTTCTTCCATCGCTTTGGCAGCGCCAGGTCAAGCATCAGGATCCCCAGCGCGAACACCGCCAGCAGCAGCATAGGAAGCGCCAGCAGGTAGTCGGTCGTCGAAAAGTATTGTGTGAGGTAGTTGATCACAAGGTCCTCACTTGCTCAGCGCGAGTTTCGTCGCGTTCACATGAGCAGCTGTAATCAGCTGATTGTCATTCCGAGCGGAGTTGGTAGAGCGAGCCTTCAGAGCCTGCCCTGAGCTTGCCGAAGGGCTCGCGTCCGCCGTTCCCTCATAAGACTTGTCATCCCGAGCGGAGCCGGCGAACGGGGCCCCCGACAAGCGCGCCTTTTGCGCTTGTTGGGGTGTTTCAGCCGGCGTAGTCGAGGGACCTGCTGTTCCCGCGCGCGCCGGAGAAATCTCCTGTCGTGCCGCCGGGCGGAAAGCCCCGCTCGTAGCTGTCACGAGTGCCCCTGACGCGCCCTGCGTCACCGCAGCAGGTTTCGCCGCTTCGGACGCCTTCGCAGGTTGCACCGCGACCGGCGTTGCCGGCTGTCCCGCCAGCACCGGCTTCTGCAGCCCCGGATAATCCGGCCGCACCGTCGCCAACAGGTTGTTCACCGGCGTCGACAGAATCTGGAAGAACGGCTTGGGATACAACCCGATCCACAGCGCCAGCGCGACCAGCGGAACGAACGTCGCCAGCTCGCGTCCGCTCAGGTCCAGCAGCTTCTCGTTCTTGGGATTGTTTACCGGCCCGAAGAACACGCGCTGATAGAGCCACAGCAAATACGCCGCTGCGAGAATCACGCCCGGCACCGCCCACGCGGCCCAGATTTTGTTCTCCATGAACGTGCCCTGCAGAATCGTGAACTCGCCGACAAATCCGTTCAGCAGCGGCAGGCCCATCGACGACATGAACATGATCAGCGTGATGGTCGCGTAGATCGGCATGACGTTGGAGATGCCGCCGTACTCGGAGATCTCGCGCGTGTGCCGCCGCTCGTACAGTATGCCGACGATCAGGAACAGCGCACCGGTGGAGATGCCGTGGTTGATCTGTTGCAACACCGAGCCGCTCAGCCCCAGCGGGCTCAGCGCAAAGATGCCCAGCGTGCAGAAGCCCAGGTGGCTGACCGACGAGTACGCCACCAGCTTCTTCATGTCCTTTTGCACCAGCGAGACCAGCGCGCCGTAGATGATGCCGATCAGCGACAGCGTGATCATGAACGTGCGCACCCAGGGTGTCATCGCGACCGCCGGGAAGAATGGCAACGAGAAGCGGATCAGTCCGTACGTTCCCATCTTCAGCAGAACGCCGGCCAGGATGACCGAGCCCGCCGTCGGCGCCTCGACGTGCGCGTCGGGCAGCCAGGTGTGGAACGGGAACATCGGCACCTTGATCGCAAAGCCGAGGAAGAACGCGAAGAACAGCCAGATGGCCGCGTGCCCGCCGATCTTCGGCGCCGTCGCGTACAGGTCGGGCAGGTAGAAGGTGTAGATGCCGGTGAGGGCGTGGTGATGGAAGTACAGGAACAGGATTCCGAGCAGCATCAGCACCGAGCCGAACAGGGTGTACAGGAAAAACTTGATGGCCGCATAGAGCTTGCGCGGGCCGCCCCAGATGCCGATCAGCAGGTACATCGGCACCAGCATCGCCTCCCAGAAGACGAAGAACAGGAACATGTCATTGGACATGAAGACGCCGAGCATGCCTGTCTGCAGCACCAGGAACCAGATGTAGTATTCCTTCACCCGCTCCTGGATCGCCTTCCATGACGACAGGATCGAGATGGCGCCCAGCACCGTAGTCAGCATGATCAGCAGAAACGAAATGCCGTCGATGCCGAGCACGTAGCCGGCGCCGATGTTCGGGATCCAGTTGTTGGGCGCGCCTTCGACAAACTGGAAGCCGGCGCGTTCCTTCAGTGCCCAGAACCACGGAATCATCGGCAACGAAACCGCGAACCCGAGCAACGCGAAGATGTTCGCGATCCAGCGGATCGCGTCCTTGCTCTCCTTCGGCACAAACAGCAGAAGGATGGCGCCTACCAGCGGCGTGAATAAGACGATGCTTAGTATGTGGTTGTACATGTAGAAATCCAGCAATTAGCAATTAGCTCTTGGCGTTTGGCACTTGGCACTTGGCTCTTGGCACTTGGCTAAGACCGGTGTCACCCGGGCGAGCGGTTTCAGCCGCGAGCCGTGTGCCCTTTCCAAAAACCTTTGTCATCCCGAGCGGAGCGCCCGCTGTGTTTTTCCCGGACCCGCTTCTTTTGCGGGTCGGCGGGCGCGGAGTCGAGGGACCTGCTTTTCGCCCCGCGATATCGCTCGTCTTTCAAAGATCCACAAACCGCGAAACAACTCGGCCTCCACCCTTCCAGGTGGTGGGCCCACATCAATCTCCCGCGGCCGCGGCCATGCTCTTCGTCTCCGCGATTTGCGGAGGACGTTTCGCCGCAACATATCCGGCAAAACTAATCACAACAATCACACCGACGGCCGCTAGCGTGGTCACGAACCAGTGCGCGCCCATCCAGCGCCACGCCGGCGGCGGCACAATGTAGTACGCGCTCAGCCCAACCAGTCCTCCGACCATTACCAGCGCGTACCACTGCACCAGTCCCCACTGCACCAGGCGCACGGGATACGACAACATCCGCGTGACGATCGCCACGCCATTCACGCACAGCCCGTCGATGATCCACTTGTCCCACAGCGTCGACAGCGTCGCCGCCCCGCGCGTTGTCCAGCCGGCGCCGTTCACCGCGCCATCGACTACCTCGGCGTCAAACTTCCACAGTCCTTCGCCGAGTCCCATCGTGCCCAGGCGTACTCCGCCAACTTTCGCGCGGCCGGTGACCAGCCGGTCGTAGACTTCGTCCACATACCACTTGCGGAAGAGCGTCTTGTAGACAGGCGGCGCGATTTCCTGGATCGGCTCCTTGTAACCCTTGTCGGCGTTCTTGTAGGCGCGCTGCGCTAGCCACCAGCCAACAATCGCCGCGCCGACGGAGGCGAACATCAGCACATACTCCAGCGGATCGGTATGCTCCACTTCCTTTTCGCCCGGTGCCACCTGCGCCGCGTCGCCTTCGTGCTCCAGCACGACCGCCTCTTTCGCGAACACTGGCGCCAGAAACTTCTCGAAGCGGTTAGTCCCGCCGAGGCTGTGCGGCAATCCCAGCCAGCCCGCGCCGATCGAGCAGATCGCCAGAACCACCAGCACCCCGGTCATCGTCCTCGGCGACTCGTGGATGTGCTGCTCGACTTCATGACTCATGCGCGGCTTGCCGAAGAACGTCAGGTAGATCAGCCGGAACATGTAGAACGAGGTCATCAGCGCGGTGAGGAACGCGATGGCCCAGAGATAGCGATAAGCGCCGCCCTCGCGCGACCAGGCCTCCCACAGGATCGCGTCCTTCGAGAAGAAGCCCGCAAAACCGGGAATGCCGGCGATGGCCAGCGTGCCGATCAGCATGGTGCCGAAGGTCGTCTTGATCCTCTTGTGCAGCCCGCCCATGAACTGCATCTCCTGCTGGCCGCTCATGGCGTGGATCACCGAGCCGGCTCCGAGGAAGAGCAGCGCCTTGAAAAACGCATGCGTGAAGACGTGGAAGACGCCGGCAGCAAAGGCGCCGACGCCGAGCGCCAGGAACATGTAGCCCAGCTGCGAGACCGTCGAGTAGGCCAGCACACGCTTGATGTCGTTCTGCACCAGGCCGATGGTTGCCGCGAAAATCGCGGTCAGCGCGCCGACGATGGCGACCGTCTTCATCGCCGTAGGCGCCAGCACAAACAGCGCATTCGAGCGCGCCACCATGTACACGCCCGCAGTGACCATCGTCGCCGCGTGGATCAGCGCGGAGACGGGCGTGGGACCTTCCATCGTGTCCGGCAGCCAGACATACAGCGGCAACTGCGCCGACTTGCCGCAGGCGCCGATGAACAGGAACAGGCAGGCGGCGGTGATCACCGGATCGCCGATGCTGAGTGCACCGCTGCGCGCAATGTGATTGACGGCCGTGTATTGCACCGTGCCGAAGCGCCACGCGATCATCAGCATGCCGAGAATGAATCCGGCGTCACCCACGCGGTTGGTGATGAACGCCTTGTTCGCGGCGGTCGAGGCCGAATGCCGCAGGAAGTAGAAGCCGATTAGCAGGTACGAGCACAGCCCCACGCCCTCCCAGCCAACAAACATCAGCGCGTAGTTGTTGGCGAGGATGAGCGTCAGCATGGAGAACATGAACAGGTTGAGGTAGCCGAAGAAGCGGTAATAGCCGCCCTCGTGCGCCATGTAGCCCATCGAATAAATGTGGATGAGCATGCCCACGCCGGTCACAAATAGCAGCCAGATCGCCGACAACGGATCGAGCAGGAAGCCAGCATCGGCGCGGAATGGGGCCGAGCCGTCGTGCGTCGGATAGCTGAGAGTGGCAGAGCGGCTTCCGGCGGTAGAGCGAGCCTTTAGGCTCGCGTCCCCGGCGGACGAGGTGGTAGAGCGACCATTTATGGTCGCGTCACCGATGTCATTTATTGTGTTCGGGGCTTCAGCCCCGGCGGAAGAACTGGTAGAGCGAACCTTCAGGTTCGCGTCAGCGCCACTATTTATTTCCGGGGCTTCAGCCCCGGACGATGTTCCCGTGCCGAGCCAGGTGTACATCACTTTCTCGAACGGCTTGCCGGGATTGGCGGCTTGATATCCGTTGTACTGCCACGCGGCGAGCGTGGCCCACACGAACGCCAGCACGATGACGCCGACGCAGACGCCGTTCACCGCAGACTTCGACAGCCTGCGTCCGAAGAAGAACATGCAGGCCGCCCCGAACGCCGGAAACAGCGGAATAAGCCAGATGTGATCAAGGAAAAACATAATGTATACGCCCGGTAAAGCGACCCTTTAGGGTCGCGTCCCGCATTTCTTATCGTCTCGATCCGGCTTTAGCCGGCGGCACATCTTTCGGAGCTGAATCCCCGCAAACGTTTTCGATCCCACTTGAACGCGGACCTAAAGGTTCGCGCTACCATTTCAGCAAATCCACTTCATCCACATTCACCGTCTCTTTATTGCGGAAGAAGGCGATGATGATGCCCAGCCCGACCGCGGCCTCCGCGGCGGCGTCGGTGATGACGAAAATCGAGAACACCTGCCCGTGCAGCCCGTACAGCCGCGAGAACGCCACCAGGTTCAAGTTCACGGCGTTCAGAATCAGCTCAATCGACATCAGGATGATGACCACGTTGCGGCGCGTCAGCACGCCAATGGTGCCGGTGATGAACAGCGCCGCCGCAACAACCAGGTAATGCAATGTTGTGATTTCGTTCATAAAAGCACTTAGCAATCAGCAGTCAGCACTCAGCCAACAAGAAATCCAACGTGTCATCCTGAGGGGAGGAGCTTCAGCGCCGGAATCGAAGGACCTCTATACCCAGTTCACCCGCCCTCGCCTGTCGCCGGTTCAAGCCGGCTTTTTCCCTTGTTGGCCCCGTAACGCGAACCAGAACGTTCGCTCTACCCAACTGGCCACTAGCCACTGACGACTGCCGTTTCAAATCCTCTTCTTCGCCATGACGACGGCGCCCACGATCGCAACCAGCAGCAGCAGCGACGCAACCTCGAACGGCAGCATGTAATTGCCATACAGCGCCAGCCCGATCTGCTGCGTGTTCTGCGTCTCCGGTATCGCCGCCAGAGTTCGCGGGAAGATGTCGCTCCCGCGCTCGTAGACGAACGCCAGCAGCACGCCCAGCGACAGCGCGGCCGCAATGCCCACCAGCCATTGCCGATTGAACTGATACTCGCGAATGTTCTGCTCCAGGTTCACCAGCATGATGACGAACAGGAACAGCACCATGATTCCGCCGGCATAAAGCACGATCTGGACGCCGGCAACGAACGGGGCGTACAGCATCAGGTAGAAGCCGGCCAGCGACAGCAGCGTCACAATCAGCGCCAGCGCCGCATGCACCGGATTGCGCCGGGTGATCACGAAGATCGCCGAGACGATCGCCATGGTCGCCAGAAAGTAGAAGAAGAACGTTGTCGCAATAGGAGTCATAAAAAGCAATTAGCAACTAGCATTTAGTGTTTAGCAATTAGCAAAGTCTCCCAACCCGGTGTCATCCTGAGCGGAGCGACCGCGCAACTATCGTGACAAGCGCGCCCCTTTGCGCTTGGCGCGATAGTTGTCCGGGCGCGAAGTCGAAGGACCCCTATAATCACCATTCCGCCGGCCCTTCCCAACTGACAACGAACAACTGACAACTGCTTCACTTCGCGTACCTCACCGGCTCGTGTCCCTTCTCCAGCGCGGCCTGGTCCAGCACCATTCCCTCGCGCGTGTAGAAGGCCACTTCGAAATCCTGGGTCAACTCCAGCGCGTCGGTCGAGCACGCCTCGGCGCACAGGCCGCAAAACATGCAGCGGCTCAGGTCGTAGGTCCACGACACTGGCTCCTTGCGCTTGGTCGCGGGATTGCGTTCGCCCTTCACCACGATCAACTGCTCGGGACACGCCAGCGCGCACAGGTTGCACACAATGCACTTCGAGCTGCCGCTTTCGGCGTCGACCCGCAGCCGCGGCAGTCCGCGATAGCGCTCGTACACCACCGGACGCTCCAGCGGATACTGCTCAGTCACTGCCTCGCTCGGCTTCTGATAGTTGAAGGTCACCCGCAGGCCCTTCAACAAATCGATCAGCAAGATTTTGCGAATCAGCGGCGACAGACTCACGGTAGCGACCTC
Organism: Terriglobales bacterium; assembly: GCA_035651035.1. Taxonomy (GTDB): domain Bacteria; phylum Acidobacteriota; class Terriglobia; order Terriglobales; family Acidobacteriaceae; genus Bog-257. The sequence continues at coordinate 12,261 of DASRGM010000193.1, forward strand.
CAAGTGGAGCCAGCCTTCAGGCTGGCGTCCCCATGCACACTTATGGTTCCCGAGCCGGCTCCAGCCGGCGCCATATACCGGGGCTGAAGCCCTCAATTCTTTTCCTGGCGCTGAACGCCGGCCTGAAGGCCAGCTCTACCTCAGCACCCCGACAAGCACCGACTTGATGTCCGGCGCCAGTCCCCAAACCGCGGTCGCAATCAGCACGCCCAACCCGGTCGGCAGCAGCACCTTCCAGCCGACTTTCATCAGCTGATCAAAGCGATATCGCGGAAACGTGCCGCGATACCAGATGTACAGGTACATGAAGAAGGCGACCTTGGCGACGAACCAGAAGATGTCCTGCACACGCTCGCGCACCGGCGTGATCATCAGCGCCGCACCGACAACCAGCAGCAGCGCGCCGAAAATGCCAAGCCCAACAGTCTGGATCTTCATCTGCGAAATCTTCGGCATGCGCGCCGTGCCCAGCAGGCACAGCCCCGCGAGCACGAAGAACGTCAGCGCGGGAAAGAACGAGAACGCCAGCTCCCAGGTCGAGCCGCCCAGCCACGTCGGGAACGGCCGCATCCATCCACCAAGCCACAGCGTCACCGCGATCGACGAGACTGCGAGCATCGCCGCGTATTCCGCCAGGAAAAACAGAGACCACCGAAATCCGCTGTACTCGGTGTGGAAGCCGGCGACCAGCTCCGACTCGGCTTCGGGCAGATCGAAGGGCGCGCGGTTAGTTTCCGCGACCATCGCGATAGCGAAGATCGCGAACGCCAGGAATCCCAGCGGGAAGAACTTGAAGATGAACCACGTGTGCTGCGCGGCCTGCGCCTGGACGATGCCGATCATGCTCAGCGTGCCCGTGCCCGTCTGCAGGCTCGTCATCAGCACCGCGCAGACAATCGCCAGGCCCATCGCGACTTCGTACGACACCATCTGCGCGCTCGAGCGCAGCGAGCCCATCAGCGGGTAATGCGAATTCGACGACCATCCCGCCATGATGATGCCCAGCACTCCCAGCGACGAGACGCCTAGCATGAACAGGATGCCGATATTCATGTCGGTCACGGCGTGCTGTGCGCCGAAGGGCACGACCAGAAACGTGGTGAACGCGGTCATCGTTACCACGACGGGCGCGCTCCAGAACACCAGCTTGTCGGCGTTCGCCGGGATGATGTCTTCCTTGATGAGCAGCTTCAGCGCGTCGGCAAAGGGCTGCAGCAGCCCGTGCGGGCCCACGCGCATGGGGCCCAAGCGAATCTGCATGTGCGCAAGAATCTTGCGCTCCAGCCAGTTCATCGAGATGACGGCCAGCGAGATCCCGATCGTGATGATCAGGATGTAGATCGTCGCCCACGTCATGCTGCCGGCCTCGCCGGGCGTCGCGCTCGAGTGGAGATAACTTGTGATTGCGTCAATCATTTTGGTCTATGCACGGCCTTCAGCTGTGCCGGTGGAAGAGCGGGCCTTCAGGCCCGCGTTCCCCGCCTTAAATTTTTCTGGGTAGAGCCGCCCTTCAGGGCGGCGTCCCAGCCCAATGTCTTACTCGAGCCGGCTTCAGCCGGCGACACATCTTCCGGGGCTAAAGCCCCTCATTTTTTCGCGTCCTGGGCGCGAACCTGAAGGTTCGCTCTACCAATCCCGTTCAGGCACGAGCCTAAAGGCTCGTCCTGCCGATTCTTCGTTCATGCCGGCCTATAGGCCGGCGCTTCCACCGCTCTACCGGTCCACCTCGCCCAGCACGATGTCCAGCGTGCCGATCACCGCGACCACATCTGCCACCAGCAACCCTCGCACCATCTTGTCCAAGGCTTGGAGGTTCACGAACGACGGCGGCCGCACGCGCACGCGATACGGCTGCACCGAGCCGTCGCTCACGATGAAATATCCCAGCTCGCCCTTGGGCGCCTCGATTGAGTGATAGACCTCGCCGGCCGGCGGCTTGAGCACCTTGGGCACCTTTGCCATGATCGGCCCCGCCGGCAGCCCATCCACCGCCTGGCGGATGATGCGCACCGACTGCCGCATCTCTTCAATTCGCACCAGGTACCGGTCGTAGGTGTCGCCGTTCACCCCGGTCGGAATCTCGAAATCGATTTTGCCGTAGCACTCGTAGGGCTGCGCCTTGCGCAGGTCCCACTTCACGCCCGAGGCGCGCAGCACCGGGCCGGTCACGCCCAGCGCGACGCAATCCTCCGGCTTCAGAATGCCGACGCCCTTTGTCCGCCGGACCCAGATGCGGTTCGTGGTCAGCAGCTCTTCGTATTCGTCCAGCTTTGGCAGAAACGCATCGCAGAAATTCAGGCAGTCCTGCTCGAAGCCCTCATACGTCTCGTAAATGCAGCCGCCGATGCGGAACGCGTGCGTCGTCAGCCGCGCGCCGCAATACTTCTCGAAGATCTTCAGGATCGCCTCGCGATCGCGAAGGCAATAGAACAGCGGGGTCAGCGCGCCGATGTCGAGCGCATGCGTTCCCAGCCAAACCTGGTGGCTGGCGATGCGGCACAGCTCAGTCAGAATCACGCGGATGTACTGCGCGCGCGCCGGCACTTCGGCGCTGATCAGCTTCTCGACCGCCTCGCAGTAACCCAGCCCGTTGGAGATCGCGGCAACGTAGTCCATGCGGTCGACGTATGGGTTGAACATCGCGTAGGTGCGGTTCTCGGCAATCTTCTCCACGCCGCGATGCAGGTATCCGATGACGCACTCGGTGCCCAGGACTTTCTCGCCATCGAGCTTCAAAATGACGCGCAGCACGCCGTGCGTCGAAGGGTGCTGCGGGCCCATGTTGAGCACGATCTCGTTGGCGTCGAGGAACGTTTCGTCCTTGGTGTCGAGATCGAGTAGGTCGGTGGTGGTTGGGTCGGTCATGTCGCTGTTCGTCGCTCGTGCTTCGCTATTCGCGGTTCGCGGTTCGCGGTTCGCCGTTCGCCAGACTTGGTAGAGCCAGCCTTCAGGCTGGCGAACCGCGTGTTCCTTTGCTCCCGAGCCGGCTTCAGCCGGCGGCATATGTCGGGGCTGAAGCCCCTCGAAATTTCCTAGGCGGGCCTGACGCGAACCTGAAGGTTCGCTCTACCCTCACTGCCCGCTTTCAATTCCTAAGTTCTCTTCCACCCACCCCTGGTCCTGGCACAGGATCGGATAATCCTTGCGCAGCGGGTATCCCTTCCAGCCGTCGGGCATCAGGATGCGCTTCAGCTCGGGATGCACCTCGAAGCCAATGCCGAACATGTCGTAGACTTCGCGCTCCAGCCAGTTGGCCGTCGGCCAGATCGCGACCGCGCTGTGCAGCCGCTCGCCGTCGCGGACCTGTGTCTTCACCCGCACGCGCTCGTTGTTGTGGAACGAGTACAGGATGTACACGATGTCGAATTGCGCCTCGCGCTTGGGATAGTGCACGGCGGTCACGTCGACCAGGTAGTCGAACAGGCCGTCGTCGTGCATCCGCAGCAGGACTTCGTAGACGATCGAGCTATCGACCACCAGATACTTCTGGCCAACGTAGGTCGCGGCTTCCCGTATGCCCGAGCCGTAATGCGCTTTGAGTTTGCGAACCAGCTCCGGCTCCCACGGCTCCGGCTTGGCGATGGGCTTGGCTGCGGGGGCAGCGGGCTTCGCGGCGCCCGCAGGGGCAGCCGGCTTGGCGGCCGCGGCAGGCTTCTCTCCGGCGGCAGCGGCAGCCGGTGTCGCGCTCTTGGCGGCCGGCTTGGCCTCGGAGCTTTGCGCCGGTTGCGTAGCCTTCTCGGCGGGCGCCTTCACTTCGGCGAACGGCGGGTCGCCTTCGGACGCCTTCGCTGCCGGCAAAACTGGACTTGTGTCTTTGATCTCGTCGGGCACTGCCATGCCTCTCTTAGTGCCGTCAGCCGGTTACGGCTTCGACTCTCCAGTTCTAGCAGCGAGAGGCCTGCAGACGCCTGTACGCGAGTCACGAGCCCATGTGACGCCGGTCACATTGTCTGTGTTTGCATTGAGGGGCAGTGCCGGCCTTCAGTGTCTGGGTGAGAAGCCTGTCGTCCGACGGGACTCGGCGCGACGGGCGGTTCCGGTAGAGCGGGCCTTCAGGCCTGCGTCCAAGCCAGCTGTTTCTGAGCTTCGGAGCCGGCTTGAGCCGGCGGCAGATGCGCTGACAGCTCCGCCCGGCGCATAGCAGACAACCGGCAGCAAGCGCCTGCGTAGAGCAAAAACGAAAGAGAGTTGGAAGAAGGCAGCGCCTCTGTCCAACTCTCTAACTGTATCCTAGCATATTCAGGGTAGGCTTGTTCCGTTTTCAGCGGAACTCGATTTCCAGCGGTGTCATTGGTTTAGAAGGAATTTGGCACCTCTGTGGGGCTTGACAAGGCATTCCCAAATCGGGAACCTGCACCAAAATGAGTGCAACTTAGTCCCACCCTGCCGCCAAACTTCATCCGCGTCGCCCGCGGGTCACGCCGGATTGGATCAGCGCGCGGCCTTGGACGAAGCCTGCGGCTTCGACTCGTCACCCTTCAGCTTGCGGACGACCGTGCGTTTCTTCTGGCGCGCCTTGCGAAGGCGGTGCTCGCGCGACTTGTCACCATTGCGAAAGGACATGATTTCTCCTCCTCGGGATACTATCGCACCTCGCGGCTCCGCGCGTCTCGATGCGCTTCATCGCCAAGATGGTAGAGCGCTCGCAACAGACTGCTGCAAAAACGCCAGTGTCGCAGGCCATGAGCGTGCGACTTCACAAGCTCCAGAGAAAATCGGCCCCTTCGGCTTTGTATCAGGGCACGACTTCAGTCGTGCCGAAACGAGTTTTTTGGAGAGTCGGCTTCAGCCGACGGTACAAGGGGGGTCGCCGGCTGAAAGCCGGCTCCGGAACCAAAAAAAAGACTCTTCGGCACGACTGAAGTCGTGCCCTGACAGGAAGCGATTCCAGACAAGAGATCATCGGCCCTGGGCAGCGCGACGGGCGCCCCACTTACGAAGCGATTTTCGAGAGGACACTATCGATCCTGGGCAGCCCCCCGGCCGCTCGGAATCAACGTGTTAAACTTTTCATAGTCCTGTATGGCCCAGATCCAGCGTAGAAAGACCTATACGGCCACCGTAGGCGGCGTGCGCGTCGGTTCCGATGCACCAATTGTGGTGCAGTCGATGACCAACACCGATACCGCCGACATCGACGGCACCATCCGTCAATCGATGGCCCTGGCCCGCGCCGGCTCGGAGCTGGTTCGCGTCACCGTTAACAACGACGATGCCGCCAGGGCCGTGCCGCACATCGTCGACGGCCTCGAGAAGCTGGGCGTCCCGGTGCCCATCATCGGCGACTTCCATTACAACGGGCACATCCTGCTGAAGAAGTATCCCGCCTGCGCCCGCGCGCTGGCCAAGTACCGCATCAACCCCGGCAATGTCTCGATCGGCAAGAAGGACGACAACAATTTCCTGGCGATGATCGAGGTCGCCATCGAGAACGAGAAGCCGGTGCGCATCGGCGTGAACTGGGGCTCGCTCGACCAGGCGCTGCTTACCCGCATGATGGACGAGAATTCGCGCCTCGACGAACCCAAGGAGGCGCGCGACGTGACCATGGAGGCCATGGTGGTGAGCGCGCTGAACTCGGCCGCCAAAGCGGAACAGTACGGCCTGCGGCGCGACCAGATCATCCTCAGCGCGAAAGTCAGCGGCGTGCAGGACCTGATTGACGTTTACCGCAGCCTGGCGGCGCGCTGCCAATACCCGCTGCACCTGGGGCTCACCGAAGCGGGCATGGGCATGAAAGGCATTGTGGCCTCCACGGCCGCGCTGGGCGTGCTTCTGCAGGAAGGCATTGGCGACACCATCCGGGTTTCGCTCACCCCCGCGCCGGGCGGCGACCGCACTGAAGAGGTTCTGGTGGCGCAACAGATTCTGCAGTCGCTGGGCATTCGCAGTTTCACCCCGCAGGTGACGGCTTGCCCCGGCTGCGGCCGCACTACCAGCACCTTCTTCCAGGAGATGGCGGAGCAGATCCAATCCTACCTGCGCCAGCAAATGCCGGTGTGGAAGCAGCGCCATCCCGGAGTGGAGGAGTTGAAAGTTGCGGTGATGGGCTGCGTGGTCAATGGCCCGGGCGAATCCAAGCACTCGCACATCGGCATTTCCCTGCCCGGCACCTTCGAGGAGCCCAAAGCGCCGGTGTTTGTGGATGGCCGCCTGATGACCACCCTGCGCGGCGACAAAATCGTGGCCGAATTTATCTCCATCCTCAACGACTACGTGGAATCCCACTACGCGGCAAGAGAAGAAGTGAAGCTGAGTAGCTGACTAGATACGTAGCTATTGGCTGGCTACGTATCAGGGCGCGCTTCAGCCGCGCCACACGCTGCCGTTTACCTTCTGATTTGTCATCCTGAGCCGCGCGACCGAGCGAACGCGCGGGAGCGCAGCGAAGGACCTGCTCTTCATCTTTCGGGACGAAGTTTTTTGTGCCGCCCCTACGGGGCTCTGCGATTTAGTTCGGCTCGGTTTCCCAGGGCTTCCGCCCTGGGCTTTACTATCTCGCCCGCTGCGCGGGCTGGCGCGAGCTAGGTTAGGGCGAACTGGGTCTTGCAATGTCTCAAGGCCGGGAGGCGCGAGGTCCTTCGACTCGCGCTCGTTTCGCTTCGCTCAACTCGCGCTCGCTCAGGATGACAGAGTGAATGGAACAATAGTGAGGGAAACAATGTGGAAGAGACTATTTGCGCAGCCCGCCATTTGATTTGCGCGGCCTGCTATTTCATTTGCGCAGCCCGCCATTTTATTTTGCGCGGCCTGTCATTTCAGTTCCGCAGGCGGCACTTTGTGCAAACCCTCATTTGTGCAGCCGGCTTTCAGCCACCCGCTATCGCGTCAGCCAGCCTCTGGCCCGCACGGTAACCACGGCGTAGGGAAAAATCCAGAACATCAGGAAGAAGGAAAAATAACCGTAAAGCACGCCGTAGACGAAGTCCTTGGAGGGCTCGCTGCGCAAGTAGTAAATCATGTTAAAGAGGGAGATGACGCCGATGGCCAGCAGCATGCGCGGAATCATGCCTGGCCGGGCGTATGCCAGCATGGACAGCATGATCAGGCTGAAGTAGTTGACGGGGTAGCGCAGGTTGGAAGTAATGCGCTCCCACACCGAAATGATGCGCGGCAGCAGGGGGCGTTTCCACACGATGCGCATGAAATTGATCTCTTCGCGCACGTAGCTGCGGTCCCAGCGCAGGAACATCTTGCACATTTTGGTGTAGTGTTCCGGAACCACGGTGCGCACCCGCGCCGTACGCTGGTAGACCGTATCGTAGCCCTGGGAAAGCACCATGTTGGTCATGGCGCGGTCCTCGCCAAAAGTGCAGCGCGAGCCCAGGAATTTTTGTTCCATCCAGGCGGGCAGCACCCGGCGTACGATGGAGGTGCGGTAGGCGGTGAGCGCGCCCGGGCAGCAGTACACCGTGCCGTAGGACGACTCCACCGCGCGCATGAGGTCGAAGGAGAGGATGTACTGCACGTGCAGCATGCGGGGAATCACTCCGCTGCGCCGGTTGTAGACCTCTACCTTCCCCGCCACCGCGCCCACTTTGGGACTGCGGAAGGGCCCGGTGATGGCCAGCAAGGCGTTGGGTTCGATCACGCTATCGGAATCCAGGGTTACGATCACCTCGCCGCGGGCTCTCTCGAAGCCCACCGCTAAGGCGGCGCGCTTGCCGGCGTTTTTGGGCTGGCGGAAGGTGGTCACCATGTGGGGATAGCGGGAGGCGGCGCGCTGGATGTGCATCCAGGTATCGTCGGTGCTGCCATCGTCCACCACAAAGATTTCCAGGCGGTTATGGGGATATAGGGCGGTGGCCACGGATTCGATGGACTTCAGCACCATCGGCCCTTCGTTGTAGGCGGGAATGATGACGGTCAATTGCGGGGCGTCGCTCATAGCGGCCGAAGGGAAGGGCTGGTAACGAAACCAGAAGATGGTGCGAAAAATCAGCAAGCTGGCGCCCATGGCCATCCACAGCACACTGGGGCGCACCATCAGCTTGGCCCAGCGGTGTTGCTCGGCCGCAAGCCATACCGGCCGGAACAGCGAATCATGCAAGCTGGCATATACCAGAAAAGCGAGACCACAGATAATAGCGAGGCAAAAAACCCAATCCCAATAACTCCCGTGATCGGAAGGTGAAGCCTGCGGGGCAATGTTTTCCTCAAGTGCTGGCGGCGGCTCTTCAGCAACCGCCGGCAATGGCATCTCCAAAACATTCATGCAGCTAGAGTCTCCGGCGCCGAAACTGGAAATAGGCCTCTGATTGTACTAAACCCGAACTGCCGGTTTAGTTTCTGATGCAGCGAAGTGGGCGGGGGCTGCGAAAACTAATGTAACACGGGCGACAAGGTGCGTCACCTGCGCCCAGCCTGGTTTCCCCGGCCGCCTGTATCGGCAAGACCTCAGGTCTTCGGAAGTGCAAATCTTTACATTGGGGCACTGGGTATACCTGCGCGGGATGCGGAAAAACAGGTCTCCCTAAAGTTATTGATTTCCCCTGGACCCGGGTTCGAGTCCCGCCGAAGCGCAAAGCGAGCAGCTCCGGGTGCAAACTCTTTCATCTTGATTATCCCTACGGACATGATAGAGTATTCCCCTTTTGGGGCGATACCCGGTAGGTGCATGAAGATATCGCAGAAAGGTCTATACGCTTTGCAGGCGCTGATGATGCTGGCCCGCCGTTACCGCCAGGGCGCCATCCGCATTCGTGACATCGCTTACGAGGAGAACCTGCCGGAAAAGTTCCTGGAATTGATTCTGCTGGAACTGAAAAACGCGCGCATGGTGGAAAGCGTGCGCGGCTCCAAGGGCGGCTATCAGCTCAAGCGCCCGCCTAACCAGATCTTCCTCAGCGAGGTCATTCGAACCATTGACGGACCCCTGGCGCCGTTCGCCGACGGCGCCGGCCTGCAGCAACTGATTGACAGCGATAAGCCACACCGCCAGCTGTACAGCGTTTTCATGGAGGTGCGCAACGCTGCCGCCCACATCCTGGAGAATACCTCGCTGGCCGATATCGCGGGCGAGGTGGCTCCGCACGAGACGGGAAAAAAGAAACTGCGAAGCCGTCAGACCGTCGAACATTGATTGTTGTGCCTGGCGGGAACAGAACAGGCCTTGAAGAAATCGCAAGCTTTTTTAAAATGCCGAGTTAGTTGATGGCCTTACTGGCTATTGACGTGTAAACCGAGGCAATGCGCATCGTAGCCCGGCGAAACGCGGGAGTGAGGAAGAGATGGATTTCAAGGTTTCAATATTAGGCTTAATAGTCGGCTTCCTGGTCGGCGTGACCGGCACCGGTGGAGGAGCGCTGCTCACGCCTTTGCTGATCGTGCTGGGATGGGCTCCGCCCATGATGGCGGTGGGAACGGATCTGGTCTGGAGCACAATAACCAAGGCTGCCGGCGGCTTCGTTCACTGGCGGCAGAAGACGGTAGATTTCACCATTGTCAAAAGGTTAGCCCTGGGCAGCATCCCAGGGGCGCTGCTGGGCCTGGCGCTGCTGGCACACCTCCACGCCGCCGGAGGCGCGCAGAGGTCAGACCGACTGGTGCTCCGCATGCTGGGCATTGCGCTGGTAGCGGTAGCCTTGAGCATGTTTTGGCGCTGCTTCCGAAAACCCCGCAACGCCGCAGCCAGCCAACGCGAAGGCGATGTGCGCCGGCTAGCCTGGCTGACAACTCTGGCGGGATTGGTCGTCGGTTTCCTGGTCAGTATCACCTCGGTTGGCAGCGGCAGCCTGATCATTGCATCGCTCGTCATCCTGTACCCGGACACGCCACTCAGGCGGATCGTAGGCTCCGACATCGCTCACGCTCTGCTGTTAGTTGGAGTCTCCGCCGTGGGTCATCTGGGGATAGGCAGCATCAATTTTCCCCTGCTCAAGGGGCTGCTGATTGGCTCGATTCCGGGCGTCTGGCTGGGCAGCAAAATGACGGCGGTGGTGCCGGAAAAAGCGTTGCGCCCGGTGCTGGGAACCACTCTTTTGCTGCTGGGCTACAAATTGCTATAGCCGAAGGGAGAGAACTTGAGACTTGCAGCTCCGTTAGCGACGGCTCTGGTTGCGGTTGTTTTAGCCAGCAGCCTGGTGGCGCAAAGTGATCCGCCGGCAACTGCCGCAGACCCGGCCAACACAGCCGTTTCATCCGCGATTTCCTTCCGGCACGACGGCCTGGTTTTGAGCAATGAAAGCAGCTCCACGCAGGTGCGGATCCACGGCTATATCCAGGCGGATGGCCGCTTTTTTTCCAGTGATCTGAAAGATCAAAGCCCGGACACCCTCCTGTTCCGCCGTATACGCCCGCTGTTGGAAGGCACATTGTTCAAGACGCTGGATTTTCGTTTTATGCCAGATTTCGGCCGGAACAATCCACAGATTCAGGAAGCCTACGTTGAGATCAGGACGGTTCAGTTTGCCAAGCCGCGGATCGGGAAATTCAAAACTCCGGTCAGCCTGGAGGCTCTGCGCTCCGACCGTGAGGCGACCTTCGCCGAGCGTTCTCTGGCCTCAGACCTGGTTCCGTTGCGTGAAGTAGGTGCTCAGCTCAGTGGCTCACTGGGGAACAATTCCATCGCTTATGCCGCGGGTTATTTCAACGGAACCACTGACGGATCGAACGGAAGCTTTCAATGGCGAGCCAGCAACGAAGGTGTGGCGCGAGTATTTCTTACCCCGTTCTCCTCCCGATCAGCCAAAGTTTTTCGGGGCACGGGCGTGGGAATCGCCGCTTCCTTTGCCGGCGAGCACGGCGCCTTGCCCAGCTTCAAGACGGTTGGCCAGAACACGTTTTTCAAATACTTTTCCAGCGCAGCCGCCGACGGCAGGCACACGCGGCTCTCACCCCAGGCATACTACTATTGGGGGCGGTTAGGACTGATGGGCGAGTACACGGTCTCGTCGCAAGACGTGCGCAACCACCTGAGCAGCCGGCGCTTGAGCAACGACGCCTGGCAGGCCACCGCCTCCCTCATGCTCACGGGCGAGAAGAACAGCTATGCCGGGGTGCGGCCACGAAACGCATTCGAGCCGCAAAAAGGCATCCGCCACCTGGGCGGCTGGGAATTAGCCGGCCGTTACAGCCGGTTGCGAGTGGATGGAAATGCGTTCCCTCTTTTTGCCGACCCCAAAACGGCCGCGGCAGCGGCTGCCGAGTGGGGCGTGGCTCTCAACTGGTATTTGAACCGGTTCGTGAGAATTATGAATGCTTATGAGCACACCAGGTTCCAGATGGCCCTGCCGGAAGTGGCTCCCCTGCACAGCGAGAACGTGATAATGTCCCGCCTGCAGCTCGCCTTCTGAGAACCGCCCGCGCCGCCAACCCGTAAGGACCAGAGCCCATCTGTTCGGTGTATGGCTCGGGTGCGTGCGCCTTCTCCTTTTCCCGGGTTGCCGGTTCCGCCGGAACCCGGTCCCGGCGTGGGGCCGGTCCGCGATCCTGAGCCCAGTCCGGAGCCGGAACCGGGCGGCGGCCCTGACGTTTTGCCGGAGCCGGACCCCGACGGCGGAACAGACCTTCCTGGCATGTGACTTCAGTTACCTGCGGAACGGATGCGAGATGTCCGTTGGGACAGGGTGCCCCACTGGTCTAATGGACGTTCGTAACTGCTGCAGCCGTTTACTAGGTTTGCTCCCCCGGCTAGAGTTTGGAGAGGGCAACAGGCGAGAGGCGGAGGCGATCCGCAGCGTGCTTTGCCCACTCAGAAAACTCTGGCCGGAGTGGGAGATGCTGAACAATACTGACCAAGGTCTTGTGCAATA
>DASRGM010000194.1:0-2117 GCA_035651035.1 Terriglobales bacterium
GAGATCGGCTCCTCGAACACACGCGGTTTCATCTTCGGCGACGGCTTCTACTGGGTGTTGAGCCGCAATGCCGATGCCACGCTCGGCGCCGCTCTCTACAGCAAGCGCGGTTCCTCTCAGTCCGGCAACCTGCGCGCTGTCGGGTATACCTATGGCTTTCAGGCCAACTACTTCGGCGTTATCGACAGCCAGGGCTATCCGGGAACCGGGCAGAACCAGGGCGGCCAGGAACTGAGGGTGAATGCGTGGAAGCAACTGCCGGACGACTTCCGCGGCGTGCTCTCGGTCGATTATCTTTCCTCGTACCTGTTCCGCCTGGCCTTCGCGCAGGGCTTCACCGAAGCCATCAACTCGGAGGTGCGCTCCTACGGCTTCGTGTTCAAGAGCTGGGACGGCTTCGGTTTCGGCGTGCTCGCTTCCAGCTACCGCAATTACGAAAGCGCCACTGCCGGCGATTACATCGAGATTGTGCACGCCCCCAGCCTGGAGCTCTCGACCGTCGAACGGGCCTTCAGCAGGACAAATTTCGTCTACGGCTTCGACATCGCAACTGAGGCGGTATCGCGAAACGAGCTGGGTTTCGAGACCGCACCCGTGGTTGGCCGCGTCGATGTCGCGCCGCATTTTGCGTGGCCAAAGCTGTTTCATGGCTGGACGCTGCGTCCCGAAGTCGGCGTGCGCGAGACCTACTATTCGCAGCGTCTGGTGACGCCGCCAACGGCAACCATGGGCGTGGCGGTCAGCGATCCGGTCAATCGCAATGTAGCCAATGCCTCATTCGAGCTGCGCCCGCCGACGCTGGAAAAAGTATTTGGACGCAAGCTATTCGGGCGCGTTGTGAAGCACACGGTCGAGCCGTTCGCCATCTACCGCTATCAGACCGGGATCAACGACTTCGCCCAGATCATCCGCTTCGATTCGCGCGACATTCTGGCCAACACCGACGAAGTGGAGTACGGGCTCGTCAGCCGTCTCTATGCCAAGAAATCCTCCGTTGCCGCCAGCTGCTTCCAGCGTGCGCCGCACGAGTCGGCCTCGACCGACATCAGCGAACGCTTCAGCCAGGCCCAGAAGGCCTGCAAGGACAAGAGCGCGCCTGCCGGCGATGTGCTGACCTGGGAGCTGGCGCAGAAATACTACGGAAACCGGAGCTTCGGCGGAGCGCTGGTTCCGGGCGCGCGCAACGTATTCGACAGCACCGAGGACCTCACCGGAATCGCCTTCCTCATCGATCCCCGGCGGTTTTCGCCGATCGTGTCGCGCCTGCACGCGCAATCCGGCGGGGTCGACTTCCAATGGGCCCTCGACTACGACCCGGTGCTGCAGCGGGTGAATGCGAGCACCATCTTTGCCGGATACCGCTGGGGAAACTTCTATCTGAATGGCGGACAATCGTATTTGAACGCGCCTGGAGAGAGCGCGCTCACAAGCTCCGGAGTGGTGACGCCCAGCATCTTCAATCAATATCGTGTCGGATTGAACTACGGAGCCTTGAGCCGGGCGGGGCTGAACGCAGGCTTCAGTTTGGGCATCGACTCCCAGCTCTCGTATCTGCAGTCGGCTACCGCGCAGGCGAATTACAACTGGGACTGCTGCGGCATAGCGATCGAGTACGCGCGCTGGGAATTTCCCGGCATACGCAACGAAAACGCCTTCCGTTTTTCCTTCAGCCTGGCCAACGTCGGATCCTTCGGGACCTTGCGGCGGCTGCAGCGCCTGTACTGAATCTATAATGTGCGGGTGCCCGCCTCGCACTCCATTTCGGCTGAGTCAGCGGCTTCGGAACTCCAGGCCAAGCTGCTCGCCTTGCGGGCCGCCCTGCGCTCCATGCGCCACTTGCTGGTCGCCTATTCGGGAGGTGTGGATTCGGCGTTCCTGGCCTGGGTGGCACATCGCGAGCTAGGCAGCGCGATGCTGGCGGTGCTCGCCGATTCTGCCAGCCTGGCACGCTCCCAGATGCAGGACGCAGTCGCCTTCGCGGAAGAACAGGGCATCCCCCTGCTGGTCGTCGAAACCGGCGAGATGGAGCGGCCGGAATACCGGCAGAATGACAAGAGCCGCTGCTTCTACTGCAAAGACGAACTGTTCGCCGTCATGGAGCAATACGCGCGGCAGCA
>DASRGM010000195.1:0-8152 GCA_035651035.1 Terriglobales bacterium
GATGCCGATGACGGCGTCGAAGGCGTGCTCCGACAGCTCTTCGGTCTTGGCGAGAAAATTTCCCGCGGCGTTGTTGACCAGGATGTCGAGCGGCGCCTCGGCCCAGAGTTTGTCGATGAGCGGCTCGACATCGTCGCTGTAGCGCACGTCGCAGGCGTAGGCCTCGATGCGGCCGCCGGTCGAGGCGGCGAGCTCCTGCGCGGTCCGTTGGACCACCGGCAGCCGGCGTCCGCAGATGAAAACAGTGGCGCCGAGCTCGAGAAACCGCTTGGCCATGGCGCGGCCGATGCCCGTGCCGCCGCCGGTGATCAGGATGCGCTTGTGCTTCAGCAGATCGTTGGTGAACATGAGGTTGTCGGAAGGGATACGCTAGCACGCGGAGGAGGCGCGTGTCAGTGCGCCTGGCGAGCTAGGCTGCGGGATGGATGGGACGAACGTGAATCTTCTTCTCGCGCTTTCTGGTCTGAGCAATGTCGTACCAAGCCTGCATGCGCATCAGCGTATCCATTCTTACGCCAAAGGCTTTCTCGATTCGCAAAGCCGTATCGCCTGAGAGCGCGGCCTTGCTGTTCAAAAGGCTCGAGAGAGCGAGCCTGGAAACACCCAAGGCCGCCGCGGCAGCCGTAACCGAAAGGCCGGCGGGAACAATGATCTCGGTACGAATGAAATCGCCGGGATGCGGCGGATTCTTCATCGGCATAGTCTTCGGTCTCCTCCTCTAGTGATAGTCTTCCAAATTCAAGTCGCAGATGTCGCCATTGATGCTGTCGACAGTGAATGTGAGGCGGCGATTTCGAGTGACGCTGAGGCTCCACATATTTTTGCGATCGGCGCTGAGCAAATGAACGCTCCAATTCGGCAGCGCGCGAAGCTACTCAGGCTCTTCCATCTCCTCCAGAAACAATAGCGTGTCATTGGGCTTGGCACTCGAGGGTTACATAGGTGCTCGCTTCTCCTGTCCTGTTCGTGCTCTGGACACTGCACTTTCGATCCCCTACCGTTGGCTGGTTCCCTTTTAACACTTCTTAACAATGTGGTCCGATGGCGGCGTGTCTTTCGGGAACGGCACGGCTTAGCCTGCGGCGGAGCCCTTCAGCGCCCACATTCCTGCGCATTCATGTGTAGTTGGGATTCACAAATACCCTATGAGGAGCTGGTCATGAACCCAAAGCAGTACAGGATGATCGCCGCAGTGTTCGGCGTCGGGCTGATCGCCGGTATGGTTGCCCCGGCCTTTGCCCAATCTCAGGAAGTGAAAGAAAAACCCCGCATGTACACCTACGTCGCGCTCTGGTCGTTGCCCCGCGCGCAATGGGGCGACTGGCAGAAGATGGAAGCCGCCGACGCCAAGGGCATGCAGGACGCTATCGCGAAGGGAACCATCATCAGCTTTGGCGATGACGAAAACCTGGTGCATCAGCCTGACCAGCCCACGCATGACGACTGGTTCCAGTCGATGTCGATGGCCGGCCTGATGAACATGCTGGACCAGGTTTATAAGCAGGGTGGCGCCATGAACCCAGTGCTGCAGAGCTCCACCAAGCACTGGGACAACATCTACGTCAGCCGGTATTACAACTGGAAACCGGGCGCCTCGGTGAAGGACGGCTACAGCTACGGCTCGACCTACAAGCTGAAGGAAGACGCGCCCGACGATGCCATCGACATGCTGGCCAAGACGGCAATCGTGCCGCACCTGGAGAAGCTGCTGTCCGATGGCGTGATCCTGGAGTACGAGATCGATACCGAGGCGGTACACACCTCCGCGCCGGGCAGCTTCTCGATCTTCTGGATCGCCTCCAACTCCGATGCCCTGGACAAGAGCAGCGCAGCGTTGCGCGACTTGCTGAAGTCGAATCCGCTGGTTGGTCCGGCGTTTGACTCGGTGGTCGACTTCAAGCCGCACCGCGATTTTTTGACGCGGACGGATGCGGTGTACAAATAGCAATTAGCGACTAGCTACTAGCGACGAGCAATTAATCAACGTGCGGAACGTGGGCGCGCTGCGAAAACGGCGCGCCCTCGTCATTGTTCAGTCTCTGTGCGGAGCGACTCTATATCGATCGCGTTCATGGGAAGTCCATGGTCATCCTCACAATTGGGCGAGCCGCGTAGCGGCGGCTGCGGTGTGAGCTCGGGGGCGCAAGCCCCGGGTGTGCGTTCCACATAAGACGTAGGTGGCCGCGTAGCGGCGATCTTCCATGCATGACCAAGAATCGTGGCCGCGGAGCGGCGATCCGGGGTTCGTGACGAAGAGTGTCGCCGCTCACGCGGCTCTATATTTTCATTGGACGGCAACCCGGGGTTTGCACCCCGGGCTCAAAGCTCAGCCGCCGCTTCGCGGCTCGGCCCTCCTTCGAAATGCATTAATAGGGTTCACGCTACCGGCCGAGCGCGAGGTTCTGTCGGTCGAGCAGGGGCGCCACATGCGGCAGCAACTCCAGTGGCGTACGGCAACGGTAAAACGGCAGCAGGCAAGTGCATTTCATTTGTCGAGCGCTGACGTCACCGGGTGAACTCCGAGGAGTGAGAATTACCCGATAGCCGTAGCCACCCGGATTGCTATCTATGGCGAACGGCGCAACGAAGGTGGGCATATTTAAGCCGGGAGTTGCGCGAAGGTACCGTTCCGGCACGTATGGCATGAACTCCCAGGCGCCGCCGATGCTTTCCTCACGATTGGACACGAAGAGCTCCGCGGATAGAACAGCGACGCGACCGCTCTCAAATCGTGGTGTTGCTGACAATCGCCAGTACCGCAACCCGAGAAGAACGGACAGATGACCAACTCGCTCAGCCGTTCGCGGCGAGATGTGGTTATATAACCAACCATCCCAATCCGCCCGCCAAATTATCGGCTCCAGCCAAAAGTACTCATCTTTGTCCGAATTCCACCCGCTGACTACAGCAGTGAAGGCCGTGGCACAATCGCCAAGCTGCAGGCGCTCTAACTTGTCCAACGCCCGTGCGGCTTGCCAGGCGGAGTATGTCTGCAGGGCGAGCAGTACCCCGTAGAGCGCAACAAGGAAGAGAACAGGGACCAGCAACAGGCGGACCACAAAGCCTGGTCGCATGCGGAATTTGCTGGTCGGCAAAGACACAGGTAATTAGGCACCGCGAAGAGAGCGAAAGTTCCAGGACTGCGCTTTACCAAGTGCCAAATGCCAATTGCCTAGCGAAGAGCGAATGGCGAATGGCGAAACGCCGCCCTTCCTCACACCTGCGCCAGCTTGACCTCGGCGCTGCTGCGCTTGCCTGCGGGGGTGGGTGCGATGGGCAGGCGGATTTCAACTTCCAGCCCATGCGGCGTGACATTGCGCGCGGTCACGGTGCCGCCATGTACGGCGACGGCGTTGCGCACGATTGCCAGTCCCAGGCCCATGCCGCCCGTCTTTGTCCCCCGCGAGTCGTCGACGCGATAGAAGGCCTTGAACAGCAGGGGCAGCGCCTGCTCCGGCACGCCGGGGCCGTTATCGCGCACGCGCACCACGGCCGTGTGGTCGCTGCCGAGCAGCGAGACTTCGATCTTGCCGTTCGGGCCGGAGTAGAACATGGCGTTACGCACGATGTTTTCGATAGCGCTGTGCAGCAAGCCGGCATCGCCGGTCAGCCGGAGCTCGCGGCCGGCCTGGTAGCCGATCTCGGCGCCGGTCGAGGCGGCCTCGAACTTCGCGTCGTCGACCACATCGTCGACGATCTCGTTGAGCGAAACCGGCTCGAACTTCGGCTTCACCTGTCCGCTTTCCAGCCGGGCCACGACGAGAATGCGCTCCAGCATGGAATCGAGCTGCACCGTGTCCTGCTCGATGCGATCCAGCATCTCGGCGCGCTCCGGATCATCGGCATCGCGCGCCAACGCGAGCGCCAAGCGGATGCGGGCGATGGGCGAACGCAGCTCATGCGAGACGCCGCTCAGCAGGTTGCGCTCGCTCTGGATCTGGGTGCGAAGTTCGCCGGCCATGCTGTCGAAGTCGCGCACCAGGTCGGCGATTTCATCCTTGCGATTGCCCAGGTTTTCGCCGGCACGAATGTCGAGATTGCCGCGCGCCAGCTCATGCGTGGCATCGCGTAGCCGCTCGATCGGCTTACTGAGGTAGTGGGCAATCAGCAGGCAGATGATGGCGGAAAACAGCGTGCCCAGCTTCAGCGTCCAGAGCAGGTCTCCGGGCACGCGCTCGGAGATGGGCGGCGGCGTGAATTCGCCGATCAGCAGATATTGGCCCGCCGGTGTGACGGCGCGCGCCGCCAGCACGTTAGCTTCGTAGGAGTGAAACAGGCCGTCGCGCTTTTCCGCGGCCAGGCCGCCTTGCAGAATGCGTCCGGTGAGGACCTGGCCGGAAAGCTCCTGTCCCGTGCCGTCGACCAGCCAGAAATGCGAGCGCCGCTGCAGCGAGAGGCTGTCGAGCAGCTGCCGCAGCGCGGCCGGGCCGTTGAGTTCATACTGCTGCGCCGCCAGTTGAGCGAGCACCGGCATCTCCCGCCGCTCGGGCTGGATCCACCAGGGATGTTCCGACGAGATGCGGTAGTGCACGCGCAGATACAGTGCGCCGAGCACCAGCGCCTGCGCCACCCAGAAGGGCAAAAAGATTTTCCAGAAGAGACGGCGGCTCATGCGCGGCTCTTTTCCGGCGCCTCGACCGCGGCAGAGAGGAAGTAGCCGACGCCGCGGATGGGACGAATCAGCTCCTCGGCGGAGGTGGGACAGCCGCTCAGCTTCTTGCGCAGGCGGCTGACATGCACGTCGACGCTGCGGTCGAAGGCATTGAGCGGACGGCCGAGGGCGACTTCGGCGATCTGCTCGCGCGTCACCACGCTGCCGGCGTTGCGCAGCAGCAGCTCCAGAACATTGAACTCCACCGACGTGAGGTCGACGGCAACGTTCGCGCAGGTGACGGTGCGGGTAGCCAGCGACATGCTGATGTCGCCGACGGTGAGCACTTCGTCATGATCGCTGCGCGCGCCCGGCGCGGTCTCGCGGGTGCGGCGGAAGATAGCGCGGACGCGGGCAACCAGCTCGCGCGGATCGAAGGGCTTGGCGAGATAATCGTCAGCGCCGATCTCGAGGCCCAGAATGCGATCGACGGCCTCGCCGCGCGCGGTCAGCAACAGCACCGGCACCGACGACTGCTGGCGCAGCGTCTTCAACAACTCGAACCCCGTCCCCCCGGGCAGCATCACATCGAGGATAATAAGTTCGTGCTCGGCAGCCAGCGCGGAGCGCAAGCCGGAATCGTGATCGTAGGCGGCATCGACATGGAAGCCCTCGCCTTCGAGGAAGCGCTTCAGCAGGCCGACCAGGCTCTGGTCGTCGTCGACGATGAGCAGACGGTTCACGGGATTTATATTGCTCTTTCCCGCGCGGGTCTGCGGTGAAGAATTGTTTCGAGTTGTGCTGCCGCCCTTCACACTTCTTAACCGTCCTTCACCTTTTCTTAACGGCGATGCGAGTTCCACTCAGGTCTAATAGTATTGATGTAATAGTACTGCAACCGGCGCGCCAAGTTGCAGTTAGGGACGTATGGCGATAACGCTTTCATGCGGCGCACGTCGGGTAGAGAGCGCGTGTAGAGCGGGCCTTCAGGCCCGCGTCACCGCCGGAACAGAATGATCGCTTCGGGTGCCGAGGTCTTTTCGACCTCGGCACCCGAAGCACAGATTAAATGGCGCCTTGACGCCGACCTGAAGGTCGGCTCTACCCGAGCAATTGAGCGAGGAGGAATTGTGCAAACAGGGGCATCCCATCGGCCCGGAAGACGCAAGAGCTTCTGGGGCGTTTCGTTGGGACTAGGAGTGGTACTGGCGCTATGTGCGGTGCTGGCCGGATGCGGCTCGCGTGCCACCAAGAACGCCAAGGCCAGCGCGCCGCCGCCGCCGATCCCGGTCGGAGTAGCCAACGTCAAGCAGGGCGATTTCAACGTCTATCTCACCGGCCTGGGCACGGTGCAGGCGTTCAATACGGTTTCGCTGAAGACGCGCATCGACGGCCAGATCATGCAGGTGAACTTTCGCGAAGGCCAGGACGTCCGGGCCGGCGACCTGCTCATCCTGATCGATCCTCGCCCCTACCAGGTGGCGCTGGCGCAGGCCGAAGCCAACCTGCAGAAGGACCAGGCGCAGCTCACCAATGCCAAGGCGCAGTACGAGCGCAATAACGTTTTGTATCAGCAGGGCGTGATCGCCAAGCAGGACCTGGACACGCTGCAGGCGTCGTTCGGCACCTACGAAGGCACCATCGCCAGCGACAAGGCGGCCATTGAGAACGCGAAGCTGAACCTGACCTACTGCCGCATCGTCTCGCCCATCAACGGACGCGTGGGACTGCGGCAGGTCGATCCCGGCAACTACGTGACCGCGGCCGGCAACACGCCCATGCTGGTGATCACCCAGTTGCATCCCATCTCGCTGGTGTTCACGCTGCCGGAAGACCAGCTGCAGCAGGTGGCGCAGCGCATGCGGCAGAGCGGCTCGATTGAGGTGGACGCCTACAGCCGCGACGACTCGACCAAGCTGGCCACCGGCACGCTCCTCACCATCAACAACCAGATCGATGCGACCACCGGCACGGTGCAACTGAAGGCGACCTTCGATAATCCCGATAACGCGCTCTGGCCGAACCAGTTTGTGAATGCGCACTTGCTGCTGCAAACCATGAAGGGCGCGATCACCGCGCCGGCCAGCGCACTGCAGCGCGGCCCCGATGGCACCTTCACCTATCTGGTTGACAGCAACAACACGGTGCAGATGCGGCCTATCGACGTGCAATTGACGCAGGGCAGCACGGTGGTGATTGCCAAGGGTCTGCAGGCCGGCGACCGCGTGGTCACCGACGGGCAGGAGAAGTTGCAGGCCGGCATGCACGTCGCTCCGCAGGCCCCGGCCAAGAAGAACTCCACCACCAGCGGCAACATCGGATCGCAGACATGAGTATTTCCCGCCCATTCATTCTCCGGCCCATCGCAACCTCGCTGCTGATGGTGGGACTGCTGCTGGTGGGCCTGGTGGCCTACCGGCAGCTGCCGATTTCGGCGCTGCCGCAGGTGGATTATCCGACCATTCAGGTGGTGACCTTCTATCCCGGGGCCAGTCCCGACGTCACCGCGTCTTCCATCACCGCGCCTCTGGAGCGGCAGTTTGGCGAACTGCCCGGCCTGAGCCAGATGACCTCCAGCAGTTCGTTCGGAGCCTCGGTCATCACCCTGCAGTTCAACCTGGAAGAGAACATCGACATCGCCGAGCAGGAGGTACAGGCGGCGATCAACGCGGCGCAGACCTATCTGCCGAACGATCTGCCGACGCCGCCGATCTACAGCAAGGTCAATCCCGCCGACGCGCCCATCCTGACGCTGGCCATGAGCTCCGACAGCATGCCGCTGCCGCAGGTGGAAGACCTGGCGGACACGACCTTCGCGCAGAAGATTTCGCAGCTGCCCGGCGTTGGCCTGGTGAGCATCAGCGGCGGACAGAAGCCGGCGGTGCGCATCATGGCGAATCCCACCGCGCTGGCCTCCTACGGCATGAGCCTGGAGCAGCTGCGCTCGGTGATCTCGCAGGTGAACGTCGACCAGGCCAAAGGCCAGCTGCAGAACAACCGGCAGTCGTTCACCATCGGCGCCAACGACCAGCTGCTCAGCCCGCAGGGCTACGCCGACACCATCGTCGCCTACAAGAACGGCAATCCGGTGCGGCTCTCGGATGTGGCCAGCGTGGTCATGGGGGCGGAGGACGTAAACCAGGCGGCGTGGATGAATACCACGCCGGCAGTGATCCTGAACATCCAGCGTCAACCGGGCGCCAACATCATCAAGGTCGCCGACAGCATCAAGCTGCGCCTGAAGCAGCTGCAGGCGAACCTGCCGGCGTCGGTGAAGGTGACGGTGCTGACCGACCGCACCAACACCATTCGCGCCAGCGTCAAGGACGTGCAATTCGAGATGATGCTGACCATCGCGCTGGTAGTGATGGTCATCTTCCTGTTCCTGCGCACGCTGGCGGCGACAATCATCCCATCGGTCGCGGTGCCGCTGTCGCTGATCGGCACCTTCGGCGTGATGTACCTGCTGGGCTACTCGCTCGACAACCTGTCGCTGATGGCGCTGACCATCTCGACCGGCTTCGTGGTGGATGACGCGATCGTAATGATCGAGAACATCGA
>DASRGM010000196.1:0-14020 GCA_035651035.1 Terriglobales bacterium
GTGCAGGCGATGGGCGAGGAAGGATTAAAGAAGCTGACCGAGCTCGAGGCGGCCTCGGTCGAATCGCGTGAAAGAAACCTTTTCGTGTTCAATCCGCGGATGAGCTATGCGCCACCGGATTGGGTGAAGGCAGATCCTGACTTCTGGCAGCCGAAGGCGACGAAAACCGCCGCGGCTGGAAGCAAGAAGTCGGCAGCAGGAGCGAAGCCGACTACCGCACCGTAATCGTGGCTGAGAAGGATTGCTGCTGTATTGCTGGGAACAACAAAAAGGCCGCCCGTCGGGGGCGGCCTCATTCTTGCACAATGCACTGCTATTGCTTGGCGGCGGCCGAAGTTGCGGGCTTAACCGGCGTTCCTGCCGGAGGCGTCGCCGAACCCACCGGCTTGCCCGTGGTTGCTCCGGGAGCGCCCGCGGGCTTGGGGGCGGCCGGCGGCGGTGCCACACCGGATTGTGCGTTGTAGGCATCGACGATGGTCTTTGTCAGGTCGACGCCGGAGGTCGCCCAGAGAAGCGGACCCTGAGGCCACGGGTTCGAGGAGTCGAACAGGAGGCCATAGCCGTTTGCCTTGGCGTACTTGTCGATGACTGGTGCCATTTTCTGCAGGATGCGTTGCGCGATCTCGTTCTGCTGCTGTTGGTACTCGTTCTGCGCGTCTTCTACCGAACGTTGCAGGCTCTTTTGCTTGGTCTCGATCGACTTGACGAGGGTGTTGCGCGCTTCCTCGTTCATCTTGTCGCCCTGCGTCTGGAGCTGCTTCTTCAGATTCTCGACCTCGGTGTTCTGGCCGGCCAGCTCATTCTTCTTAGGCTCGAACTTTTTCTGCAGCGCTTCGAAATCGCGAGCGCCTTCATTGGTGGCGACGATGGCCTGCTGAATGTCGATGATGCCGACCTTGATGCTGCTGGCGGGAGTCGCTGCGGCAGAGGTGGTGCTATTAGCCGTGGCCGGTGCGGCGGCGGGGGCGGATTGCGCCATACCCGCGGTTGCCATAACCAGGACGAGCGCGGCTGTGCCTACGAACGTGCGCTTCATTGGGTTGGTGTTACTCCTTGAACTGCTCCGGGAATTCTTCAGGTGTTCCAGCGGTAACGGCGGTATCACTTGCCTCTTTCTGGACTGCCGGGCAATCGCGCTCGGTACAGACCTCGCCCAAACGCCTCCCGACCGGAAAATTCGGCGGTGCGGATTCATTGATTATAGGTAAATCAGCTTCTCAGCGTCAAACACGAAAGCCGCTATTCGCCGTTCGCTTTTCGCTTAGGAGCTATCGCTGGTTGCCGTTCGCCGGAGTGGCCGATCAGGATTTCCGCTTCTGGCGAAGAGTACGCAGCAAAGAGCGACTCTCCTCAGAAGGTTGTCGCCACCGTGAAACGGAAGGTGCGCAGCGGCTCCGCCAGCTGATACTTGGGCTGATAGGTGGAGATCGCCTGCGCGTAAGTGAAATCACCGGCCGCACCCGCCGGGAACATGCTACGCGTGATGGGATTGGGCGAGTTCACCTGCTCATCGATGCGCAGCGGATTGTAGGCCCAGTAAACGCGGAAAGGCGCGTTCACCACCGGCACCACGACCTGCAACTCGATACCCGTCGACATGCGGGGCTGATAGTTGGTTCCGGGTACCGTGCCCAGCTGCGGATTGAAGTTAATGTTGGTGCCGCCCACGCACTGGAAGGCGGCATTGAGGGCGGGGCAGCCAAACGAGGTGGTCTGCAACGTATTGAATTGCGTTCCGGCGACGCGCAGCTGCGAAGGCTCAGAGACGAAATCCATGCCGGTATCGATAAATGGCGCGATTGTCACAGGCCCAACGATAGGAACGCGGTACTCGAGGTTAGTGACCAGGTTGGTATCGCCGCCGGGAAAGATGATCTGTTCGACCGGGATGTTGATGTTGTAGGTGCCTTGCCGCGGGTTCGCCGGATTCAATGGAACGGTGGTCCCGTCCGGGTTCTGCAGCGGAATCGTTACCACGGTGGGGAAGAACGAGATCGGCGAGATAGCGCGGATATCGAAGCCGCGGATATCCGTGTCGCCGCCCAGGTAGAAGCGGTCAAACGGCGGCGCGACCTGGCCTGAGTAGCCGCTGATCCAGGAACCCAGCACGCGGAAGCCTAAGGTGTTGCGGCCCTTGTTAACCGGCAGGTACTTTTTGTACTCGGCTACCGGTTTCACATATTTGGTGTTACCGCCCAGTCCCGCAAACTCCGTAGCGAAGTAGAAGCTCTGGCCGCTGTGTGGCCGCTGCGGATTATCAATCCGGGTAAAGGAGAAATTCGGGACGATCTTGCTGGTGATGATTCCGTTCAAGGCGTTTGGGCCGGAGATGCCGCGAAACGCCAGCGCCTCAAAATAATCGGTTGAAGCGGCGCTGAAGGTCTGCACCGAAGAGTTATCCAAGGCGTAGGTAATACCGAGGCGCTTGAACGAGCGCTTGATGGGATAGCTGAGCGAAGAGGTGAACCCGGTGCTCGTCTGCGTAAAGTTCTGCAGCAGCGCCTGATAGCTGGCGGGCAGGTTCACGGTTTGGTTGAGCTGGATCTGTGTGAGGGCCGCCTGATTGTAGTTGTAGCTATTGTGATAGACCGACCAGCCGAACTGCAGCGGGCGATCGAACAGGTAAGGCTGGGTAAACGACAACACCTCGTTGCGCTGATATTGGCCGACCTGGAAGGTCAGCGTCAGGCTCTCGCCTTTGCCAAACAGATTGTTCGTCGTGTAATTGATGCCGATGAAGGCCCCAGACAGGCCGCTGACTCCGCCCGTCAAGCCGATGCTGTTCTTGCCCTTCTCTTTGACCTTCAGCGTGATATCGACAGTGCTGTCCTGTACGTTCTGCTTAATCTCTGAATCCTGCTCGGGCTTGAGCTGGTCGAAGTATTGCAGCTGATTCAGACGCAGCAGACTCAGCTCCCAGAGATTGCCGTTGTAGACCTGGCCTTCTTCCAGCGCCAATTCGCGCCGAATGACCTTGTCACGTGTGGTGGTATTACCCTGGAACTCGATACGGCGGACAAAAAACTGCTTGCCTTCGTCGAGGTCGATTCGCAGGCTGATCAGCCGCTTCTCGTCATCGGCATCGGTGTTGGGAACGGGCGTGAAATTGATATATCCCAGCGCGGCATAGGCCTTGCGTAGCTGCTCGAGGCCTTTGCGGATCGCTTCCGTGTCGAAGATCTCGCCATCTTTGATCTTGAACAAGGCCCGTAGCCCGGCGGTATTCTTCACCGCCTTGTTGCCGGTAAACGTGATCTCTTTCAGCCGGTAACGCTGGCCCTCTTCCACCGGAATGGTGATATCGACGGCTTTGCCCGGCGACGACTTGAACGGGAAATACCAGCGCACGCCACCGGTGTCGTGGATCTGCGTCTTGGGGTCACCAACCAGGGCCTTGAAATAGCCCTTGGTCTGGTAGTAATAACGCACGCGCTCGGCATCTTCACTCAGCTTGGTGGAGTCGTAAGTGCGCGCGAACAGGTTCTCCAGGAAGATGGAGTGCGGGATACCGATGGGCTTCAGGTTCTTCATCGCGCTCTGCAGCTCGCGGTTCTTCAGCGCGTGATTCCCCTCGAACTTGATCTTGCCGACCTTAACGTGCGGGCCTTCTTTCACGACGAAGGTGAGAGATACGGCGGCGGGTGGAATCGGCCGCACCTCCGAACGAACGGTAGCGAACTGGCGCCCGTGCGCGGCCAGCAGTTGCTTGATAACGACCTCGGCATGCTTCACCTTGGTCGGATCGTACTGGCTCTCCTGCGTCAGTCCGACTTTTTGCTCTTTGAACTTGTCGAGCACGTCACTCTGCGAAACCGAACTGAGGCCGACGTACTTGATCTCGCGGATGGTGGGCTTCTCTTTGACGTAAACGTGGATGATCCAGCCTTTGGAAGACTGTTCGCGTTCGATGCGGAGATCGTCGAAGTAGCCGGTATTCCACAGGGAGTTGAAGTCGCGCTCCAACGCGCCTTGGTCATAGACGTCTCCGGCTTTGGTAAACATGCGCGCGCGGATTGTGTCCGCAGGAATGCGCCGATTGCCATGAATGACAATCTCGGAGATCACCTCCTGCTGCGCGGCGCATGTGAGGGCAAGGAGAAGCAGTGCCAGAACAACACCAACCGCGGTGGCGCAACCGCGGGCCCCGCGCACCCATAGCGTCGCGGGCCTTACCTGAACCGGGCAAGAAATGACGCAAACCTCGTTCTGAGTGTTAATGAAAGCGCAATTATACGGTACAGCTGCTCGGGTTCGAAACCAGAGCTGCACCAACGGCTACGCTAACCCATGCGGAGCAGGGAAGTTGCGAAACGCAGTGGCCAATGGCGAGTGGTCAGTGGCCAGTTTTGCATGAGTCATGACATAGCCCGCTCGACCTCTACCAGCACCGAGTAAAACGTTGCGCCACCGGCAAGATCGGTGAGGCGTGCCGAAGTCAACACGTTGATGTTGTTTCCGTGCGGCGACTGCTTCGCCCACCCGAGGCGGGCGCTCACCAAACCGGCGCGCACGATCCCGTCAACCCTGGCGCGCAGGAAAATCTCACCGCGATCATTGAATACGCGCACTCGGTCGCCATCGGCAATGCCGCGGGCGTTCGCATCCTCGGCTGACATCTCCAGCGCATCCTGGTGCGGCTCCATCTTCTGGTGTGAGGGCAGGTTTACGAACGTGGAGTTGAGGAAGTTATCGGCCTTACGCGCCAGCAACTCGAGAGGATGACGCTGCGCCGCTGCTGTATGCCGCGACTCATCGGGCGCGACAAAGGAGGCCACCGGGTCCATACCGTGCTGAATCAGGTCCCCATCGTAAAGCCGCGCTTTGCCGGTTTGTGTCGGAAAACCCTGCGCAAACGGCAGCCATGGGCGGCCGCCTTCTTGGAGGAGATTGAGGCGCACGCGCGGATCGCTCTCAAGCCGCTGGCGCGTTATTCCCTCAAGCTGCGGGGCGCCCGAAGAGAGTGCGGCGTCGATCATGGCGTCGACGCTGTCACGGAAACAATCTTCGTCGAAGCCCATGCGGAGGGCGAGTTCGCGGAAGAGCTCTACGTTGGACTTGCACTCGCCCAGCGGTTCAATGGCCTGATGCGATACCTGCAGGAAATAGTGTCCGTAAGACGACACTAGGTCCTTTTGCTCGAAAAACGTTGTCGCCGGCAGCACGATGTCGGCGTAGTCGGTGGTATCGGTGAAGAACTGCTCGTGAACAACGGTGAACAGGTCCTCGCGTTTCAGCCCGCGGCGAACGAGGTGCTGATCGGGACAGACGGCCGCGGGATTCGAGTTGTAAACCACCAGGGCCTTCACCGGTGGATCATCTAGCTCGGTGAGCGCCTTGCCCAACTCAACCATGTTCACGGTGCGGGCTGGGCGCTGCAGCGGGCTCTTCAACATGAGTTCGGGCATCTCCATGGCGCTTTTGTTGAGCTGATATCCACCGCTGGTGGAGAGCTGCAGGCCGCCACCAACTTCCCGCCACGAACCCGTAATCACCGGCAGCATGCAGACGGCCCGCACCGCCGCTCCGCCGTTCTGCACACGCTGGATGCCGTAGTTCAGGCGGATAGCTGCCGGGCGCGTCAAGGCATACTCGCGTGCCAGCCGTTCAACCTCTTCCGCCGTCATGCCGGTCAATTGCGCGACGCGCTGCGGCGTGTAGTCGGGAAGGCGCTTCTGCAACTCGTCGAAGCCCTCGGCGTAGCGGGCAATGTAGTCGGCATCATGCCAGCCTTCGCGCACAATGACGTGCATCATGCCGAGCGCCAGCGCGACATCGGTGCCGGGGTTGATCGCGATATGCCAGTCCGCGGCGCGGGCAGTGCGCGTGCGATAGGGATCGATGACCACCAGTTTCGCGCCCTGGCGTCGCGCCTCTTCGATGAAAGGCCACAGATGAATATTGTTGCCGTGAATGTTGGCGCCCCAGGCAATGATGTACTTCGCCTGGCGGAACTGCTCCGGCTCGGTGCCCAGCTTGCGGCCGTAAATCGAGATCATGGCCTGCCCGCCGGCCTCGGAGCAGATGCTGCGATGCAGTTGCGACGCGCCCATGCGATGGAAGAAGCGCCGGTCCATCGAGCCGCCATTGAGCACGCCGAGATTCCCGCCGTAGGAGTAGGGCAGCACCGCCTCCGGCCCGAACTCCGCGCTGACCCTCTTCAATCTCGCAACAACCTCGTCGAGCGCCTCGTCCCAGGTGATGCGGTCGAAGGCGCCGTCGCCGTGCGTGCCCTTGGAGGTGACGCGCCGCATGGGATACAGCACTCGCTCGGGTGAGTACACACGATCAAGGTACTTGGCGACCTTGCCACAGAGAAATCCGCGGGTGATGGGGTGCTCAGGATCGCCCTGGATGCGGGTGGCGCGCCCATCCTCGATGGTGATGAGCACTGCACAGGCGTCGGGACAATCGTGCGGGCAGGCGGCGTGGACGGTCTGTTTCATCGCTGAGTTTGATTATCCCACGATCATTTTGTGAGCGGAGCGGCCCGCAGCAGTGAGATGTCACTGTTTTGTCAGCACTGCTGTGACCAACTGCTTTCCTGGCGTGGCGGACCGCACTTTGGCGCGTTGACGCTTGGCATTTGCCGCTTGCTATTGGTCCCACAACTCGGAGTATGATTAGCAAATCTGCTCAGGCCGACACGCCGCTTCTGAGGAGAAGGCTTTATGGCTCGCAGAAAATCCGCAACTCTGTTGATCCTGGTATTGGCGCTCTCGATTGCGAGCGCGGCAAAGCTACGCAATCTTCCCACACCGGAAGCCTGCGAACGCGCGCGCGTGGTCGACTACACGCACAGCCTGGAAGATCATCCGCTCGCCAAAGACAACCTGCAGAAGCGAATGTGGCTGACGGAATGGATCGTCAATACTTCGGCGATCACTTTACCTCCGTGCTGCCAAGAGTTGAGCTCGCTGGACCAGGTCAACAATACCTATTCCCAGCAATTGCGCATGCAGGCCGTCTACTCGCAGGCCGCGTTTCAGTTGGAGCACCCGAACGTGAAAGACCCCGCCGCAATCGAGGCCGCCGGACTGGCGGGAACCCTGCGTGCCTATCGCGCAATCCAGCGGTTCGATCCCTCGGCCAAGTATCCGTTGCTCGACGACCTGATGTCGCTGGAGCGCAAAGGCAAGCTGCAAAAGTATGTCGAGCGGCGCAACCGGTGCATTGAAGACTGAAGCAGTTGTCAGGCATCCGTGTCCATTGTCAATGACGGGCCGTAGCCGCTCCGGCCGACAGCTGCTACAACTGACAAGTGAATGCCCTACGATCAGATCGCGATTCCGCAGCAGGATGTGCCGCGCTCCGTTGACCCCCTTTTTCAGTACCTGCTCGATACCTACGCTAGCGAAACCAACAAGACTATCTCCACGTGGCGGGGTTTTGCCCGCGAGGACCTGGGTTTCCGCCCGCATCCCAGGTCGTCGAGTGTTGAGGAGATTCTGAAGCACCAGCTACTCTCGGAGCGACGCTTCTTTGGCGAGTTTGTCGGCACGCCCGAACCCCGGCAGCGGAGGTCCTGCCCAAAGCCATGGAACTCACCGCATACATCAAGCGCATGGAGGAGCTGGCTCGTCCGCGGCTCGCCTTCTTTGCCGCGCAGCGTGCGCCGTGGTGGATGGAAGAGGTCCCATTCTTCGAGGTGCAACGCCAGCGCATCTGGGTTTTCTGGAGGCGCGTGCTGCACTCCTGCCATCATCGAACGCAGCTCACGGTTTACCTGCGTCTGCTGGACAGACCCGTTCCGTCGGTCTACGGTCCTACGGCCGATCAGAGTTGGGAAGGCGCCGATCCGACGACGTCGGTCGCGGCGGCAGAGAGAAAAAATAGTGGGTAGGTTGTCAGTTCTTCGAAATCACATCACAACCCGGCAACGCAAACTATTCACGACCACCCGGCACTGGGTTCGAACTTCAGTCTTGAATGTCCTGCGACGGCCGATTGGCCGGGTTTAGCTGCTCCTGATAACGCTGCTGTTGCTGTTGCATCTCCTGCAACTCCTGCATCAGCTGCTCGGGGGTCTTCCCGCCATTCTCCTGCTGCTGTTCGGCGGAAAAGCCGTTCTGCTGTTCCGGCGGCGGTGGCTGGACCGGCAGCCCCGGCCGGCGGAAGCCTCCCGGAGGCATGGGCGCTCGGCCATTCGGGTACTGATTATTCTGATAATCGGGTTCATTTTCTGCGACCGGCGCCTCTTCTGAATCCGCGTCGGGTTGTGGTGTGGGATTGGCCTGTGCCGTGGTGGTCGCTGTCGGACCGCTCTGCCGGGGAGTGAGAATGACCTTTTGCACCGCGCCGGGACTTCCCATTACCCCCAAGATCACGTAATCGAAGTGAGAGCCGTTCAACAGCGTGCTCAGCACATCGCGAGGCTGGCCCGGCCCGATCTGCGCCACCACGCGCTCACTGCCGGCACTCGACGGAATGTCTATCGACGCCCCGGTCTGGGACTGCACAGCGTGCAGGACTTGCGACAGGGTTGAGTTATGCGCGTCGATCGTCAGCTGGCCACTCTGAAAGCGCACTTGCGGAGGTGTGGGCGGCAGTTGCTCCGGAGTTGGCGGTGGCGGAGGCGGCTGTGGAACCTCAGCGACTGCAGCTTTCTTGGATCGCGCCCCCTTCTTGTGCGTCGGGGCCACCGCCTGGTCTTGCACGGGCTTCGCGGAAGCTGCCACCTGAGCTGTTCCCGGCGCTTGCCCAACAGCAGGCGCGCCCGCCGGAGCCGAAGCAGGTATCGCCGGTTGCACCCCATTTTTCCCGTCGAGGCGCCAGTGCATTGGCTCACCCGAGCTCGCCGGAGAGGTAGCAGGTCCCGGCGTCGACGACTGCGCATAGCCGAGCGCTGCCCCCGCCAGCAATACCGCTGATAACAGCAGAGGGCACGCAAATTTCATATTCAGGCGTACCATAACAAGTTGGACGGCGAGACAGGCTTATGGTTTCGACCGCTGCCCTATTCTAAACCTCGATCGGCGTAGTAGTTCGTCCCAAATGGAGTTTTCCTCTTGGCAGGGGAACGCTGGCTGCTCTGGTTCGGCATCTTACATACAAAAAGTAGGTGAGCAAAAATCCGGGGTAATACGATGAGTCTTATCATTCGCAGTTGTGCCCGCCCTCTCCTGATGACGCTATTGCTGATCATGGCTGTCTCACCCTCGCTGTTCGGGCAGACTTGCTCTTCGGGTGCCGATCTGGATGCTGCCACCAAGAGCGCTATCGATTCTGCGGCCCAGCGTTATCTCGACATGTCCAAAAATGGTGACGTCGCCGGACTGAAGTCCAATGCTATTCCCGCCATCGCCGGCGACTTCAGCGCCATCGAGCAGGCGGTGGTCACCAATAAGCCGTTTCTGGCGGAAGGTAACGCGAGTATCACCGGGACTTACCTGCTGGATGCGTCCCAAGCCAAAGCGGCGCTGCCGCGTGCCGACTTCTATTGCGGCATCTACAACTCGCCGGACCGGACATCGTTTTCGATTCCCAATTTGCCGCCAGGCAAATATGCGCTCGTCGTCCAAAAGGTTAACGGCAAGGACCCGATTACTCTGAGCCTGATCCTGGAGAATGTTGGCGGCGCCTGGAAATTGGCGGGTTATTATCCCCGGCTGAACGCCATCGGCGGTCACGACGGCCAGTGGTTTCTCACTAAGGCGCGACAATACAAAACCCAAGGTAAAGCGCACGATGCCTGGTTCTATTACTTGACCGCTTGGGAGCTTACCGCGCCGGTAAACTTCATGAGCAGCCAGTCGCTGGACCAACTCGCGGACGAGATGCAGAAGGCGCGTCCCGCCGATCTGCCCAGCAGCGATGCGCCGTTGACCCTTTCTGCCAATGGCAAAACCTTTCGCGTTACCGAATTGACGGCCGTGCCGGTGGACAACAACCTCGACCTGCGGGTCGTCTATCAGAACGCCGAGGCAGGCAATTCGGGGCTCGCCTTTCAGGACAACATGGCGGTGATTAAGGCGATTGTGGCCAAGTACCCCGAAGTACGCGAGGCGTTCGATTCTGTGATTGCCCGAGCGGTCGATGGCAGCGGGCACGAGTATGGTTCGCTGCTGCCTGTAAAGGAGATCAAGTAGAGCTGGTCGCGATTACGTCTCTTCGCGATCGCATTACAATAGCGCGGTGGCGATACGCTTTCTGATCTCGCGCGCGGTAGCGCCCCTGCTGCTGGCTGTATTCCTGTTCGCTACTCTCTCGGACCTTCCCGCGCAAGACACCGCCAAGCATCCCACACCCGAAGAAAAACCCACAGCCTGGACAGATGGGGCGAAAGCCCAAATGGCCGAGCGAGTGCGCGACGACTTCCTCCATGCCTGGAGCGGCTACCGGCATTACGCCTGGGGTCACGATGAGTTGAAGCCGCTCTCGAAGAGCTATCACGACTGGTATGGCGTTTCGCTGCTTATGACTCCGGTCGACGCGCTGGACACGATGGTGCTCATGGGCCTGAATGATGAGGCCAAGGTCGACCGCGAGCTCATTGACAAGCAGCTCTCCTTCGACAAAGACATCTACGTTAAGAATTTCGAGATCACCATTCGGCTACTGGGAGGCCTGCTCAGCGGTTATCAGCTTACCGGCGACAAACGGTTGCTGGCGCTGGCCGACGATCTCGGCACCCGGCTGCTGCCCTCTTTCAACTCCCCGACCGGGATGCCGTATGTCTTCGTCAACCTGAAAACCGGAGCAGTGCGCGGCGTGGAGAGTAATCCGGCGGAGATCGGGTCACTGCTGATCGAGTTCGGTACACTCAGCAAGCTGACGAACAAGCCGGTGTACTACGAGAAGGCGAAACGCGCACTGGTAGCGGTGTACGACCGCCGCTCGCCGATCGGGCTGGTCGGATCGAGCATCAACATCGAGACGGGCAAATGGACCGATCCGGTCAGCCACATCAGTGGCGGCATCGATTCCTACTACGAGTATCTTCTGAAGTGTTCGATCCTCTTCGGCGACAAGGACTGTGAGCGCATGGCGAAGGAGAGCTTCGCAGCCCTGAACAAATACGTCGCCGATGAGACGCCCAACGGGCTGTGGTACGCCCAGGTCAATATGAATACCGGCGCGCGAGTGGGAACGCACTACGGCGCATTGGATGCGTTCTTTCCGGCGGAGCTGGCGCTTTCTGGCGATCTCCAGCGTGCCGAGCAGCTTCAGGAGTCGAGCTACAAAATGTGGACGACGTTTGGTGTGGAACCGGAAGAGATCGACTACACCACGATGAAGATCGTCTCTCCGGGATATGAGCTGCGGCCCGAGATCATCGAGTCTACCTACTATCTTTATTACTTCACGGGTAAGCCGCACTACCTCGACATGGGACGGACGTTCGCGGATAGCCTCGAAAAGTATTGCAGGACAGACGCCGGCTTCGCCGCGTTGCGCAACGTGGAAACGAAAGAGAAACGCGACGATATGGAGAGCTTCTTCCTGGCGGAAACGCTGAAGTACTTGTATCTGCTCTATGCGCCGCGCTCTACGCTCGATTTACATAAAGTAGTGTTTAATACCGAGGCGCATCCGATACGTAGAACCTGGTGATATTCAATGCAGAAATGCCATGAAATGATCGGTGAAAGAATCCGAGGACGCATGAAGTACAAGATTGTCATCACGGGTGAAGCGAGGGATCTGCTGTCCTTCCGAGTGACGAAAAGCAGGTCCCTCGCTTCGCTCGTGATGACAATCTTCTGCCTTGGCCGGTCTGTACTATTTTGCAGCACTATTTCGCAGGATTGTCCAGATTCGTGGGGACGCCTCTCGCGATAACAATCTTGCGGTTCGGGCGGCGCGGGCGTCGAACCGTCATCTAACTTTTCAAGGTACGCATGGCACTGGGAACGCAGCAGAACACGAGCACAACAACGACGGGGCCCGCAGGCGGGGAACGCAGCTATCGCGGACCGCTCGCGATGGTGACCACCCTGTTTTTTATGTGGGGATTTCTCACCTGCCTGAACGACATCCTGATTCCCCACTTGAAGTCGATCTTTGATCTGAACTACGCGGAAGTCATCCTCGTGCAGTTCTGCTTCTTCTCGGCATACGCCGTGTTTTCGATTCCGTCGGGAAAGATCATCGAGCGGATCGGCTATCACAAGATGATGGTCGCGGGGCTGCTGACTATGGGATTGGGGGCGCTCCTGTTTGTGCCAGCCGCCGCTGCCCCCTCATTTGTGCTCTTCCTTACCGCGTTGATCGTGCTCGCCGCTGGGATCACTGCTTTGCAGGTGGC
Organism: Terriglobales bacterium; assembly: GCA_035651035.1. Taxonomy (GTDB): domain Bacteria; phylum Acidobacteriota; class Terriglobia; order Terriglobales; family Acidobacteriaceae; genus Bog-257. The sequence goes on from DASRGM010000196.1 coordinate 12,245, forward strand.
GGCGAATCCCTATGTGGCGGTCTTGGGGCCGGCACGCACCGCTTCCAGCCGCCTTAACCTGACACAGGCCTTCAATTCGTTGGGCACCACGGTAGCGCCGTACTTCGGAGGGCTGCTTATTCTGGGCGCCGCTGCCGCTCCCAAGAGCGGCCCCGAGTTGCTCACCATGTCGCCGGCGGCGCTGCATGCGTATCGCCTGGAGGAAGCTTCATCGGTGAAGCTCCCGTACATTGGAATCGCATTGGCGCTCATCGTTCTTGGTGTGGTGATCGCGAAGTTTAATCTGCCGCATATTCCCGAAGCGGAGGGCGGCCATGCGGTGGCCAATGACAGCGTGTGGGTGCACCGCAACCTCGTCCTGGGAGCCGTTGCGATCTTTACTTACGTAGGTGCAGAGGTGGCGATCGGCAGCTTCCTGGTCAATTACATGAACCTGCCGGAGATCGGGAACCTGCGCCCCGAGGTTGCCGCGAAGTACCTGACGTTTTACTGGGGCGGCGCCATGATAGGCCGCTTCATCGGCTCGGCGGTGCTGCAGAAGATCCCGACCCGGGTGGTGCTGGCTTGTAATGCTGTGGTTGCGGCCGTGCTGGTATGTCTGTCGATGCTCAGCTTCGGACATCTCGCGATGTGGGCCCTGCTGATTGTCGGCTTATTTAACTCGATCATGTTCCCCAGCATTTTTACGCTGGGTATCGAGGGTCTAGGCCCGCTAACCGGAGAAGCGTCGGGTGTTCTGGTGATGGCGATCGTGGGCGGCGCGATCATTCCCGAGCTGCAGGGTTTACTTGCTGATCGAGTTGGTCTGCACCATGCATTTGTTCTTCCGGTGCTGTGCTACCTGTACATTTTGTTTTTTGCCGCCAAGGGACAGCCGCGACGCTCAACGAGTGTGGCGCGCCTTTCAGGCGTGCATTAGACAAGATCGCGGAGGAGCCGGTTCCCGACTCTCCGCGATCTGTATCAACACTGTCCTTACGCGACCTTATCTTTGTCTTTCTGCGTGCCGCAACTGCGGCAACTGGCAGTGATGTCCACGCGATTGCGGCGCAGGTGGTCTTCGAACGCTGCCCAACGGGCGTGACGTCCCCGCTCCGAGACATAGATGTTGTCTGGCTTCGTCAGATGATCGCGCTGTCCCTGAACCGGATTTGTTGCCGCGCGTTGTTCCGCTTCTTCTTCCGCCAAGGTTGGTTTATCTTCCGGAGCGAAGGTGCCTGGCAGGCGCGAGTCTTCAGCCCTGGCAGCCAGACCCGACGGCCGCATGCGCAGCTTGCCGGGATCTTGGCTTGCCGGGGGAAATTTTCCTGCGAGACGATCCGGCTCATACGCCTGATCGTCAACACCGGAGCCAGAACCAGCCGGCAACTCGCTGGGCTCCGGCGTAATGGTGTGGGAGCTGCCTGCCTTCTGGAGCAGCGGCCCGCTCTCCCAAGCCCCGCGATATCGCGTGTCGTAGTCGTTCCATGCTGCGTCCGTGCTCACGGCATTTTCGTCGTACGGGGGCAGCGCTTCAATCTCCTGTTTGGTGGCATTGATGCCGAAATCGTCCTGGTTTTTTGCGTCGGGATGAATGCGGTCGGCAGGTACCAGAAACTTCTTGCTGCTGAGCCAGCCGCCGGTGTCCACGACAGCGTACTGGATAGTGCCGGTTGCGTGATCGAAGATCACGTCGTCGATCTTGCCCAACTTGTCATGGTCGGGGCCGTAGAGACTTGCGCCTCGGATATCATCCACATCGTCGGAGAAACGGTAGTCGCGCAGCATTCCATGGTG
>DASRGM010000197.1:0-2455 GCA_035651035.1 Terriglobales bacterium
GAGAGAGAACCCGCGTACAAAACGATGACCTGGTCCTGCGTTGGATCGAGCCGCAGTGCCTTGCCGTACATCTCGGCCGCGCCGGCGAAATCGGCCTTCTCATAGTCGACGTGGCCGACGAGGAGCAATGCCGGCGGATAGTCGGGTTTCGCGGCCAGAGCCTTCTTCGCCGCCGCCAGCGCTTTGTCGAGCTGGTCGCTGTTCCAGTACTTCATCGCCTGGTCGGTGTTGAGCAGGTACGCGACGGGGAGCGTCTTCTGCTTCTGATCAGTAGGCCAATGCTGATCGGCGATGAGCCGCTCGATCTGCGCGATGCGTTCCGACTCAGGTGGATGGCTGCGGAAGTAGCCCTCGAGCGTCTGCAGCACGACGACGTTGCCGATCTCGAGGGGCAGCGTCAGAACGGTGCGTCGCTGCGAGCCACTTGCGCGATAGTGTTCTACCTCTTCTTGCAGCTTCTGGAAGTTGCGGAACATGCTGATCGCGCCTTCGGCAGAATAGCCGGCGGCTTCGGCCAGCTTCGCGCCCTCGCTGTCTGCCTCCAGTTCCTGTTCTTTGCTGTAACCGGCCTCGAAGAGCTCGATCGGTAGTTGCGCGGCCCCGCCCAGCGGCAGGTTGTGAATACGCTCTTCGATTTGCACGCGCTCGACGCAGTGGCCAAGGTCAGCGTGCTCAATCTCGTGTCCCAGAATGTTGGCCAGCTCGTCTTCCGTGTCCATCATCTGCAGCAGGCCTTTGCCGATGAAGATGTGGCCGCCGGGCAGCGCGAAGGCGTTGACGAAATATTCCTCCGGGATGTAGTGAAACTTATAGGGCAGCCGGCGCTGCGCGCGCGCGGCCACACGCGTTCCCACCAGGCTGACGTAGGCGGAAATTTCGCGATACTGCGGCGTATTCTCAGCCGTGTTTGACGCTAAATAGCCACGCGCCATCTCGTCGCCGATCACCACCTCCTGGTGCTGTGAAAGCTTGGTGAGCGACACCGGAATGCGCGTCAGCTCGCGCTCGGTGTCGGCGACGAAGTACAGGATGGGCGCGGGCGAGACCTCAGCCTGAACGTGGCGGCGCTCTGACAATAAGAGCGCAACGACGGCGAGCGAGAGGATGGCGGCGAGGGCCAGGCAGCGCTTCATAGGTATCGCCAGATAGCCTCCCGATAGCGCGTGTAGAGGAACGAAACCAGCAAGAGTGCCGAGCCCAGCGTGATGAATGTCAGGTAGCGGTCGCGCGGGCTGAGCTCCCAGACGTCGACCACGACGATCTTGGCTACACCCAGCAACAGCAAGGCGAGGCCGGCGATGCGGAAGCTGCGTTCGCGTACCCAGAGCGCGAAGAGAAAGACGGCAACACCGAGCGCGCTCCAGCCCACCGTGATGAGTCCCCGGCGCAGGGTGACAGCGAGTAGCGCGGTGACCAGCCCGAGCGGCAGGAAGAAGAGCAGTTGCTCGGGATGACGGAGAAAGCTGCGGAGTGGGTTCGTGCTTTCCGCTGTGCCTTCACCCGTTGCACGTCGCAACCGGAAAGCAAACCACAGCGTCGCGAACAACAGCGCGGCGGTCACGCTGGTGCAAACGGTGCGGCTATGCCAGAAGGGTCCGGGAAGATAACTGCGCTCGTACAGGTTGTGCAATGCGCCGCGGAAGGTGGCGCCCACGGCAATGGCTAACGCCTGGTGCAGGAAAAGCTCCCGGCCGCTGCGCCAGGCCCCGACGATCAGCAGCAGCGCCAGCAGCGCCCATCCGGCGGCAACCCAGTCCGGGCTCAACTCAAAGCGCATGAGCGCCGCTATGGTGATGGTGCCGCACCATGCCGCGCTGCCCGCCGCGTGGAAGCGCCGCTCCAGTCGATAGTCCGCTGATATGCCTCGCAGACGCAAGTATTCGTAATACAGCGCGAGTGCGACCGGTGCGACCGACAGCAAACGGATGCTCACGCCGGCGACTACGGTATCGGCATTCAGGTTAATGAAGAAGATCCCGATGAAGGCGAAAGCCAGAGCGATGTAGCCCTGCGCGCGCAGATCGGGAATGTGTCGAGTCATCCCCACTTCCGCCAGGATCAATCCCAATACCACCCATGCCGGCGCGACGCTCACCGGTCGCAGCGCATAGAAGGCCAGCAGGACCAGAAGCGCGGACGCGCTCCAGCGATACGCCGCCGGCAGGGGCCTGGAAATGCGCGGCCGGGCCTCGGCGCCGGTTGCCGCCCAGCGCGAGGCCGCATAGAGAAGAGCGGCGATCACACTGACCGTAACTAGCCTCTGGCTGATGTGTCCCCAAAGCGCGTTGCTGGTGAGATTTGTGAATAGCGCCAACAGCAAAGCGCAAGCGAAGAAGAAGTGAGCCTCGAAGGGAAGCTGCTCGATCTTGAGGCTACGGCCGATGCACAACAGCACGAAGCCGACGACGCTCCATGCTACCGCCGTGAGCTGCTGCGGGAAGGCCGCCCACGCTCC
>DASRGM010000198.1:0-13398 GCA_035651035.1 Terriglobales bacterium
GCCCTTGCGTAATCGCCTGCAATATCGACTCGGGAAATTGTGCAGCAACGCGCGGCGCGGCAGGCTCGCTGCGGCGAACCATGAGCTGATGTGCGGCTGCGAATGCCTCGTCGGCCGAGATCTGCAGGATGCAATGCGGCCTGGGAAAGACACAGGCCTGGCGGCAGCCCTCAAGCCCGGAGGTTGGCTGCAGGACGCGCACTCGACGAGCGTAAGGCGCGAAGCGTACGGGGCTGTTGTAATGATTGCGGTCGCCGTTGCGTGCATGCCGCGAAATGACCAGGGTGTTGCATCCCATGGCCGCGGCCAGGTGTGCGCAACCGCTGTCGTTGCCGATAAACAACTCGCAGCGCTCCAGGACTGCGCATACCCGGCGCAACTGCTCGCCGCTGACGATCACGGGCCGATGCGGCAGCAGTTGAGCGAGTTTCAGCGCATCGCCAAATTCGGATTCGGAGCACACAATCACCGGGCATACGGGATGCAACCGGTTGAGTTTTGCGATTGTTTCGGCGTAGCGCTTCAGGGGCCAACGCCGTCCGGGGCTTTGCGCGCCGATTCCCAACGCCACCAGCCTGGCCGACGCCGGCGCCTTTTCGAGAAGCCGACTGGCGCGCCGGCGATCATGCGCGGTGATGTGGATGTCGAGGCGCCCGTCGCAGGAGGGCGCGCCCACCACCGCGGCAACCGCCAGCGTGCGCAGGACCTCGTGTTGCACCGGCCCGGGCTGCAGGCAGCGATCGAAAGCGCCATCGAAGCCGCGGTTAATATTCTGTTTGGCTGCCGTGGCTTGTTCGGTGTACCCCACGCGCGTGCCGGCATTGCTCAACACGCACAGCAGCGTCGCCAAATGCTCATCCGTATCCCAGCGCGGGGAGATGGCGCAGTCGAAATGCCGCTTCCGCAAATTCGACCAGTAGAAGACCAGCGCGGCCAGCAATCTGCGCAGCCCCTGCGGCAGCCATGCCGGATGAATGCTGGGCAAGGTCAGGATCTCGTCGATATGCGGGTTGGTGGCGAGCAACGACTTGTAACTTTGCTGCACGACGGCCGTGCAGTGCGAGCGCGGAAATGCTGTCTTCAAGGCGCGGAACAGCGGCGTAGTGATCACCACATCGCCTAGCGAGTCCAGGCGAACGACCAGGAACGAGACGCTCTGCCTGCGCGTAGCGCCGGTCTTCGGTCGCCCGATGCGCGCGCGCCAGAAGATGGCCAGTCGCGTGGGCAAGCCCACCGAGAAGAAGAGCGGCGGCAACAGCTTGGGCAGTCTCACGCGCTTAGCACCTTTGCCGTGAGTTGGGATTGCGAGATTGATTTCCGAATGAGCCGGCTCGTGCTCGTCTCGGGCACCAGCGGCACCAGATGGACACGCCCGCCCCAGGCCCGCACCTCGCGTGCGCCCACGACCTGGTCCTCAACATAGTCGCCGCCTTTCACCAGGACATCGGGGCGTAGCGCCTCGATCAGCCCCAAGGGCGTGTCTTCGGCAAAGGTCACGACCGCATCGACAGAGCCGAGCGCAGCCAGCACTCGCGCCCGCTCGGGTTCGCTGACGATTGGCCGCGAGCCGCCTTTCAGCCGTCGCACCGAGTCGTCGCTGTTCAGTCCCACGATGAGGCGGTCGCCAAGGCGACGCGCCTTCTCCAGCAGGCGAATGTGACCGATATGCAGGATGTCGAAGCAGCCATTGGTGAAGACGATCTGCTGGCCGGCGCGGCGCCAGGCTGCGACCTGCGCGATCAGCCGATCCAGCGGCAGGACCTTGTCGTCCATCTCGCGCGCGACTGCCTGCGATAGCGCGCCCATCAGCTCCTCGCGCCGGATGGGCGCCGTCCCAACTTTGCCGACCACAACGCCGGCAGCAACGTTCGCCAGCTCAACGCCAGCTTCCACCGGCACACCGCACGCCATGACTAACGCCAGCACCGCTGCCACCGTGTCCCCCGCGCCGGAGACGTCGAATACCTGCTGCGCAATTGCGGGTGCGTGAAAGCGCGAACCGGGACGCAGGACCGTGATGCCCTTGTCGCCGAGCGTGGCAGCAATGAACTCCAATTCCAGTGAAGATGCCAGCGCTTGCCCGGCAGCCAGCACCGCGTCGACATCGCCTGACATTTCGCCGGTGGCCGCAGCCAGCTCTTTCAGGTTGGGGCAGATGGCTGTCGCACCACGATAGCGGCTAAAGCTCTGCTGTTTGGGGTCCACCAGCACCGGGATGTGGCGTCGTGCTGCTTCGCGGATGACCGTCCGGCAAACCGTTTCGCTAACGGCGCCCTTGGCGTAGTCGGAGAGGACAATGGCTGCCGCGTTGGGCAAGGCCGCAATTGCCGTTTTCAGCAACGCCTCGTATTCCGTCGCCGGACGTGCTGCCCGGTTTTCCGTATCCAGGCGCATCATCTGCTGATGTCCGGAGAGGATCCGCAGCTTGGTAGTGGTCGGGACGCCGGGGATTGCCGTCAGGCGCGGCTCAATACCTTGCGCGGCGAGCAAGGCTTCCAGTCGCTCCTGTTCGGGATCGCCGCCGGCGAACCCCAACAGCGTGACGTTGGCCCCGAGCTGTGCGAGATTCATGGCAACGTTGGCGGCGCCCCCGGGCCGCTCGTCGCGCATGGTTGCGCGGATGATTGGAACCGGGGCCTCGGGCGAAATGCGCTCCACCTCGCCCCAGACGTATTGGTCCAGCATCACATCGCCGAGCACCGGGATGCGTGGGTTGCGCCATCCCGACTCCACCAGCGCGGCCAGTTCGGGCGAGATCATACGAGCGCTCCAGCGGCTTCGAACTGCTCCTCCAGGCACAGGGCCGCGTCTACCGATTCGCAGAGCATATGGCCAAGCAGGATGTGCGCCTCCTGAATGCGGGCTGTGTCGGTAGAGGGGACGCGCAGACAGATGTCGGCGAACTCGGCCAGGCGGCCGCCACCCTCGCCGGTGATAGCCACGGTAGAGATGTGGAGCTGGCGCGCGCGGCGCAGTGCTCCACAGACATTGCCGCTGTCGCCCGATGTCGACAGGCCTACCACAACGTCGCCCGGTTGGCAGAGCGCCTCCACCTGCCGCTCGAATACCTTTTCGAAGCCGAAGTCGTTGCTGATGGCGGTGAGGACGGAGACGTCGGCGGTGAGGGCAAAGGAATTCAGCGCGCAGCGTGGCCGGCGGAAGCGCCCTACGAGTTCAGCGGCCAGGTGCTGCGCGTCGGCAGCGCTGCCGCCATTGCCGCACCAGACAATCTTGCTGCCGCGCAACAGGCAGCCGATCAGCAGATCGGCGGCACGCTGGAAGGCCGCTTCCTGCGAGGCGAGCCGGCGGATAATATCCAGATGTTCGCTTATGCTGTTGCTGAAGACACTACTCGGGTTCGACGAAGGCGGCATTGAGCCTCTGCGGGCGCAAAGATACGAGGGCCTTCCCAGAACCGTTGGAGAGCTACATTGATCAAAGTATAAGAGCTATGCAGACAGGGGAATTAGGCTACCTGAAAAATATCGAATTCGTTTTCCTAGATCGGGACGGAGTGCTGAACCGCAAGCCTGCGGCCGGCAAGTTCGTCACCTGCTGGCAGGAGTTCGAATTGTTGCCCGGGGCCGCGGAGGCGGTGGCCACTCTGAACCGGTCGGCCTGCAAGGCGATTGTGGTGACCAATCAGCGCGGCGTCGCCCTAGGACTCTACTCGCTGTCGGAACTCGCCGATATGCACGAGCGTCTCCAGCGGGAGTTGGCTGCCCATGGCGGGCGCCTGGATGCGATCTATGTCTGTCCGCATAATGAGGGCCAGTGCGCTTGCCGCAAGCCGCTGACCGGCCTTTTCGAGCAGGCATTCCGCGATTTTCCAGCGGCCACCGCGCACAACAGCGTCATGATCGGGGATTCCTTGCGCGACATCGAAGCCGGATTCCGTATCGGCATGGCAACCGTGCTGGTCGATGAGGCGACAGGCTCGTCGGAAGAGCTCCAACGAGCACGAACGCTGGCGACACTGCGGGTGGCATCCCTGGCGGAATTTGTACATCGCTATCTCGGTCCCGAGCATCCTTGTAACTCGTCTGCAACACTCTTGTAACCAGCCCTTCATGGACGTCACCGCACCCCTCGCTTGCGTCGTCGCCGGCTCGCCACAGACGGCTGCGGACCCGCGCCCCGCCGCGCGCGCCCTGCGCGAGATTCTGATCGGGTTCGTTCTGGTCCTTCTCGCTTTGTGGAGCGCGGGACGGCTGCAGTGGCTCCTGGGCGGGGCGGCGTTCGCTTACGTATTCTTTGTTACGCTGCGCTCGCATCCTACGGCGGAGCAGCTTGGGCTTCGCGTCAGCGGGATGCGCCGGGCGCTGTGGATTGTCGCCCTGGCCGGCATCGCCGCCGTGCTGGGCGTGTGGCTCTCCGTGCGCCTGGGAACATTCCATGCTGTGTTCCGCAACTACGCGGTCGAATGGGGATTCCTCGCTTACATTGGATGGGCGCTGGTGCAGCAGTTCATCCTGCAGGACTTCATCCTGGCACGGCTACTGCAGATCACGCCGAAGCGTACCCTGGCCGTGATCGTCGCCGGCCTGCTGTTCGCCGTGGCTCACGTGCCAAACCCGCTGCTGGTGATTGCGACCATCGTGTGGGGCATCGTCGCCTGCGCACTGTTTCTGCGCTATCGCAACCTCTACGTACTGGGGCTGGCACATGCGATTCTCGGCATGTGCATCGCGGTTGCCGTCCCCAACCAGTGGCACCACCACATGCGCGTGGGGCTAGGGTACTTGCGATGGCATCATCCTTCCACCGCGCATAAACAGCAGATCGTTCCGTTCGCGCCGACCATTTCCTGGTTCGGACGAAGTCGGCCCAGCCTCGAACATCAACCCCACAACAATACTGACCACTGGCCACTGGCACTGGTCACCGACCACTGGTTTTAAACGCCTTGATCGCGATGTCATTCGGCTGGCTGCCTACGGGGACGAGCGTCATAAGGGCGCGGTCGGCGCTGATCTTCGAGTTCTGCCGGGTCTTGACAGTGCGAATTACCGCCACATCGCCCGACGCCGAATCGAGCACCAGCAGATGGGTTTCGTCGGGAGTGAGCGCCAGCGCGTCGGGATGCCGCCCCACCTGCACCGCCCCGATCACGTGACCCTCATCGATGGCATACACGCTCACCGTGTCCGACCCGAAGTTGCTCATGTAAAGCAGGCTGTTGTCGGAGGTCACAACACCGTGCGAGGGCTGGTTCCCGATGAGATAGCTGCCGCCCACCTCGTTCGTCGAGGTCTCAATGATCGAAAAATTATTGCTGTTGAAGTCGCTCACGAATAACTCGCCGCCATCAGGTTTCAGCGTCAGGTACACGGGAAGCTGCCCCACGTCCATGTAGGTCAGCAGGCGATCGGTCTTGAGATCGACGGCGGCCACCTGGTTCGATCCCGGACAGGCGACGAAGAGCTTGCTGTTGTCGGGAACAATCGCCATGTCCTGCGGCTGCCGGCACACGCCGACCGTGCTACGAACCGCCAGCTTGTCTGCATCGATGATGGAAACGGTATTGTCGGCGCGATTGCTCACCACCACCAGCTTGCCGTCGGGGGAGACTTTCGCCAACCCGGGTGCGCCTCCCACGCGAATGGTCGCAATGACAGCGCGTTTGGCGAGATCGATGACCGAGACGTTGGCCGAGCCCGAGTTGGCCACATACGCTCGCTTACCGTCGGAAGCCACCGCGACGTAGTACGGGGCACGATGCACGCCGATCGTCGCGACCACCTGGTTGCGCTCGGCGTCGATGACGCTCACGTTGTTCGAGTCCGCATTGGCAACGTAGACCTCGTTGCGGGCAGGATTGGCAGTGACTCCGGTGGGGCCGTTGCCGACGTTGATCGTCTTGGCATAGAGCCGTGAGGGATTAGATTCCAGCTGTGTTAGATCCAGCACGCTGACTGAGCTACTCTTGCCGTTGGTGATGTAGGCGTACTCGTGATAGCCGGGCGCGAGAGGCTTGCGGTCATTGCAAGCGGTGCAAAGCACGAGCAGCAACGCAAGCAGGAAACCACCCTTCATCGAGTTCTGTCGAAAATCATTCACCACGGAGACACGGAGGGCACGGAGAGAAGGAAAAATGTCTCATAGATCGGTTCGTAACAGGGCACGACTTCACAGGCCGCTGAAAAACTCGTTGCAAGACGCTGGAATGGGTAGCCTTTAGGCCAGCGTCTAAGCATGCTTTATTTCGTGCTTCCGAGCGAGCTGTAGCTCGCGAGGAAGCTGCCTTTCCGGGTTTTTCAGCAAGCTGTTCAGTCGTGCCGAAATGACTTACAGAAAGTTAGGGCTTCAGCCCCTGATCCACGAACCACAGTGGCTAAAGCCCGCAATGCAATTTGGATGTCGCGCGCCACGACTGAAGTAGTGCCCTGTTACGAACCGATTTACGAAACGAATCACCATTCTTCGTGTCATTCGCGCCGAAGCCCGCCCTGAGCTAGCTGAAGAATGGTGAAATCGCTTTTCATCAGTGCGCGGCTGCTGTCGGACGGGCCGTCTCCACCACAGCATGGGGCGTGATTCTCGCACTGGCGGCTCCGGCCGCGGCGACGGTGCGGCCGAGCACGTTGGCGATCTGCCGTACCTCGACCATCAATTCATCGAACTGCTCCGGGAAGAGCGATTGCTTGCCATCGCTCAGCGCGCGGTCGGGATCGGGATGCACCTCAATGATGAGCCCATCGGCGCCCACGGCCACCGCGGCGCGCGATAGCGGCGTGACCTTGTTGCGCTTGCCGGTGCCGTGGCTGGGGTCGACGATGATGGGCAAATGGCTCAACCGCTGCACCGCCGGCACCAGGCTCAGATCGAGCGTGTTGCGCGTATGGTCGGCGAATGTGCGCACGCCACGCTCGCACAGCACAACGTTGTAGTTGCCCTCGCTCATGATGTACTCGGCCGCCATCAGAAGTTCTTCCAGCGTGGCCGCCATTCCGCGCTTGAGCAGCACCGGCTTGTGCGCGCGCCCGGCGCGCTTCAGCAGCGAGAAGTTCTGCATATTACGCGCGCCGATCTGGATCATGTCGGCGTACTTCTCCACCAGCTCCAGCGATTCGTTGTCGATGGCTTCGGTGACGATCATCAGCCCGAAGGTTTCGCGAATGTCGGCGAGGATCTTCAGCCCATCTTCCGCCATTCCCTGAAACGTGTAGGGCGAAGTGCGCGGCTTGTAGGCGCCGCCGCGGAAGAAGCGCGCGCCGGCAGCGGCCACACGCTCGGCGGTGGCGAATGCCTGCTGCCGGGTCTCAATCGCGCAGGGACCGGCCATGACCGCCACTTCCTCGCCGCCAATAGTGGCGTCGGAGTGGGGGAAGCGCACCACCGTGTCTTCTTCCTTCACATCTCGGCTGACCAGCTTATACGGCTTGCTGACCTTGATGACCTCCTGCACACCTTCCATGTCGTCGAATGTGCCGGGATCGAGTTCCGTTTCGTTGCCGGTGATGCCGATGGCGGTACGCTGCGCGCCGGGCATGGCATGCGCGCGCAAGCCTAAGCTTTCAACTTTCGAGCAGACGCCGCGCACCTGTTCTTCGGTGGCATGCGCCTTCATGACAATCAGCATGGGAGAACCCCTTGGTACTGTCTAAGTGTACCGTTCCCGCGCGGGCCGCGGCAACGAGCGGCGCATTAGCTGAATCGAACCGCCCCATTGGGAGCCGTCCTAGTACTCACAATCGGCAGATGTTATCCAAAGGCGGCTCGAGAAGCTGGATATCGCGATGGGTTTGCCACCAACTGCGCCATAGATTTTCTGCTTGCAAGGGTGACGCCGATTCGCCGATGGAGTGCCCCGTTAATCCTGTAAGGCTGGCCGATACCTGCGCCCGGACGTCTTCGTCTTTATCGCGCAATGCGGAGATCAGGGCATCGACGGCCTCCGGTGCCATGGTGAGTCGAAGTCCCTCGGCCGCGTTTTTCCTTAGTTTTGGTTTGGGGCTCCCCAGGTATGCTTGGAGTTGCCCAACTGCGTTCGCCTGTCCCAGCCTGGCGATGGCGTTTATGGTTGTTTCGCTTTCGCAGGTGTCCACGTGTTCGGCGTACGGAGCGAGCATGGTGAGATAACCACTGTCGCGTGACTTGCCGAGCGCCTGAATCGCGAGGCAGCGCGCATTGGTGTCATGTTCGCCGTCAGCATGGCGGGTGGTAATCACTTCGGCCAGCGCAGCCCGGGCCTCGGGGGTATCGAGCAAGGCCAGCCCTTCGACCGCATGAAGAACGGTAAAGGCGTCCTCGGCATGAGCCAGCCGCAGAATCGTACCTTCCATGTAGGGCGGCGCCGTCGTCGCCATTACATCGAGAGCGTCATGACGCACTTCAGGGTTCTTGCTTTGAAGGTCCGCCTCGAACTTTCTCATCACGGTCTCTACCTTCGCAGGATCGGCGGCGGTCACCTGGAATTCGAAATCCGATTTGAGCGAAAACTCCTTCCACCCGGTGTTCGCGGCGAAGACACCTACCCTGCGGTGAAGGCTGGCCTTAAAGTCGCCTGGCTGCTGTATGCGGTACCAGAAATTGAGCGGCCAGTCCGCGTTGTACGACTCCCCCGGCTTCAGCTCATACGATTTATCCCCGCATTTTGTATCCCAGGTGTTTGAACACGATACATTGCCCTGCAGGCTGACCCGCTGAACGGAGAAGTCGAACCGATCGACACACTTGCCGGGTCCCTTTTCGAAAAGGACCACCGGTTCGTGGCCCACATTCTTGATTTCAATCCAAAACAACAGCGGCTCGCCGAGCGTATAGCTGGACCGATCGGGATAAAAGCGTCCCTCAAGCTCCTGCCCATACACGTCACCGGTCAGCGCAAGCGAGAGCAGGAGGATGAGAGAACCGGCAATGGAGTAACGAACCGGCATCGCACTGGCTGAAGGGTAGCACGGCCTCGCCGTCTGCAACACCGGTTTGGCCGGGGAATTGAAATCTATTCGCGCGTGCCGAGGCGAGCTCGTGCTCTCCGCATGGCAACTGAGCTTTGCTATACTTAGAGCGCCTCGACGTTCGTAATCGACCTTTGCGGAAGTGGTGAAATTGGCAGACACACCATCTTGAGGGGGTGGCGCCGAAAGGCATGGGGGTTCAAGTCCCCCCTTCCGCACCAGATTCTCTCCCACCTTGATCGTCCCTGCCCCGCTTGAATTGACCAGAACACCTCGTGTTACGCTGCGCGTCTAGAGCGCCATCTGCTCGCTTCACGGGCCTGGTCACCTCCGGCAACTCTGAAGCTATTTATCTCGCTGGTGCGGCGGCCATTTAACACACAATTAACCTTTACCTGCACCGCAAGCGAGGCATACTAAAAGCGTGGGAGCATCCATGGGAGCGCTATTCGGCTGGGACCGTTTCTCGTCTCATCGCTCGGTCTTACCGCGAGCCCGCCGCACAAGCTCTTCGCCACGCGCTGATCTTGAGCGCGTTCATGTGGCAGCGGTGTGCTATCGCGTGCGCGGAAGCGAGCCGGAATTTCTCCTGGTGCGTACCAGGAACGGAAAATGGACCTTCCCCAAGGGCGGAGTCGACCAGGATGCAACCCCCGCCGATGCTGCTGCGCGTGAAGCCTACGAAGAGGCCGGCGTCACCGGATCGGTAGAGCGCCGTCCCTTTGTCTCCTACCGGCACTGCAAGCCTGCGCGGACAGGCTCGAACAGGAATGTTGTGCTGGTCCACGCCCACCTCTGCGAGGTGCAGGACCTGGCGCCACCGCTGGAGGAGTACCGCGACCCCACCTGGTTCACCTCGTCGAAGGCGAAGCGGCGGCTGCGGAAGCGGCGCAGTTCGGAGTTCGCTGCCGAGGTGATTGACGTGATCGATCGGGCGGCCCAGCGCATCCGGCGTCGCTGAAACCCACCGCATCGCTGGCCATCTCCAATGTCGTCGTAGCTGTCAACGCGCGGTCCCGGTCAGCACTCCCGCATCAGGGCCTGTGCTAAAATTGTTGGGAAGTCAGAAGGTTGCTACCGAGGGCAATCCGCGCTCACCAAGCCAGCCTAGAGATTTCCAGCGCCTGCCATTCACTGTGTTCGGCGCGTCCGCCCCAAAAGAGAATTGAGAACATGGTTGCACTGATCACCGCTATTCACATCATTGTTTGCGCCTTCCTGATTATCGTTGTGCTGCTGCAAAGCGGCCAAAGTGGCGACATCGCCGCGGCCTTCGGCGGCATGGGCAGCCAGACCGCATTCGGCACCCGCACCGCAGCCACCATGCTGACCAAGGCGACCACGTGGGCTGCCGTTATTTTCATGCTCACGTCGATCACGCTGTCGGTATTTGCCGCGCGGCGTTCTCATCGTCTGGGATCGGTGTTTGAGGGCACGAAGTCGACGACCTCGAAGACCGCGCCGGCGCAATCGAAGCCGCTGCCGCCTGCGCAGAAGCCGCCCGCTCAGGAGCCTCAGCCGATCACGCCGAAGTAGTAGGTCAATCGCGATGGGCGGTGGCTTCTGTGTCTGCGTGAGAACCCTGTCGTCTCACGGGACTTTGGGTCTTCTTCCCACCTTACCCAGCGCTGAAAGCGCTGGGCTAACCTCTTCCGCGCCTACAGCGCTGCCTTTTGGCCTCTGAGCTTGGCTTCTCAGATTAGCCTCTGAGCTTGGGCTCTCAGCGCTTGGCCTCTTAGCTCTTAAATCTTTAACCTTTTGCGCTCTAAGCAGCCTTGTAGCCGCTGTTGATTCGTATCAGGGCACGGCTTCAGCCGTGCCGATCAGCACCAGGAAGAAATTGGGCTTCAGCCCCTGCGGGGGCTGAAGCCCATATGCCTGCGCTCGTCCTTGCATGGCTGAAGCCTTGATACGAAGCCCTGAATTTGCCCATGCAGCTTCACAAGGACTTTCCGTCATCCTCCGCTCAAACTGAGCCGTCAGCGGTCAAATACTCCAGCGCCGCCTCGCGCGTGGGAAAGATGGGCAGCTCGCGGGCGCTGAAGCTGCGAATGGAGTCATAGAGGGCTTTGGGCAAGTTGTGGTCCAGCACCCAGGCATCGCGCTTGAGGTGGCGCTTATCCATGGCGGCCGCGACCTTGACGTGCTCGACGGACTCGCGGCTGAACTCAGCCCCAGTAAAGTCGGCCAGCAGCAGCACCGATCCGGGCGGCTCCTGAGTGACAACCGGAGGAGCTTGGTCGGCAATCTCCGCTACCTCATCGGCTTTGCAGTTGGTGAAGTCCAACAGCAGAACGCGCTGGCCGCGATGCGTCACAAACCTGATCCGCTCCATGACGTTCTCCTGTAACACTGAAGCACGAGACTTGCATGACGCGAATGGGCGCAGTGTACTGCGAGCCACTAGGGGCTAGCAACTAGCAACCAGCAACTAGCAACCAGCAAGACCGAAGCTCGTGGTCTGCGGCTGGACTCACAAACGCGAGGTCGAACGCCCGTCGCGAGCGCATGGGCAGCTAAACGGCGAACGTCAACGGGTCGCCAAATGCTAGTCGCTAGTTGCTAGTCGCTAGTTGCTAATTGCTTTATGCTTTCTTCATGATCCACGAAATCTTCCCCGTCGGCCCATTACAATGCAATTGCTCGGTTATCGGCGATGAGCAAAGTCGCGAAGCCATGGTCATCGATCCCGGCGACGACGTCGCCGATGTGATGGCTGTCGTGCAGCGGCACGGTCTGACGGTGAAGCAGATCGTCGTGACCCACGCGCACATCGATCACGTTGGTGGCGCGATGAAGCTGAAGCGGCTGACCGGAGCGCCCATCCTGCTCAACCAGCACGATTACGCGCTGCTGAAGATGCTGGACGTGCAGGCGGCGTGGATCGGTATGAAGGCTCCGGAAGCGGTGACCATCGACAACAGCCTTACCACAGGCGACCAGGTGCGGGCCGGCAGCCTGGTGGCCGACGTGCTACATACCCCCGGACACACCGAAGGCAGCGTCTGCCTGTATTTCGCGCCGGAGAAAAAGCTGATCGCCGGCGACACTTTGTTTGCCGGCTCGATCGGCCGCACCGATCTGCCGGGCGGCTCCTACGACAAGATTATGCGGTCGCTGCACGGACCTGTGCTGGCGCTGCCGGATGAGACCATCGTCGTCCCCGGCCATGGCCCGCTGACCACCATTGGCCGGGAGCGCGAAACAAACCCGTTCCTATCGCTGTGAACAGCGTATTCACCACCGAAGCACGGAATACACAAGATTTTCCCGTGCCAGGGTTAACAAAGTGCGGTTGAAGGACCATTTGTTCAATCCAAAATCGTGACCTGCCCAGGCTTAGATTCACGAAAAATTACTTCTAAAGAATTCCGTGAATGCCGTGCTTCCGTGGTGAACCCAATCTTCCCCAAGCATCTACTCTCAATTCGCCACCAAATTCCCATTGCGCCGCCCCTTTTTTCCTCTACAATCTGCTTCAGGAGTAGAGCTTGCCCAAGTTCGAAGAGTGCCTGGACCGGCTGGAAAAAATCGTCAATGAGCTGGAAAAGGGCGATGTTCCGCTTGACCGAGCGCTGGAACTCTTCGACGAAGGGATGAAGCTTTCAGGTTCTTGCCGGAAGGAACTGGAAGAAGCCGAGGGCAAGGTAGAGATCCTGCTCAAGCGTGATGGCAAGCTTCAACCGGAACCTTACCAAGCTGCAAATCAACCCGGCGGCCCGCCAAAGTAGTCGCCGGCATCCTCTCTTGCAAGTTGCACCGTGCGGTGCGTGGTCCCAGGCCAGAGCATTATAGGATGGCAACGCCGTCCCTCATTTTTGGCTCGAGGAGTCTGCCATGCGGCCCATCAATGCAGTTCTCGCGCATCGGGATAGCGCTGCGGCGCAGCAGCTGGCTGCGTCGTTGAGCAAGGAATTTCGCAATCTACTGGTAGCCAAGTCCGCCTATGAGCTGCGGTCATCGGTGGCCCACTATCGCGCGCCGTTTGTGGTGGTCGATCTGGAGCTGATCGCCTTGCCCGAGCTGCGGGAGTTGTGTCGTGAGTTTCCCGCGACCGCCTTCGTCGGCATCCATCGCCTGGCGGACGATCGCATGTGGGCCGAGGCCCTGGCGACCGGCGCGGTCGATTGCTGCCACTGCGACGACCTGCGCGGCATCCTGCTCGCCGCCGAGCGCTACGTCGTGCTCAGCCGCAGCAAGAGCGTGGCGGCCTAGAGAAGCGACGATTACCCGATAGTTGTAGGCGTGACACGCGCCCTTGTCTGTTGCCCGGGTGTACTCTGGTTGTGATGAGCTTTGAACGGCGGCTGCGACTGCGCTGCATTGCCCCGCTGGCGCTTTGTGCCGTGCTGTGTTCCAGCCCGGCATTTGCGGCGCTGGTATGCGCATACACGCCGGCGTGCCCAACGCAGCCAGAGCGCCTTCAACTCGCGGCGGCGACAAATGCTCACGATTCCATCGCGAGCTCCAAGTCGTGCTGTCCCGTACACAAGCGCAA
>DASRGM010000199.1:0-4223 GCA_035651035.1 Terriglobales bacterium
GTGGGCCCGTAGCTCAGTTGGTAGAGCAACGCACTTTTAATGCGTGGGTCGCAGGTTCGATTCCTGCCGGGCTCACCAACAGCGGCAATTAGCATTTGGCACTTGGCTGCTGTCTTCGATAAAGGGTGCAACGTCAAACGCGAGGGCCAAGTGCTAAATGCCAAATGCTAAGTCCTGCTTTCATACTTTTTCCACATACACCGCCGTCCCATAAGCCAGCACCTCCGTCACTCCCTGCATCACTTCCGTCGCGTCGTAACGCATGCCGATAACGGCATTCGCGCCGAGCTCGGCCGCGTGCTGCAGCATCAAGTCGAAGGCGTGCTCGCGGGTCTTCTCGCACAGGTTAGTGAGCAGCGTGATATTGCCGCCCACCAGCGTCTGCAAGCTTGCGCCGATGGTTCCGACAATGGAGCGGGAGCGCACGATGATGCCGCGCACCAAACCGAGATTGCGGACGATACGATAGCCATCGAGGATGAAGGCGGTGCTCACCATGTTGTGCGGGATGGCAGTGAAGGGGGCGGCGGGAGACCGGGTCGTGCTCATTGGCTGCTCCTGTGATTCGCGGGCAGCATAGCACGATTCCTGGCCTCGTGAGTGCGTCCAACGCGCACCCGCACTACACTGGAGTGTGGGAAGCACGCGGGTGGCACAGCGCGGCAAACCGAAAGAGAATTACCTGTTGCTGGTGATCTCTCTAAGCCTTGTTTTGGGTATGGCCGTCGCTCTGGGCGTGTACTTCGCGTGGACCTCGGGCATAATTCCTCGCCGGATCGACCATCCGCTGACCATAGGCGCCCTCTTGATTTGTCCGCCGTTCATCCTGGCGGCGCTGGTTGCGCCCTCGCCTGACTCCAATCTGGCATTCGTGCTGGTCGTCGGCACCATTATTTTTGCGAACGCGTTTCTTTACGGGGGAGTCGCAGCGGCCGTCTACTTCGTTGTGAGCGTCGTGGTTGGACGGAAGCGAGAGAAAACTGCCCCGCCCTAGCCTGCAGCTGTGCTAGAACGGGGCAACCAGGTTTTCGGGATGAAGTGGTATTCGCCTACGCGTTGCCGCCCTCGCCCCAGGGATCGAGCACGACCTTGATGCAGTTGTCCTGCTTCTTCAGGAACGTGCTGTAGCCGTCGGGCGCGTTCTGCAACGGCAGCCGATGAGTGATGATCACGCTGGGATCTATCTCTCCTCGTTCAACATGATCGAGCAGCTTCTTCATGTAACGCATCATGTGCGTCTGGCCCATGCGGAAGGTCAGCCCTTTTCCGAAGGCAGCGCCGAACGGGAAGTTGTCGAGGAAGCCGCCGTAGACGCCGGGGATGGAAACAACGCCTCCCTTCCGGCACGACTGGATGCATTGGCGCAGCGCGAACGGCCGATCGAAGCTTGCGCCCAGCATCTGCTTGGCGCGATCGCTATACCAGTCGATGCCGTGGCCGTGCGACTCCATGCCCACGGCATCGATGCAGGCGTCGGGCCCGCGGCCGCCGGTCAACTCCTTCAAGGTTTCGATCAGGTCAGGCGCATGTTCATAGTTCACGATTTCGGCACCGCCCTCCTGGGCCAGCTTCAATCGCTCCGGGATGCGGTCGATGGCGATCACCTTGCCCGCGCCCAGCATTTTGGCGCTGCGGATGGCGAACTGTCCCACGGGCCCGCAACCCCAGACACAGACCACGTCGCCATCTTTGATATCGCAGTTTTCCGCCGCCATGTAACCGGTAGGAAAGATGTCGCTCAAGAACAGCACCTTATCGTCGGGCAGATCGCTCTCGATCTTCAGCGGGCCAACGTCGGCAAAGGGCACGCGGACGTACTGCGCCTGGCCGCCGGCATAGCCGCCGTAAATATGCGAGTAGCCGAACAGGGCTGAGCCGGAGTATCCGTAGAGCGCTTCGGCGATCGCCGCGTTGGGATTGCTGTTGTCGCACAGCGACCAGAGCTGCTGCTTACAGAAGTAGCAGCTGCCGCAGGCAATGGTGAAGGGGACGACGACGCGGTCGCCGATCTTGCGCTGCTTCACGTCGGTTCCTACCTCGACGACCTCGCCCATGAACTCGTGGCCGAGGATGTCGCCCTGCTCCATGGTCGGAATGTAGCCGTCGTAAAGATGCAGGTCGGAGCCGCAGATGGCGGTACGCGTGATCTTCACGATGCAGTCATGCGGGTTCAGGATCACGGGATCGGGAACCGTTTCGACTCGCACGTCATGTTTGCCAAACCAGCACAAAGCCTTCATCGCGCACCTCCGAACTGGGTTCCGGTGTATTTAGGTTGGAGTCCGGCGGGCGACGTCTCCTTGCGCGGTCCTTTGCGCACGCGCTGGGTGGCTTCCGGCTGTTTCGTGGCGTGCATCATGGCAACCATCTTTGAACGCCGGCCCTCCGGCTGGCCTACTACGGTGGGAATCTCTCCCGCCTCCATCAGCGCCTTGAAGCGCCGCAAGTCTTCCCGGACCTGCTGCTCGGGCTCGCCGCCCAACAGCTTGGCCATGGCGGCGCCCAGCTTGCCTCCGGGATTGCGATAGGTGAGCGCGACGGTGACTTCGGTTCCTGACCCGTTGGACGCGGGACGGAACTCCACCGAGCCGCGATTGCTGATTCCCGAGCCCGGCAGCGAACGCCAGACCAGGTACTCGCCCGGCTTCTCGTCGAGCAGCTCGGCGTCCCACACGACGGGAACTCCCATTGGACCATTTGCTGTCCAATGCGAGTAGCGGCCGTGCGTGGTGACGCTTTTCAGGTGTCTCATGAAGTGCGGCAGGTTTTCGAAGTTGTGCCAGTAGTTGTAAAGCTCTTGGGCTGGGCGATCGATGGTGAAGGTTTTCTGAACATGAATGGCGGTTGCGGGCAGAGTGCCGCGGCGGGCGCCGGCGATCGCTCCGAAGGTGCCGACCGCAGCCAGCGCAGCGCCGCCGACCGATTTGCGCGAGAGGCCGTAGGCAGCCAGCGCTCCGCCGCCCACGATCGCGGCCCAGGGCTGGATCGACTTCAGACGGCCGTTCAGCGTCCGCTCTCCAGAGGAACGGGAATGTTTTAGGTTCATAGTTCCGTCTCCGATTGAAATGGATTTGTAGTGGGATGCGAGCGGCTGCGGAGGGTTTGCGTGTGCGATAAGCGGCCGACGGTGGAAATCATTCCACCAGGGAAGATCATTTCACCACAGAGGGACAGAGGACACGGAGGTTGATCCGGGAAGAATTCAATTCCGTGATCTCAGTGCCCGCTGTGGTGAATTCCAGCAGCCTAGGCGGGCTGACACGCAGGACGGTATTTCAGCTGTCCTGAATGCTGCGCGTCCATCTCGGCTCCGCGGTTTGCTGAACAACCCTGCGCGACCGTGTGTCGCCGGCTGAAGCCGGCTCGAAGGTCCAAACAAAGGCCTTAGACGCTGGCCTAAAGGCCAGCACTACCGAACGGCTCGTCACAGCGAGTTTTTGACGGCTCGTCGGGACGAATTTTTCAGCAAGTTATCAAGCCGCGAGAACTAAGTGGTCCTCCGCGAGCTCGCTCTGCTGCTCGGCGGTGCACGCTTCATTGGCGAAGCGGCTCAGCTGGGCGTTGTCGATCCAGACGCTCTTGAGCGGCATTTTGGGATTGCCGGTCTTTATCCAGATGCGCGAAAGCTGCGGGCAGAGCTCGGCAAGGTTCTTGATGCGATCGGTGTAGAACATGGCTCCTCCTTCAGGTGCTTCAAGCAGGCGACTGAGCGCGCTGCGAGACAGCAGAGGTTAGGGAGGGCAATCCTGGAAGGTTTGCTCACCCGGGTTCACGTTGCGCTCCGTGACCGGGCAAGCGATGCTGCGCTCAGGCGAGCAAGGCAGGAAGGTCCGCGGAGCCGAAGATTTTCGTTCTCCGATTACTCGGAGGGTCGGATAGCTTTTTGCATTTCATACGAGCGCTAGATGTTGTAGCGACATTGATTTTAGACGCGAAGCGGGGAAATTCGACTCGCAAATTTCGCGCAAATGTGCGGCGAAGACGCTTGTGACACGAATCACAAGTCGCCGTGATCACTCGTTGCTCCCAGCTCTGCGGGTGAGGCTTAGACTGAAGTTATAGAGGAGCGTGCATGACGACCGCCGCGAAGCCAAAATTCAGCAGCCAGATAAAAGCCGATCCTTCTTCCGACGTTTACTGGACCGACATCCATCCGCTGGACTCGTTGTTTATGCCCCGCAGCGTTGCCGTAGTCGGCGCCTCGGAGCGCCAGGGCAGCGTGG
>DASRGM010000200.1:0-4952 GCA_035651035.1 Terriglobales bacterium
GAAACCAAATCAGCCAGATCGTATCCACCGACGCGTGCGTGATGCACGAGGCCGCCAGCCGCCGCTCCTGCTGCCACGCCCGCCCATAGAAAATTCCCGCTAACGTCGCCAGCAGCACGTAGCGCCAGTTGAAGTGCGTCGCGCCCTTGTTGAAGTGCGACAGGCCGAACAGCACCGCCGTCACGATGAGCGACCACGTGCGCCCGATCCGCCGCTCCAGCAGGTTCTGCACCCATCCGCGGAAGAAGGTCTCTTCCAGAATCGCGATGAACGCGAAGATTGAAATCCACGACAGGAGAAATCTTCCCGGCGACGGCAGCGCTGCATGTGCGTGCAGGAACTTCAGGCCGAGCCCCAGGGGAATCGCAATCGGCGCATAGAAGCACAGCTCGCGAAGCCCGAACTTCACATCGCGCAGCCGCGGCACGAAGTTGAACCCAACGCCGGTGAGCCGGCGAATCACCAGAAACCCATACAGCCCGGTATCGAGCAATAGCAGCCGGTTCAATGAGCGCAAATGCATCGGCCAGAGCAGCTCGAGCCAGTGAAACTCGACGACTACTCCCAGCACTGCCAGCACCGCGAAGTCGCGCCAGTCGCCGCGCTGCTCAGGATCATTTTGCGACGCGTGCCAAATCAACAGCACCAGCGCAATCGGCACGACCGCGTAGAGCCCGACCGACGACCAGCGAAAATACGGGGTGCCGTAGGCCGCGAGAAGGTACGCCAGCCCGCCAAGCGCCGGCAGCGCGAGCCGCGCCAGAGCCGGCAGCCGATTGATCGCGCGGACGAACCACTCTCCGGCAAACGCCAGCAGCAGGACAGGAAGGAGCAGCAATGCCGCGGCGCAAGTCGTCGCGGGCGACCAGAAATGCATGAACGCATCTTAGCGAACTGCATTGCAATACGAAGCAGACTGCCTTGAGCGGAGTCGAGGATTTGCAGAGCAAGAACCAAGCAGCGCAGCCACAGGTGTATACTCCTGGGCCATCCGACGGCGAACCCGAAGCCGCACAGGGGAGGAATCATGGCATCGAAGCACACCGGTCACAGGGCGGGAGTCATTTTGGCGGCCATCGTTCTCTTTACCTTGCTCGCCACCCAAAACGTTATCGCCCAAACCTTACAGGCGCTGCACGTGTTCACCGGCGGCAGCGATGGAGCAAAGCCATGGGCGGGCCTCACCATGGACCACGCCGGCAACCTTTACGGAACGGCATCGCAAGGTGGGGTTGACGACGGCAACGTCTTCAAGCTCACCAAGTCTGGGTCGGGCTGGACCTTCGCCACAATCTATAGCTTTCAGGGCGACACGGATGGTTCATATCCGAAGGCGCAGGTGACTTTCGGTCCCGACGGCAATTTGTATGGCACAACTTACGCCGGCGGCATCACGGATGATTGTTGCGGCACTGTCTACAAGCTGACCTACTCATGCCGGTCCGTCGTATGCACCTGGTCGGAGAGCGTGCTGTACCGTTTCCAGGGCGGCTCGGACGGCTCTGCGCCGGTCGGCGGCATCGTCTTCGATTCGGCCGGCAACATCTACGGTACGACCTCAACCGGCGGAGCAGGCGGTTGCGGAACGCAAGGCTGCGGCACGGTGTTCAAGCTGACCCCTTCGGGCGGAGGTTGGAGCGAAAGCGTGCTTTACCGGTTCACCGGCGGCCAGGATGGAGGTGCTCCGCTCGCCACCGTGACCCTCGACCAGGGTGGCAATTTGTATGGCGCAGCCTCGAGCGGAGGCAGGAACGGCTTTGGAGTCGTCTTCGAGCTGTCGCCGAGCGGATCGGGATGGTCACAGAACGTTCTGTATACGTTTCAGAACGGCAATGATGGAGCGACGCCCGCTGCCAGCCTGATTTTTGACGGCGCCGGCAATCTCTACGGCACAACCTTCCATGGCGCTCCGGGAAGAAACGGCGCGGTTTATGAATTAGTTCGCTCGGGCGGCGGCTGGACGATCAATGTGCTGTACGTCTTTCCCAGCGGCACGCTCTTTGGACCGTGGGCGAGCCTGCTTATGGACGGGCCCGGCAACCTCTACGGCACAACTTACTACGGAGGCAGGTACCACGATGGATCGGTGTTTAAGTTGACGCATTCGAGCGGCGGCTGGACCGAAAGAGACGTGTACTCGTTCGAGATTTACGATGGCGAGATCGTCTATGGCAACGTGGTCCTCGACAGCAATGGCGTGATCTACGGCACGACCTACGTCGGTGGCAGCCGTGCAAACTATGGGGAGGTGTTCGAGATCACTCAGTAGCCGGTTGACGGGAGAAGAATCTGGCCGAGTGAAGGGTGTGCCGCAGAGATGGCGGGCCAGCTTCGGAGTTTAACGCACGCGGGCGTCGGTATCATCCTGCTGTGTGTTGGCAGTCATAGGACGCAGGATCAGCAGCTTCGACTTTCCCTGGCTGCCGCCGGGCACCAGCAACATATGCTTGTCGGCGTCGAAAGCGACGATGTGGCCTTTCACTCCGACAGTCGTAATTTCCTCGATCTTCGCGAGCCGCCCCTTCGCCTGCATGACCAGCAGCGAGCCTTCACTGGCGGCGTAGAGCGTGCGCGAATCGGCATCGAGCCATAGCGAATCGGCTCCGGCGGGCGCGGCAACGCGATCGATCTCCGCGCCGGTGTCGGCGCTGACCGCCAACACCGCGTATCGCACGGCGGCGTACAGCTCGTGATACTGCGAATCGTAGATGAGGCCCGTCGGTTGCGAGGCGTTCAGGTTAAAACGGTTGACAATCTTCAGCTGCGGATCGATGGCAACGATCTGATGCACGTCCTGCAGGGTGGCGAACACAAGCTGACGCTGAGGGTCAAGCGCCAGCGCCCGCGGCGTACCCCCTAGTTCGGTTTGCGCAACCTCCTGTTTTGTGTTCAGGTCCAGCAACGCCACGGTGCCCGCATCCGCATCCGTCCAATAAAGCTTGCCCCCTTCGCCCAGCAGCACATTGTCAGGCGAGCCGGGCAAGGCGATAGAGTCGATCACCTTCCATCCATCGGTCGCAACCACAGCGATGGAGTTGCTGCCATGATCCGCAACGTAGATTCGGCCGCTCTTTTCGTCCACCGCGACAGCGCGCGGCGATTGCAGTCCAGTGACTTGCGCGACCACGCGGCGGCGTACCGGATCGAAGACATCCAGCGTGGACGCTCCGGGATGCGGCAATATCAGCATGCCTCTGGCGAAAGCGACCTGGCCGAATCCCGGCGTTCCGGGGAGATTGACCATGCCGATCTGGCGCAGGTCGGACGCGCCGGCAAACGCAACGCAGAGAGCAAGCAGCGGAAGCAGACGGGGAACTCGCATCATGGACGACGTCCTGCAGTGGGATGCGCAGCAGAGCTGTTCGGGCTGCCCAAGAAAGCAGTGGCCGGGGATTAGGGGTCAGGGGCAGGAAACCTTGCGGCCGAGCGTGGGCTGGATTTCTCGCCAGAAACGCAGACAAAAGGTGATTACGATCGCGCCGGTCCCTGGCCCCCGATCCCTGAGCCCCTATTCTCCATCCACTGCCGGGTTCCCGGAAACCGGCAGGAGAAGCTGGCGACGCGCGCCGCTTTGGCCAGCGCTTCGCGGAACGAAGTGCCGGGCAGACTTATGTAATAGCAGAAGGCGCCATGCAGGATATCGCCGGCCCCCAGCGTGTCCACAGGGCGGATCGTCTCAATCGCGATTCTGCCGCTCTTGCCGTGATCCAGCATGCGAATAGGCCGCGCGCCGCAGGTGATGGCTATCTGCCGGATGTTTTGCGCCTGCACGAATTCAAAGAGATCTCGGCTGTCGCGGCATCCCGGCGGCTGAAAGGTTTCGGAGCAAACGGCAATGTCGACCAGCGGCAGCAGTTCGTCCATACCCTCTTTCCAGCTTCCGCTGTCCAGCACAACCTTGACAGCGCACTCCCGCGCGACGCGCGCTGCGGCAATACACAGCGGCATGTAATGTCCGTCCACCAGCAGGATGGCGGCTCGGCGAAGCCAATGCGGATCGAAGCGGCTAACCTGCGGCGCCAACACGGCCGCGTTCGCGGAGACGACGGTGCGATCGCCGGAGTGGCGATGCACCATAATTGAAGAGACTGGAGGCACATCGCGGCTGCGGGAGGCGAGATCGTGCAGCCGAACTGCGTGCTCGCGTAAGTCGTTCCGCTGGATGGATGCCAAGGGGTGTCGACCCGCCGCGGTGAACAACTCAGCGCGACCGCCAAGGAAGGCGAACGTGACCGCCGCGTTGGTCGCGGGTCCACCGGCGGCAAGTTGCTGGCCCGGGACCGAGATCTTCTCGTCGCGCCCGGGAATCTCCTCGACCGTGTAGAGGATATCGACAGTCGCGAGTCCGACGAAAACGCCTTTGGGCCGAAAGGACATAAACAAAAGTGGCTAGCGGTTAGCGGATGCTGGATAGCAAACATCTTCTGGTTAGAACGTCCGTGCTGCACCGCCCGCTTTTCATCCACTATTCACTATCCACTTTATCTGCTAATTTCCTCAAATCATGACGACCACTGCTCCCGGCCAAGCTGCCTCAGACCGCTGGCACGCCATGGGAGCGGGATTCCTTGGCTGGACGCTGGATGCCTTCGATTTCTTCGTCGTCATCTTTCTGTTCGACACGCTGGCGGCGCATTTCCATGTTCCCAAGAAAGACATCATCCTGACAGTCACGGCCACGCTGGCCATGCGGCCGGTCGGCGCGCTGCTGTTCGGCATGATGGCCGATCGTTATGGCCGCCGCCGCCCGTTGATGGCGAATGTGCTGTTCTTCGCGACCATCGAGTTCCTCTGCGGTTTTGCGCCCAACTACACGATATTTTTCATTCTGCGGATGCTGTTCGGCATTGGCATGGGCGGCGAGTGGGGCGTGGGCGCATCGCTGGCCATGGAGCACGCGCCGGTGCGCTGGCGCGGTGTGCTCTCCGGACTGCTCCAGGCCGGCTATCCGA
>DASRGM010000201.1:0-8705 GCA_035651035.1 Terriglobales bacterium
TAATGACGCAGTTCGGCCTGTACTCGCAGACGCAGCCGCGCAACGATCCCAGCGCGGCGCGTGGGCAGTGGAACCTGGACGGCGCCTATCAATACCTGGCGGAAGCTTATGGCGGTTATCACATCAATAAAATGGACGGCATCAACATCCAGGCCGGCATCTTCATGTCGTACATCGGCCTGTACAGCTTCTACAACTTCGATAACTGGTCCTATCAGCCGTCCTATGTCTCGTCGAACACCCCGTGGTTCTTCAATGGCATGAGGGTGCAGATCTTCCCCAACCAGCACCTGAAGATCGAGCCGTGGCTTATCAACGGCTGGCAAGCCTATGGGCGATTCAATCATCGGCCGGGCGTCGGCGGGCAGATCCTGTGGCGGCCGAACGGATGGTTCTCGTTCGTCGGCAATCAGTACGTGCTCGGCGCCGACACTCTCGGCAATCCAGGACGCATCCGCTACCACACCGACGACAGTATTCAGGTGAAGTATTACGACCACCTGGAGCGCGCGCTCGACAAGATGGCTTTTACCTTCACCGGCGACATGGGTTGCGAGCATGGCGGCGGCGTCAGTTGCACCGGCGACTCGAAACAAGGCCCCAAGCAGAGCTTCATCGGATACATGGTTTACAACCGCTTCTGGTTCCACAAAGACCTGTACGCGGTGACGGTAGGTGGCGGCCAGATCAACAATCCCGGACGCTACCTGGTGTTGCTGCCGCCGATCAATGGCGCGACGGCATTCTCCGGAACGCCTTACTTCACCGAGAATCCGGGCGATCCCTTCAAGGCCTGGGACGCCTCCGGCACATTCGATTACATGCCGAGCCAATACGTAACCTTCCGCTGGGAGTACAACCACCGGCACGCGAACGTGCCCTACTTCTCCGGGCCCGGTGGAATTACGCCGGCGGGCGGAAACACTGGATCGCCGGGGTCGGTGGTGGCAGGTTTTACTCCCGACCTGGTCAAGGCTGAAAACCGCGTGACCGGAGCGTTGCTCGTGATGTTTTGAAGGACGCAAACAGGCAGAGGATCACAATGCAGGACCTCGTCTTTATCGCAATCACGATTGGATTTTTCGCGTTGTCGCTGGGCTATGTTCGCTTCTGCGACCGCATGAAATAGGAGCGGCCTATGCACACGCAATCGACCGTCATGCTGGTGATCTGCGCGCTGGCGATGATCTACCTCTTTTACGCGCTGCTGCGGCCGGAGAAGTTCTAAGATGACAGCCAACGGGTGGTTTCAAATCGCGATCTTCCTGGCGCTGGTCCTTTCGGTTACGAAGCCGATGGGCGTCTTTATCACACGCGTCTTCAATCGCGAGCGCACGTTCCTGGACCCGGTATTGCGTCCGGTCGAGCGCGTGCTCTATCGCCTGACGGGAGTCGACGAGAGCCACGAGATGCGCTGGACGGAGTATTGCGCCTCGATGCTGCTGTTCAGCGCGGTTTCCATGCTGGTGCTGTACCTGATCGAACGCGCGCAAGTTTCGCTGCCCTGGAACCCGCAGAAGTTCGCGGCAGTGCCGCAGGCGCTGGCGTTCAACACCGCTGCCTCGTTCACCACAAATACTAACTGGCAGAACTATGTCGGCGAGACCACGATGAGTTATCTGACCCAGATGACCGGGCTTGCCTACCACAACTTCGTGTCCGCGGCGGTCGGCATTGCGCTGGCCATTGCCTTCATACGCGGCATCGCACGCCGGCAAATGCAAACCATCGGCAACTTCTGGGTCGATATGGTGCGGAGCTGCCTGTGGGTGTTGCTGCCCTTCTGCATTGTGGGCGCGTTGGTGCTGGTCTCGCAGGGCGTGGTGCAGAACCTGAAGCCATATGACACGGTGAAGCTGGTTGAGCCGATGCAGGTGCCGCACCTGAATCCAGATGGCAAGCCTGCCATCGACGGCAGCGGCAAGCCGGTCATGGACACTGTCACCACGCAAACCATCGCCGAGGGCCCGGTTGCCTCGCAGGAGTTCATCAAGGAGTGGGGCACCAACGGCGGCGGCTTCTTCAACGCGAACAGCGCGCATCCGTTCGAGAATCCAACGCCGCTGACAAACCTGATCGAGCTGTTCGCCATCTTCGCCATCAGCTCGGGGCTGACCTACACGCTGGGCCGCATGACCGGCTCGCAGCGCCATGGCTGGGCGGTGTGGGCGGCGATGGCGATCCTGTTCGTCGCCGGCGTGACCGTAGCCTATTGGGCCGAGGCGCGCGGCAACTCGCTCTATCCGCACGATGTCAATCAGCAG
This sequence comes from Terriglobales bacterium, assembly GCA_035651035.1. GTDB lineage: Bacteria > Acidobacteriota > Terriglobia > Terriglobales > Acidobacteriaceae > Bog-257. Next base: position 2,265 of record DASRGM010000201.1, read on the forward strand.
GCCACGGCGATGCAAGCCGGCGGCAACATGGAAGGCAAGGAAGTCCGCTTCGGCGTCGCCAACACTGCCTTGTGGGCCACGGTCACCACCGACGCCAGTTGCGGCGCCATCAACGGCTGGCACGATTCCTTCACCCCGCTCGGCGGCATGGTGCCGCTGGTGAACATCATGCTCAGCGAGGTCATCTTCGGCGGCGTTGGCGCCGGCCTGTACGGCATCCTGATTTACATCGTGCTGGCGGTGTTCATCGCCGGGCTGATGGTGGGACGAACGCCCGAGTATCTGGGCAAGAAGATCGAAGCCTACGACGTAAAAATGGCGATGCTGGTGGTGCTCGTCTTCCCGCTGGTGATCCTGATCTTCGCGGGCATTTCGACGGTACACGGTTTTGGCGCCGCGAGCATATCGAACCCCGGACCGCACGGCCTGACGCAGATTCTCTACGCATTCACATCGCAGGCGGGCAATAACGGCTCGGCCTTCGCCGGCCTGAATACCAACACACTCTGGTACAACACGGCGGGCGCAATCACGATGCTGGTCGGCCGTTTCCTGATGATCATTCCCATGCTGGCCATCGCCGGCCACCTGGCGCAGAAGAAATACGTTCCACCGTCGCTGGGAACGTTCCCGGTGACGACGCCGTTGTTTAGCGCGCTGCTGATCGGCGTGATCGTCATCGTGGGGGCGCTGACGTTTTTCCCGGCGCTCAGCTTGGGTCCGATTCTTGAGCACCTGCTGATGGGTGCCGGCAAGACATTCTGAGGAATTCTGATGGCAAGCACAATGGAACCGTCAACCGCGATCGAGCCGCAGATGCCACGCCTGGGCAACTCGCCGCGCCAGCAGGGCAAGCGCGCCCTGTGGGAGGGTGGCATCGTCCGCCGCGCGGTGCTTGACTCCTTCATCAAGCTCGACCCGCGGCACATGATGGGCAATCCGGTGATGTTCGTGGTCGAGTTGGGCAGCGTGATCACTACCGTACTGCTGATGCGAGGCGGCGGACAGTTCCTCTTTAACCTGCAGATCACGCTCTGGCTGTGGTTCACGGTGCTGTTCGCAAACTTCGCCGAAGCGATGGCAGAGGGACGCGGCAAGGCCCAGGCCGACACGCTGCGCAAAGCGCGCTCGGAAACTGTCGCCAACCGCATCACCGCAGAGGGAGACATCGAGCAGATACCCAGCTCCAAGCTGCGTGCCGGGGACGTCGTGGTGGTCGCGGCGGGCGAACTGGTGCCCTCCGACGGCGAGATCATCGAAGGCGTCGCGTCAGTGGATGAGTCGGCGATCACCGGTGAGTCCGCGCCGGTAATTCGCGAGGCCGGGGGCGACCGCTCGGCCGTCACCGGCGGCACGCGGGTGCTTTCCGACCAAATCCGCATCAGGGTCACATCGAATCCCGGCGAGACGTTCCTCGACCGCATGATCGCGCTGGTGGAAGGCGCCGAGCGGCAGAAGACGCCCAACGAGATCGCGCTCAATATTCTGCTCGCGGGGCTGACCATCATCTTTTTGCTCGCCGTCGTCACGCTCCAACCGTTCGCAATCTATTCCGGCGCACCGCAGACGGTGTTTGTGCTGGTGTCGCTGCTGGTGTGCCTAATTCCGACCACCATTGGCGGTCTGCTCTCCGCCATCGGCATCGCCGGTATGGACCGCCTCATCCAGCACAACGTACTTGCCATGTCGGGGCGCGCCGTGGAAGCCGCCGGCGACATCGACACACTGCTGCTCGATAAAACGGGCACTATCACGCTGGGCAATCGCCAGGCTGCGGAGTTCATTCCCGCCCCCGGCGTGAGCGAAAGTGAGATGGCGGATGCGGCCCAGCTTTCTTCGCTGGCCGACGAAACGCCCGAGGGTCGCTCGATCGTGGTCCTGGCCAAAGAGCGCTACGGCCTGCGCGGACGCGAACTCAGCTCGCACCAGATGGAGTTCGTTCCCTTCACCGCTCAGACGCGCATGTCGGGTGTGAACATGAACGGCAACCAGATTCGCAAGGGCGCGGTCGATGCAATTACACGTTATCTCGCGGGCAATGGCGTGCAGATGCCGGCCGAGGTGCAATCGACGGTTGAGAGGATCGCACGCTCCGGCGGCACGCCGTTGGTGGTCTCCGAGAAGCAGCGCGCCCTGGGCGTGATCTACCTGAAAGACATCGTCAAGGGCGGGATGCGCGAGCGCTTCGATCAGCTGCGCGCCATCGGCATCAAGACGGTAATGATTACCGGCGACAATCCCCTGACTGCCGCAGCCATTGCGCGCGAGGCCGGCGTCGACGACTTCCTCGCCGAGGCGACGCCCAAGGACAAGATGGACCTGATCCGTCGCGAGCAGTCGCAAGGCAAGCTGGTGGCGATGACCGGTGACGGCACCAACGACGCGCCCGCGCTCGCGCAGGCCGACGTCGGTGTAGCCATGAACACCGGCACGCAAGCTGCGAAAGAAGCCGGCAATATGGTGGATCTCGATTCCAATCCCACCAAGTTGATCGAAGTGGTCGCCATCGGCAAGCAGTTGCTGATGACGCGCGGCTCCCTCACTACCTTTTCGATCGCCAATGACGTGGCGAAGTATTTCGCCATCATCCCGGCGATGTTTGCCGGGACCTTCCCGGTGCTGAACGCGCTGAACATCATGCACCTGCGCACGCCACAGTCGGCGATCCTGTCGGCGGTGATCTTCAATGCGGTGATCATCATTGCGCTGATCCCGCTGGCGCTGCGCGGCGTGAAGTATCGCCCCATGAGCGCGGCTGCGCTGCTGCGTCGCAACCTGTGGATCTACGGCGTAGGCGGCGTGATCGTGCCGTTCATCGGCATCAAGCTGATTGACGTGCTGATCTCGCGCACAGGACTGGCCTAGGTCGTCCGTGCCGAGTATAAGCGGATGGATAGAGCGAGCCTGTAGCCTCGCGTCCGCTGTGTCCCAAAAGACCGATTTTGCATGCCGCTGTATTCGCAACGGAATGCGAAATTCCAACCTAAGATGGCGGCCATAACGGGGGGCTGAAGCGCCGCTCTCGCTAGCTCTGCCCGGAAATCTTCAACCGCAAGTCTTCGGGGATGCGCTCGCGAATTTCTTCCGGAAGCTTTTCCAGTCCGAGACGGGCGCCGGTGAGGGCGGCATCCTTCACCACCAGGGGCGCCGGAGTGACCAGCGCCACGACCAGCCACAACAGCATGGAGAGAAGAAATCCGCAGAGCGCGCCGATTTCCAGCCAGAAGGCGTGGCTGGGATGGAAGTGGCGGATGATGCCGTAGGCCAGCAGGAAGACGAACATCGAGGCGGAGGCCAGCGCCATCAGGCCGATATCGATGGCGCGATGCAGGCGCTGGCGCGAGCGGCAGAAGACGCACTCGCGTAGGTGGGCCTCATAGTCGCCGCGCATCTCCGGGGCAATGCCGGAAATGTCGTAGCGCCATCCGGCCAGAATCTTGCCGATCACGGGATCAGTGCACTTGGCCATCGATGAACGCTGAACGATGCCCCGCGTCCCTGAATTGCGGAACGCCGGCTACAGTCGAACCGCTGCGGAAGGTTCGTGCTGAGGCGCTAGCAGCAGACGCTGATGAAACAGGCTCGGCTGCGCGCCCAAAGCACGTTCCGCGGTCATGCGCGCAATCTCCGGATGATTGTTCTGCTCCGACAGATGCGCCAGGATGAGGAACTCTGCCACCCCATCATAGTCTGTCGTCAGGAAATCCGCGAGTGCGTCGTTGGAGAGGTGGCCGACGCGGCTCATCACTCGCTGTTTGACGCTCCACGGATAAGGACCGCCGCGCAGCAGCTCGAGATCGTGGTTCGACTCGATCATCAACACCTGGCAGCCGCGCAGCTGATCGCGCACGCTGGCCGGCAGGTAGCCGAGATCGGTGCAGATGCCCAGCTTGCTGCCTTCCACGCAGAAGGTGAAGCCGACGGGATCGACGGCGTCATGCGGAATGGTGAACGGCATCACGCTGATGTCGCCGACCTGGAAGCTTCGGCCGGATTGGAAGACCTCGCGACGATCGAGCGAGACGCGCTGTCCGGCGGCGTCGCGAGCGCAGCGCTGATATTCCTGGTAGGTAGCAGCGGTGATATAGACGGGAATTTTGAGGCGGCGCGCCAGCACCCGCAGCCCGGCAATGTGGTCGGCGTGCTCGTGGGTGATCAGGATAGCGTCTACCGAGGCCGCCTCTTCGCCGCAAAGCGCCAGGCGGCGCAGCAGTTCGCGGCAGGACAGCCCGGCATCGATGAGCAAGCGCGTGCTTGCACTCGCAACCAGCGTGCAGTTGCCTTTGCTGCCACTGGCCAAGACCCTGATCGACACCATAAACATGCAGCATAAATTCATCCGCACTGCGGCGGGAGTAACAAAGTCGTTACCACTGTGAAATTCCCTGCTGGTTTCGGGATCGCTGTAGGAGAGGTGCATCTTTGGGACACACAATGTCAGACGTTTGTGCAGGGTCGCGGAAATCCACCGCTCAGCGATTTTTTTCTGTTGAGAGATTGTAAACTTTCAGGCATTCTTGCACGCAATCGAGGCACAAGCTGATTGCGTGCCGCTTCCCGGTTGGGACGACCGTCGGCGATGAGAGGCGGTCTGGGCTACGCGTTACGGCTCCATGAAGCACGAGGTTTTGTGCTTTGTGAAGGTGTAGTGTTGTGTCCGGACTTCATCCGGGTCGGCTTCGGCTGCTCCTGGAGTCTGCCGCATGTCTGTCGCCACAACTGCTGAGGCTGATTGGGCCTAGCGTGGCTTTGTACGGACTACACTCTGGCCCCAGGGCTTGAGCGCGTTCCTCCGAGTCCGTACCTTCAAAAGCGCGCCACTGCGCAACACGCAGGCTCGTCGCCATTGCTCTGGGCTGAGCGAGGGAAGCTACGCGTACGTCGCAGGACGTTTAAGCGGGTGCCTCTATAGCGACCGGGGGTGGCTGGCCTCCGGTCGCTTGAGTATTTTCAATATCTTAGTTGATTATTGGGGCAGAAAATGGGGCATTACTGGAGAACCATCTTGACGACCTTGCTGTTAGCTTCTCGCATGGCAGGCAGAACGCCGCGCCCGTAGACGTTGGCCGTCGTGCTGATATTCGCGTGGCGCATGAGATCCTTCTGAATTCCGAGCGGAACTCCTTCAGCGTTCAACCACGACTTGTGCGTGTGCCGGAAGCAGTGCCATCCGATTCGTCCGACTCCAGCCTTGACGCCGGCGGGAACGAGGTACAGGCGGCCGAGCGTTTGCAGCTCATACGGCATCTTGCCTTCGCTGTACGGTGAGGCGAGAAACCAGTCGTCGTCTGCCTGATAAAAACTTCGCCTTCGCCAGTCTAGGAGACGCGGAATGAGGTCTGCATCCAATGGCAGAACGGCTTCGCTGTTTTCTGTCTTGACCGGGCCAACCTGCCCTTCGATCACGGCCCGCTGAATTTTTACCAGTCCGTTTGCGAAATCGAAGTCCGACCACTTCAGGCCGGCCAGCTCCTCGCGGCGAATCCCGATCGACATCGCTAGCATGGCTGCGATTCGCGTCGCTGGGTGCGCGATAAACGACAGCACCGACACCCACTGGTCGTAAGTCAGGACCTTCACCGGACGGACGCGCTTTGTCGCTCCCTTGACCTTTACGAGTTCCATCGGGTTGCGCTGAATCGGATACAGGCGCACCTTCATGGCGAACTCGAAAATCAGTCGCAAGAGGCTCCTAATGTGCGACCGCATTTTTCCTGAGAGCGGCAAACCATCTAGCCACTTCTCTACCTCGTAAGGCTCGATATCCCGCAGCGCCAAGTCGCCCCACTTCGGCAGAAGATGATTGTTGACGATGTTGCGATACTGCCGTTCGGTCGTGTGATGCGTGGGCGCCTGCTCTTTCATGTAGCGAAGAGCCACGGCGCGAAACGATTCCGCCGGCGAGGTCTTGAGGTTTAGCTTAGACCGCAGAGTTGCGGCGGCGCGTTCAACGGATGCCTTCGTGGGATATTCATAGACGGTTCCTATGCGTCCGTCCTTGCGCGGCGACTTCTTGCCATCAGCGGTGCGCCAGCGCAGATACCAAACGTCTCCGCATCGTTCCAGCCAGCCGAATTGATGACTGTCGCGCTTCATTTCAAGTTTTCCCGCATCTTAGCGTTAAGCCACTGGTCGAGCAAGCTCGGCCGGAACTTCCAGCCGCGCCCGATCTTCTGCCCTGGAATCTCGCCCCTGGCCGCCATTACCCGAACCGTGACCTCGTGGACGCCAAGAATCTCTGCGGCCTGCTTCGAGTTGATGACTCGCTCAACTTGTTGAGTCACTGCCGCTCTTCCCTTCTGCCGCGATCTTGTCAGCGCGAGCGCGGAGCCACGCTGCCCTAGCGCTACCATCCCATCTGCCAAATAAAGACTCGGTGTCCGTGGCCGCCTCCCTCAGTTCCTTCACCCGTACCTGCCGGTCGTGTGCGGCCACCATCTC
>DASRGM010000202.1:0-54802 GCA_035651035.1 Terriglobales bacterium
TATGGCGAGACGCGGTCGTATGGCGAGATTGCGCGGGCGGTGGGGAGTCCGCACGGATTTCGCGCGGTGGGACAGGCCAACCACTACAACCCGATCGCAATCATTGTGCCGTGTCATCGCGTGCTGGCCAGCGATCGACTGCTTGGGGGATACGGCGGCGGGTTGAACGTGAAGGCGCTGCTGCTGAAGCTGGAGGGGGCCAGCTTTCGGGTCAGTGGCTAGGGGTCGGTGGGTAGGGGTCAGGGGTCAGTGATCAGATGGGAAGGATGGGGCCGGGCGACTGGGTTCACAACAGAGGTCCTTCGACTACGCGCCCGATCAACTGACGCGCCAAGCGCAAACGGCGCGCTTGTCACGCCAGTTGCGCGGTCGCTCCGCTCAGGATGACACCGTCAGAGAGGGTCAGCTGGGGGAGGTGAGGATGAGTCCGTTCAAGGATGACAGAGCCCGGGACAGAGTGATGTTATCCCACCCTTTCGCCAAAAGATGGCGAAAGGATGGGGCACCCGGCTTCTTTCGGGCATTAGTACGGATGCTTCGCGAATCATTACTCGTGCTTCTTTCGCGAACATTCGCTGGGCGCTCACTCCACGATCACACGGTCGCGCTCTTGCTGGTGCCCAGCGCCTCCAGTACATCGATGGCGCAGGAGTAGCGACCGAATGGGGCGCTGATCTGCGCGCCCTGCACCATGCCCTTCACGGCGGCGAGCATGTCGCGGGCGATGGCGACGCCTTCGGCGCGGGCGGTGTCGGCGGTGGTCGCCTTGGCCATGCGGGTGAAGATTTCGTCGGGAATGGAGACGCGCAGCTCGTTCTTCATGAACTCGGCGTTGCGCGTCGAGGTGAGCGGCCATATGCCGGCGACCACCGGCACGCGGAAATTCTCGATCCGCTTCATGAAATCCTCGAGCAGGCGCACATCGAACACCGGCTGGGTAACGATCAGCTCTGCGCCCGCCTCCACCTTGTACTGGGTGCGGCGAATCTCCTCGTCAATGTTGGGGCTGCCGGGATTGGCGCCCACTGCGATAACGAACGCGGTCGAGTTGCCGGTCGGATTGCCGCCGATATCGAGGCCGCGATTCAGGTTGCGCACGATGTTGACCAGGCCGATGGAATCGACGTCGAAGACCGCCGTGGCGTCGGGATAGTCGCCCATCTTCGGCGGATCGCCGGTAATGCAGATGAGGTTGCGGATGCCGACGGCGCTGGCGCCCAGCAGGTCCGACTGAATGCCCAGCACGTTGCGGTCGCGGCAGGTGTAATGCAGGATGGGCTCGATGCCGACCTCCTGCTTCACCAGCAGGCACAGCGCCTGGTTGCTCAGGCGGGCGGAGGCGCGCGGGCTGTCGGGAATGTTCACCGCATCGACGCCGACGGACTTCAGGAACTTGGCGCCCTCCAGCTCGCGTTTGGCATCGATGCCGCGCGGGGGAACGATCTCCACCATGGTCACGAATTCGCCGGCGGCGACCTTGCGGCCGAGGTTGGAGCGTTCGGCGAGCGGTGGCGGCTCGACCGGCTTGGCTTCAGCCGCCTTCGTTGCCTTAAAGGACGACGCACGCGCCGCGCCCACCTTCAGGAACAGCTTCATGGTGTGGATGTGCTCCGGCGTGGTGCCGCAGCAGCCGCCAATCAAACGCACGCCGGCGTTGACGAAGGGTTCCATGTAGTTCGCCATATATTCCGGCGAGCACAGGTAGATGTTGCGGCCCTCGACCGAGCGCGGAATGCCGGCGTTGGGCTGCGCCGATAGCGGCTTGCCGGTGACGGCGTGCACGCGCTCCAGGGCGTCCAGCATGGCCACCGGTCCGACGCTGCAATTGCAGCCGACGACTTCGGCGCCCCAGGCTTCCAGCTGCGGGCCGTAGTGCTCGGGGCTGGAGCCGTCGAGGCAGTTGCCGTCTTCGTCGATGGTGACCTGGGCGACGACGGGGATCTGCGGGTTGACGTCGCGCGCGGCCAGGATTGCCTGGTGCAGTTCTTCGAGGTAGCCGAAAGTTTCCAGGATCAGCAGGTCGACGCCTTCCTCGTTCATGGCGGCGATCTGCTGGCGGAAGGCATCGCGGGCCTCATCGAGCGAGACCTTGCCGAGCGGCTCGATACGGACCCCAAGGGGGCCGACGGCGCCGGCAACAAACGCTTCGAAGTGCTTGGCGGCCTCGCGGGCCAGCCGCACGCCGTGGCGATTGATGTCGGCCAGCCGGTCCAGACAGCCGTGTTTGGACAAGCGAAACGAATTCGCGCCGAAGGTGTTTGTCTCAATGACCTCGGCGCCGGCCTTCAGGTACTCCTGATGAATGCCGCGGATGAGATCGGCGGCGGAGAGGTTCAACTCGTCATAGCAACGATTGATGAAAATGCCCTTGGCGTAAAGCAGGGTACCCATGGCGCCGTCGCATAAAACCGCGCCTTTCTGCAGCCGGGAGAGGAATCCAGTTGACATGGTGTTCTCGGGAGCGTGCCGTGCAAAGGTTGTTGGAACTTTATCGTAAATCGCGGCAAAGCGCTATTGGCGCGGGTGGCGGTTCGTGGGTCAGTTGGCAATTCAAACGCATTTCGTTTTCGGGTGGGGCACGCAGTTTAGGCCTGCATTTGGCGGCGGTGGTTGAATGTGCGCTGTAGCGCCTGAGGTAAATCCTTAGGCCAGCGGCAGCTTCCTCGCGAGCTAAAGCTCGCGAGGAAGCACACGATTAACGGGCTTAGGCGCTGGCCTGAAGGCCAGCTCTACCTTAACGGCTTGTGCACGGGTTGGAGCAGGGCTGGGACCGGGCGTGCTCCGCAGCGAATTGGAAAATGAAACTGCTATAATGCAGCGAAATCACAGCACCTCATGACGAGAAACTTTGTGTCGTACGGCGCCCGGTTGAGGCGCCCGCTAATGCTGCTTGCCGCATCGGTTGCGCTGGTTTTCCTGGCTGCCTGCGGGGGGGGCGGCGGCAACAACACCACCCCTACCAGCAGGCTGAAGCACCGCGCCTTCGTCAGCAACATGTTCGCCGGCACTCTGCAGATCGTCGACACCCAGAACGACACCACGGCGTTCACGCAACAGACCACTAACTCCGCCGGCCAGATCGTGCAGGGGCAGCCGGTGAGCATCATTGTTTCGACCAGCGTGACGTTTCAGGTGGAAGCCGCCGACAAAAGCGTGACCGCGGTCTACGATCCGACGGCGCATGTGCTGTGGATCGTGATGAACTCCACCGAGATGACGCTGGGCAACGTTCCACTTACCAGCGCGGCGGGCATGGCGTTGTTCTCGCCGGACAACAGCAAGCTCTACGCGCCCGAGCCGAACCTGGCGATCGATGGACAGCGTAATGGCGGGGTAGAGGCGGTGGACCGCTCGACCGGCTCGGTTTCGGCCACCTATGCTGTGCCTTCGGCGCGTTACATCGCGCTCAGTCCCAACGGCCAGTACCTGCTGATCTTCGCCGACAACTCCGATTCGGTCTTCCTGGTGAACCTGAACGCCACGACAGTCATGCCGATGGAGATTCCCGGATTCGCGCGGCCCGTCAACGCTTTCTTCAGCAGCGACAGCAACACTGCGTATGTGCTGAACTGCGGGCCGGAGTGCGGCTCGGGCGCGCCCGCCTCGGTGACGCAGCTCAATCTGCCGTCGATGGCCATCATGGCTTCGGTGCCGGTGGGCGGCGCCAGCGTCGGCCTGCTGAACGGCACAACCCTATACGTTGCCGGCAGCCCGGTGCCGCCGGGCACGACCTCCACCTTCGACGCCGTAAACGTCAGCAACATGACGCGCATCACCACCAACTCGGTGCCGATCAGCGACGGCTTCCACACGACCATGGCGCTGGCGCCCAACAACAAGCTCTACATCGGCGCCAGCTCGTGCACCAACACCACGACCGGCTGCCTGTCGGTGGTGGACGTGAGCAACAACACCGCCGACCCGGCACTGCCGCCGCGCGGGGCAATTACCAGCCTGCTGGCGGTCGCCAATCGCAACGTGGTTTACGCCGTCGAAGGCGGGTTGCTGAACGTTTACGACACGACGACTGACACGCTCAAGCCGACGCAGTTCAACTTCCAGGGGCTGGGGGCGCTGTATTCGGTCGTGCAGGTCGATCCCTAGCAGTCACTGCCTGTCGCAAAGTTTGCGATTCCTCGAAGTTAATGTACCCTCAAGCGTGTCTGTGACCCATAGTCTCGGCCAGTGTGTCGCTTTCTCACCACCGTCGGGAATGGGGGCTGGGTCAACCACTCCTATCAACGTTGGCTACTTTGGTTTTACCCAAAGTATGGCGGTGAGTGTGCAGTCCATGTCGTCACAAAGCATGACCTTCAATACTCTACCGGGCGGCCATCTTCTCTATCCCGCAAGTATCACATTTGCGGCGTCACCCGCTTCGGCTAGCTCAATCAACTTCAACATAAGCCTCTCAGGCAATTTCAACGGTGCCACGAACGTGGCTAAGTATTATCTCGGTGGCGCTCTGCTTGAGAACGCCCAGTGGAACCATTTCCTTGTGCAAGTTAGTGCATTCTGCCAGGGAGGTCACTAATGCTGACGACAGGTGCTGCAACGGCAATAGCTCTTGTCACTTTGGTCGTGTCAAGCGTGATCGGCGTTTCTATCGGTTTCGGGGCGTGTTTGGTGTTCCGCCTCCCTTGGAACCTCAAGGTCGCGGCTATCGATGCGGTTCTCGTTGTCGCAGTGAGTATTGCGTCGGCTTATGTGTACTCAGCAATCGCGATGGCTCGCGGCCAGCTTGACTCAGGAGTGAAATGGATTTTGCTTACTGCGGCAGTCAGTGTCGTGCTAAGGCATCTTGTGCGTTTTGCACTCAGGATTCATGCTACTCCTGTCACGGGCCGTTTACATCGGTAACACCGGCAATTCGCTTGAGGTGGGTACAGAGGATGGGCGCCGCCAGCTACACCTCCGACCAACGCACCAGCGCAATGCATGGCAAGCAGTTTCTGCTGGACGCCGTCTACGCCGGCCTGGACGCCGATGCCGTCTCCGGGCGCCTCGACTTCCATCACGGCGTACCTCAGGACGCCTATCGACTGGTGGTGAACCTTGAGGTTTGGCGACTACTCCCGAAGGACTGAGGGTTACGATCTTGCGTGCGATCCTGCCACACCGCTGGAACTCGCGTCCCGGATTTGTGTACTTTTGTTGCACTCGGTGACCAAACGCACAAGCGCGGCGTCTAATCGCGTGAGAACACCCGCGTGATTCCCCACACATCACAGTGTATGTCGGTGCGACTGTATAATTTTCTTGTGGCTCGTTGAGCCGGAGGACAATGAATGGACTCGCAAGTTTCAGGTTTCAGGCAGAGATTCAAGGCCAATCGCTTTGCCTCAACCTTAGTCATTCTGGCCACTCTTTCGTTAGGCATTCTGATTGGCACGGTCGTATCTGGGGCCGTTAAGGGCAACCAGCAGAACTCCTCGGCAGACGCAACGCCGTTGAAAGTTCCCTCGCCCGTCCAGATGTCAAGCCAGTTCTCGTCGATCGCGCGCGAGCTTGAGCCGTCGGTGGTCAACATCAATACCGAATCCACCATCAAGAACCCGCACCGGCGGATGATGCCGGGCAATCCCGACGACCAAGGTCCAGGCGCAGGCGGTGGCGGCGACGAAGACAATCCCTTCCAGGACTTCTTTAACCGCTTCTTCGGCGGACAGCCCGGAGGCGGCGGTGGCGGCAACGGCCAGTTCGGCGGCCCCGACATGCGCGAGCGTTCACTGGGTTCGGGCGTGATCGTCGACTCCAAGGGCTACATCCTGACCAACAACCACGTGGTCGAGAAGGCGGACCGCATCCGCGTCAACCTGATGGGCGATCCCGAGACCGTCACCTACAACGCCACCGTGATCGGCACCGATCCGGAGACTGACCTGGCGGTGATCAAGATCGACGCCAAGAAGCCGCTGCCCGCGGCCAAGCTGGGTAACTCGGACAGCATGAACGTCGGCGACTGGGTGCTGGCGATCGGCAGCCCCTTCGGGCTGAATGAAACGGTGACTGCCGGCATCATCTCCGCGATCGGCCGCAACATCGTTCCCAACCGGCAGTTCGAGTCGTTCATCCAGACCGATGCGGCCATCAATCCCGGCAACTCGGGCGGCCCGCTGGTAAACATGAATGGCGAGATCATCGGCATCAACACGGCGATCTACACCAGTGGCGGCGGCTACCAGGGTGTGGGCTTCGCGATGCCGTCCAACACCGTTGTCAACGTCTACAACCAGCTGATCGGGCCCGAGCACAAGGTGCTGCGTGGCTCCATCGGCGTACAGTTCAATGCCGTGCCCAATCCCGCGGTGGCGCGCGTCTACGGCGTGACCAGCGGCGTGACCATCGCCGATGTGACGCCGGGCGGCCCGGCGGAGAAGGCAGGCCTCAAGACGGGCGATACCATCGTCTCGGTCAACGGACATGGCGTGAAGAACGGCGACGAGCTGGTGGCCGACATCTCGGCGTTGAAGCCGGGCTCGACCGCCAAGATCGGCTACCTGCGTAGCGGTAAGGAGTCGACGACCGAGGTCACGATTGTCGACCGCTCGAAGCTCTTCGCCAATCGCCTGGGCAATGGCGGTGAGGAAGGCAACGAGGAAGGCCAGCCGCAGGAGAGCAAGTTCGGCATCACCGTCCGCGGCATTACGCAGGACATGGCCAACCGCTTCAACTTCCCCAACACCAAGGGCGTGATGGTGCAGGACGTGAAGCCCGACGGGTTCGGCGAGACTGCCGGCCTGAGCCGCGGCGACGTGATCCTGGAGATCAACAAGCAGCCGGTCAGCAATGAGGCCGACTTCCACCGCATCGAGTCGCAGATGAAGAGCGGTCAAGACGTCGTCTTCCTGGTGCGGCCGCGCGGCAGCCGCGATAACACGACGGTGTTCATGGGAGGCACGTTGCCATAGGAAGGCAGTGGTCAGTGCTTGGTGGTTAGTGGCCTGAAACTGAACACTGGCCACCGGCACTGACCACTTATTAACCAGCAGGTACTCTGGATGGGGCAGAAGCCTTAACTCAGAAGGAAACTCTGCAGCGGCGCTGGTGCATCGAACACGAACGATGGCCGGCGCCGTTCCATTCTGGGAACCCCCGTTACTTTGGTGTTCCCAAAAAGGTTAAGGCCTGATTACAATGAGGGATCATTCGTGAACATTCGAGACTTGCCAGAGAGGTGGTCGTTGCCTATCGAGACACGTATCCTTCACGCCTCCAGCATTTTCCTATTGATCGTCGGATTGGCCGCACTGAGCTCGGCCACCACGCGGACCCACAGCAAGGCCCATGCTGCCAAGCTCTCCAGCGCGCACAGCTCCACCCGGCACTCTTCCTCTAAGCATTACGTAAAGGCGCGCTCCCGGGGACAGCACAGCATCGATGAGGAGCGGACGCGCGAGATCCAGACGGCGCTGATCCGCGAGCATTACCTTAGCGGCGACCCCACCGGGGTGTGGGACCAGAGCTCGAAGCAGGCGATGCTGAAGTACCAGGCGGACAACGGCTGGCAGACCAGGATCACCCCCGACTCGCGCGCCCTGATCAAGCTGGGGCTGGGGCCGGACCACAAAGGGCTGCTGAATCCGGAGACGGCCAACATTCCCTCCCCCCATGAGCTGGGCGTCGACAACCGCACTCAGCCTGGCGGCGCGGCCGACAGCGAATAGTTAATCCTAAGGAAGCCCGACCTTTAGATCGCCAAGCCGCCGCTAGGTGCGCTTTGGCGTCTTCTGGCATTTCGGGCATACGCCGTAGATCTGGAAGCTATGGCGGGTCGGCAGGTACTTGTTGCGACGGCCCACCTCCTGCTCGATGCGCTCGATTTCCGGGGAGAAGAACTCCACCGAGCTGCCGCATTCGGTGCAGACCAGGTGATGGTGGTTGCGCCGCTGGTACTGGTGCTCGAAGCGCGCGATCCCGTCGCGGAAGTCGACTTCGCTGGCCAAACCGCATTCGGCCAGCAGCTTCAGCGTGCGATAGACGGTGGTAAAGCCGATGCCGGCATCTTCTTTCCGCACCAGGCGATAGAGCTCGTCGGTCGAGAGGTGGTCGCGGGTGTCGAGAAAGGTCCGCAGGATGGTGTCGCGCTGGCCGGTGCGCTTGAGGCCCACCTGCTTGAGATGGGCGTGAAAGACGGCCTCGGCCTCGCGCAGCATCTGCTGCGAGATCGTAGGCTGATCGTCAATGCGTTTCTGGAGCGGCACCTGGATACGGTTGCAAGTTAGTTGCTACTGATGTTAGCAGTTGACAGTTGGCTTGCGCTCAGAATTTCCGCCACCTTCTTGCATCCGGCTACATCCAACCGCAAAGGAGTCTTGGGATGAAGCCTCGCCGATTCGTCTTGCTTCTCGTGATCTCAGGTTTTGCCGGCCTTTTGGCGGCGCAGACCGCAGCTCCAGAAAAGCAGAAGTCCGGCCCCAGCTATCGCAAGTTCCGCTTCACCTATGCCTTCACGGTGAAGGACATCCCGGCTGGCACCAAGCTGGTGCGGGTATGGGTGCCGGTGGCACATACCGACGAGCACCAGACGGTGCGGCTGGTGAACGTCAAGTCGCCCGTCCAGACGACGATGAGCGAGGAGTCCGAATACGGCAACCAGGTGCTGTACGCCGAGATCCACAACCCGGTGCAGACGACGGCCGACTTCGCGCTCGAATACGAAGTGACGCGGCGCGAGTATGCGCGCGGCGACTTCGCGCAACTGGAAGCGAAGGACACCAAACCCGGCGTGGTTCCCGAATCGATGGAGCGCTTCGTGAAGCCCGACAAGCTGATCCCGACCGATGGCAAGATCAAAGAGCTGGCGGTGCAGGTAACCGGGCAGCAGCCAGGCACGGTCGCCAAGGCCAAGGCGGCCTACGATTACCTGTTCAGCACCATGCGCTACGACAAGACGGGGACGGGCTGGGGGCGCGGCGACGCCGTCTGGGCCTGCGACTCCAAGCACGGCAACTGCACCGACTTCCACTCGCCCTTCATCGGCATGATGCGCGCCGACGACATTCCGGCCCGCTTCGACATCGGCTTCCCTATCCCGGAGAACAAGGACAGCGGCGACATTGCCGGCTATCACTGCTGGGCCGAATTCTTCGCCCGCAATATCGGCTGGGTGCCGCTCGATATCTCCGAGGCCTGGAAGGCCAAGGAAAAAGCCGGCTACTTCTTCGGCGCGGTCGACGCCAACCGCGTGCAGTTCTCTTCCGGGCGCGACATCACGCTGTCACCCCGACAGGATGGCCCGCCACTGAATTACTTCGTGTATCCTTATGTCGAAATCGACGGCAAAGCCTATGACGCGACCAGCCGACGCTTCAGCTTCTCCGAAATGAGTACCGGAGAGAAGACAGCGGACTCGCGGCCGCGGTTTGTAAGTTAGCGATTAGCTACTAGCGGCTAGCGGCACCGGGACGGCGATGAAGCTCTTGTGCGTGCTGCTCGCGGGTGTGTCGCCGGCTCAAGCCGGGTTGGGAATCGAGAAATAAAGGCCTTACTCGCTGGCCTGAAGTGAGTGCGTGAGAACCCTGTCGCCCCTACGGGACTCGGCGCGACGAGCCGTTCGGGCAGAGTGGGCCTTCAGGCCAGCGTCTAAAGCGTGCCTTGTGGTTTGTGTAAGTCGGCTTTCAGGCGACGGCAGAGTGTCGCCCGCTAAAGCGGGCTCTCGGAAATGAGGACTGGCGTGACGCGGCGCTGAAGCGCCGCTCTACCCGATAGTACCCAAGTTACGGGCTGGCCTGAAGCCAGCACTACCCGAACGGCTCGTCATATCGAGTTTTTCAGCAAACTGTAAAGACGTTCGGACCATTGCCAAAGATGATTAACAATCGCTAGTCGCTCATTGCTAGCTGCTAGTTGCTTCTTCTATGGATCGCTTCATCAATTTACCTACCGCTGTCATGCGCGCCGTGGGAGGGCTTTCGCGGCCTCTGACGCGGCATATTACCTACACCACGCGCTCCGGCATTGCAGCCGGATTGAAGCGCAAAGGCGGCCTGGGATTTCTGCCGCGCGCCATCGGCGACGAGGAGCGCTTCTACCTGGGCCTCGACCTCACCGGCAAAGTCGTATACGACATCGGCTCCTATGAGGGCATCTTCTCGATGTTTGCGGCGCGGGCGGTGGGCGATAGCGGGACAGTCATTATCTGCGAGCCGAATCCGTGGTGCTTCCAGAACACGCGCTGCAACCTCGACCTGAACCACTTCGGCTGCAAAATTCTGATGGAGAATGCGGCGCTGGGCGAACGACGCTCCACGATGAAGATGGTGCAGCCCAAGAGGGAGCCGGCGCGCTCGACCTTGAATGGAGATATCGCCGACCGCATCAAGACCACCGAAGAGTTCGTGACGTTTGAGACGCGGGTGGAGCGGCTGGACGACCTGGTAGCCGAGCGCAACTGGCCGGCGCCTGACTTCATCAAGGTCGATACCGAAGGGGTGGAGCTGGCGGTGCTGAAGGGCGCTGCGCAGACATTGGCGACGCACAAGCCGGAGCTGCTGGTGGAGATGGACGGCACCACGCCGGAGAGCTGGGCGGCCAACTTCCGCGCGATCCACCGGTTCCTCAGTGGGATCGGGTATGGCGTTTGGAACCTTTACGGCAAGCAGCTGGCCGAGACGGATTCCGGCGACTACATCTACTGCAAAGCGGAGGTCGGAAATCAGGGATTAGGGATTAGGGATTAGGGATTAGGGGCAGGGATTAGGGGCAGGGATTAGGGACCAGAGGTCAGGGTTGAGTAGAATGTAGTATTGCGGTGGTTTCTGCTCTAGAAATTTCTGAAATCAACTTCTAGAAACTTCTGAAATCAACTGTTGAGGTATACCTGATCCTCTGGCCTCAGATCCCTGATCCCTGCCTTTACGCTGCGCCGCGGCGCTCGTCGTCGGCTTGCAGCAACGAGTGCACCAGCTCGATCAGTTCGGCGGGCGGGAAGGGTTTGACCCGGAAGGAGACATCGAGCCCGCGATACTCGGGCTCGGCGTCGGCCAAACCGCTCAACACGATAACCGGCAGCCAGATGTTGGCGGCGCGGACTTGCCGCACCAGCTCCGAGCCGTTGGTGCCGGGCATCAGGTGGTCGGTAATGACCAAGCTTACGTGGCCGGGCAATGCTCGTAGCGTGGCCAACGCGCTTTCGGCGGTGGTGGCAACCGAAACCTGGAATCCGGCTTGACGCAGGACGGTCTCGCGGACCTTCAGCTGTAGGGGATTGTCGTCGATGAGAAGAATCGGACGCAAGTTTGGTTAACTATCTTCGTGTCAGGACATCACTATCCGGCCCAGACACTTCACGTTCATTATTGGCGGATACAAATGCCGCCACAATTGTGCCGGTAAACCAGGCGCTTGTCGAGCACAAAATCTCACCAGAATGTAAGAAGCGTCGCCGGTTAGGCGACGCTGTGCTGACCGCAAATCTCCTCTTTGGCGCGCAGCCAGTCCTGCTCGGGGGAGCCGCCCCGTCCACCACGTTGCAAATAAAGTTGATAGGCGCGGAGGCGAATCTGCTCCTCCAGGTTGGGCGACATCTGCGACTGCGCGATTGCTTCAGGCGCGGCGGTTACGGAGGTCTCCACAGCGCCGTTACCATTCTCCGCATGGATGCCGTTGCCATTGGCTGGCGCGGCGTCGGCTTTGCGGGTGCGTTTCTTTGGCGTTGCAGCTTCCTTGTCCCGTGGTGCTTTCGGCATGTACTTCACTCCTCAACCCTGAAAAAATTTACGCTCGAACCGGCCCTGAGAGGTCAACAATCCGGCCGACCGCGTTATCTCTACTATAAACAATTCATGGCTTTTTGTGGCGAGCCAATTAGCGCCTGTCCAAAACTTTTATCAGCTCTTCGTCATGCGGATGATGTGCACGAAGACGTGACATAACTCACTAACATTTCGCGCCTTAGCGGTGTCCAATGAAGGTTGGAGGACGGCCTTTGGCGGAACCAAGTTTGACATGAGCGCGTATATGGAATCAGGGGCGGAGGGCTGTGAATCGCGAAGCGAAAGTCTGCAGGAGCGCGAGGCAGGCCGCGCCGCGGACGTTTTGAAGGGCCGATCGACATGCTTGCCTCCAGAAAATTCCGTGTCTTCCATGCTTCCCTGGTGAAGCCATGATTTTCCTCGAGATCCTCCGGCAGATGCTGCGCACGCTGTGGGCGCACAAGCTGCGCTCCTTCCTCACGATGTTCGGCATCGCGTGGGGGGTGGGGTCGCTGCTGCTGCTGGTGGGGCTGGGCGAGGGCTTTCGCTCCGGCAACCGGCGCGAGCTGAACACCCTGGGCGAAGACATCATGTTCGTCTTCCCCGGCCGTGCGCCTGCCGTCGCCGGCAACATGAGCTCCGGGCGCGCCTACAACCTCACCGAGGAGGACTTCCAGGACATCCAGCGCGAGGCACCGCACGTGAGGCTGGCCGCGCCGGTGCTGTCGCGCACCGACATCCGCGAGGTCAGCGACTACAGCAACACCAATGGCGAGGTCAGCGGCGTCCCGCCGAGCTACAGCCAAATCCGCTATCTGCCGCTGGCGGCCGGCCGGTGGCTCAACCAGGATGACGAATCGCAGAAACGCCTAGTCGCGGTGCTGGGCGATGAGATGCTGAAGAACCTCTTCCCCGGGCGGCCGGCGGTGGGCAACAGCATCCTGCTGAACGGCATTCGCTTCGAGGTGGTGGGCGTGGTGGAGCGCGTCGGCCACGGCGACAATAATTCCACCAACAACCGGGTTTTCATGCCCTTCAGCACCATGCGCCAGTTCTTCCCGCTCACCAAAGACGGGCAGGAGAACGCCGTATCGTTCATCAACTACCGGCCGCGGGTGCGCGACGAGCACCTACTGGCGAGGGCGGAGGTACGCAAGATCATCGCCCGCAATCACGGCTTCGACTGGCACGACGAGGACGCCTTTGAGGACTGGGACACGGTCCGCAGCTCCGAGATGGTGGGCAAGATCTTCGACGCCATGGACATCTTCCTGGGCGGTGTGGGACTGGTGACGCTGACCCTGGGCGCAATTGGGATCATCAACATCATGCTGGTGGCGGTGAGCGAGCGCACGCACGAGATTGGCCTGCGCAAGGCGCTGGGCGCCACCTATCGCAGCATCCTGCTGCAGTTTTTCCTGGAGGGCGCGTTTCTGACGCTGATGAGCGGCGGCATCGGCATGGCCGGCGCCGGGCTGCTGATGTTTGCCATGCGCGGCATGGGACAGGTGCCCGGCTTCGATCCGCCGACCATGTCGTTGATGTCGGCGACGCTGGCGATCGGGACATTGGCACTGGCGGGGATCGTCGCGGGTATTTATCCGGCGCGCAAGGCCGCGCTGCTGGAGCCGGTGGAGGCGCTGCGGCAGGAGTAGGGGAAGTCGCGGTTCGCCATTCGCCATTCGCCAGAAATCGCAGTTGGGTGTTCTGCAAAGCGCGAAACGGAGTTAATGCTGGATCGCGAGGCGGGCAGTGCGGCGCTTTAGCGCCGCGTCAAAGTGATTCACGTTTGAGGGAGCCCGCTTGAGCGGTCGGCACGGTGTCGCCGGCTGAAGCCGGCTCAGGGATCAGGAAACAAAGGCCTTAGACGCTGGCCTGAACTCCAGCTCTACCCGAACGGCTCGTCGCACCGAGTTTTCAGCAAACTGTTCAGCCGACTAAGTCGTCGAGACGATGCTTGAACGCGGCCCTAAAGGCCCGCACCAACCGCGAAAAGCGAATAGGAAAAGCGAATAGCGGAAATAGCGAACGGCGACCGGCGACCGGCGAATAGCGAAAGGCGAAAAGGCGAACCATGACCCGCGATCTCTTGTCCCAAGCCTACAGCGCGATGCGCTACAACCGGCGCCGCACGACGCTGACCATGCTGGGCATGGCGTGGGGCATCGCCACGGTGGTGCTGCTGCTGGCCTATGGCGCCGGCTTCGGCCATGCCATCGAAGCCATCTTTGCCAGCTGGGGCACGCGGATCATCGGCGTCGTTCCCGGGCGCACCTCGCAGCAGGCCGGCGGGCAAAAAGCGGGCACGCAGATCAAGTTCACCCTCGACGACCTGGGCCGCATCACCGCCGCTGCGCCGCTGATCAATCACATTTCGCCGGAGCTCGATAAGCAGCTCACCGTGCAGCGCGACGTGCGCACCTACACCATGCCGGTGCAGGGCAATTACCCCAGCATCTTCCACATCCTGGCATTGCGGCTTGCCGAAGGCAGGCTGCTGAATGAAGACGATGAAGCCTCGCGGGCGCGCGTTGCGGTCATCAGCTCCGACGCCAAGCTCAAGCTGTTCTCCGGCGAATACGCCATCGGGCAGAACATCCGTGTCGAGGGCATCAGCTATCGCGTGGTGGGCGTGCTGGCGCCGCACATGCAGGAGGGCGACGACAGCGTCAACAAGACCGTCTACATCCCCTTCAGCGCGATGAGCGATTTCAAGGACACGCACTACCTCGACCTCATCTGGCTGTCGTATGAAGGAAACGATTTCGAACTGGTAGAGCGCCAGGTGCGCGGCGCCCTGGCGGCGCAGTACAACTTCAAGCCAGACGACAAGCGCGCGGTCGAGATCTACAACATGATGAAGCAGCTGAAACAGTTCGGCATCATCATCGCGGGACTGAAGGTGCTGCTGGCGTTTATCGGCACGCTGACGCTGGGCATCGGCGGCGTGGGGCTGATGAACATCATGCTGGTCGCCGTGACCCAGCGCACGCGGGAGATTGGCGTGGAGAAGGCACTGGGCGGCCGGCGCCGCGACATTCTCTTCCAGTTCCTGGCGGAGGCGCTGGCGATCACCTTCGCCGGCGGCATCGCGGGCATTGCGCTGGCCTATGCGGTGGCGATTGGAGTGGGGCGGATCACCTTCTACAGCGCGATCGCCAAGAATGCCCAGGCCGCCGACATCCGGCTGATCATCGATCCGTCGACCGTGGTGATCGCGACCGTCATTCTCGCGCTGGTGGGGCTGGTGAGTGGAATGCTGCCCGCGATCAAGGCATCGAGGCTGGATCCCATCGAGGCGCTACGGTATGAGTAGCAGTGGTCAGTGGTCAGTAGTCAGTAGTCAGTGGCCAGTGGTTAGTAGTCAGACGGGTGCCCCATCCTTTCGCCTTCGTTTGGCGAAAGGGTGGGAGAGAAGGATGTTCGCGCCCTCACCGGATCCGGCGCCGAAAGAATCCCACGCTCGCCGGGTGCCCCATCCTTTCGCCTTCGTTTGGCGAAAGGGTGGGAGAGAAGGATGTTCGCGCCCTCACCACATCCGGCGCCGGAAGAATCCCACGCTCGTCAGTAGACCGCCAGCGAACAAGACCAAACTGCCCGGCTCAGGCACGGAGCCCGTACCGCTGCTGGTGCCGAGAATGCTGAACGTCTCCGAGGGAATCGAGCCGATACCGCCGCCGGCCTGCGATGGGCAACCCGGAGAGTGACAGCCGATACCGCTGTTCTCGTCCCAATACACGGGATCGCCCATGCTCGAGATGGCGTTCTCCAGGTTCACCCAATAAGTCCCATTATTCAGTGTCGGCCCGTTGAAGCTGCCGGTCTCGGTGCACACGTCGAAGCCGTAGTTGTTGACGAAGCATCCGGACTGCGTGAAGTTCACTTGCTGGTCGAAGTAGGTTGTGCCGCCGAAGGGCTCCGAGGTGATCGATACCTCAACCGACTGGAGCACGTCGCCAGCCGAGAGCCAGGCCCCGAACGCGAGTCCGGTAATCGTGCTGCTGCCGGAGATGGTGAAGGTGTCGGGAACGACGAAGCCGAAGTTGATGGTCCATGCGTCGGTTTGGCCGTTGATCGGGCCGTTCTCGTAGAGGACTTGGGCCGCCGCCGGCAGTGACAGCAGCAGCAACAGGCAGATCGCAGCCAATAAACGCCAGAGAGCGCCAGCTTTCACGGGGCTCCTCCTTCATCCTTCGTCGTATCTCAGCCGCTGGGTTAAGGCCGGCGGCGTGAATGACAACCAAATCAGCGCCCCCTACGGCGCAACATTCCCACACTCGCCAGCAGACCACCGGCCAGCAGGGCCAGGCTAGCCGGCTCGGGGACCGTGCTTGTGGGACCGCCGAGGACCGTGAAAGACTCCGACGGAATCGGCCCTAGGGAGTTTTCCGAAGCCGACGAGGGGCAGCCCGGCGAAGTACAGCCGACGCCGCTGTTCTCATCCCAGTAAGCGGGATCGCCGGTGTTTACAATCGCATTGCTCAGGTTGATCCAGTAAGTACCGTTGCCGAGCGTCGGGCCGTTGAAGCTGCCGGTCTCGTCGCAGACGTTGAAGCCGTAATCGTTGGCGCCGCAATGAGAGGCGGTGAACGGGACTTGCTGATCAAAGTATGTGGTCCCGCCGAATTCCGCCGAGGTGATGGACAGCTCGACGGACTCTATTACGTCTCCGGGAGCGATCCACCCGCCAAAGACGAAGCCGTTCACCTGGCTGACGCCTTGCGAGATGGTGAAGCTGTCGCTGACGACGAAGCCGAAGTTGATGGTCCAGGCGTCGGTGCCGCTGTTGATGGGACCGTTGTTGTAAAGGACCTGCGCCGATACCGGCAGCGCAACGACAAACAGAAGGCAGAGCGCCAGAGGCAAGGAACGGGTGGACATCGGCGGAAGCTCCTCTGCACGAACCGGGGACTACTTCGGGGCCGACTAACGGGATGACTTTACACCCGTTTCTAAGCGAGAGAACATGAAAATTCGCGACAACAGTACTTGGCAGTCAGCATTTGGCACACTGACGTTGACGCGGTTGCGGAATAGGTTGCGTTGTCGAATTTCAGCTCGGAATTCCGCATCAGCAATGTGACGAGAACCACGCCGCCGGCTCTGCAACGTGCCGAGCCTGAGCACAACTGCCAACTGCGGCTGCGAACTTTCCGCTAGAAGGTTTCCGCACGCTTGATTTACAACTAATGATTCAGCCCAGAGGCTTCATTCATGCGAACTGGTTACCGACTGCTGTTATCGGCGCTGTTTTGTTTTGTCCTGATTTTGGCGAGCACGCCCCTCGACTCGGATGCGGCTGCGATCTTTCAATCGGCCACGCGCCGGACCAGCGACTACGCCGGGCAGGGCCAGCCGCTGACGACGCAGGAGCTGCAAAGCTTGGTGGCGCCTATTGCGCTCTATCCCGACCCACTAGCGGGGCAGATCCTGGCCGGAGCGACCTATCCCGACCAGGTGGCTGCGGCCGACGACTTCGTGCAGCACAAGGGACTCTCCGGCCACGCCTTGATGGAGGCGGTGGCGCTCGAGCCGTGGGACCCCAGCGTCAAGGCGTTGACCGAGTTCCCGACGGTGCTGAGCATGATGGCGACGAACCTGGCGTGGACATCGCAGCTGGGCGAGTCGTATCACAACCAGCAGACCGAACTGATGACGGCAATTCAGGCGCTGCGGGCGAAAGCCGTCAACGCCGGAAACCTGAAGTCGGGCCCGCAGCTGCGGGTGAATCAGCCAACCCCCGACATCGTTGCCCTGCAGCCGGCCAATCCGCAGGTGATCTACCTGCCGCTGTATAACCCGGCGGTGGTTTACGGCTCGCCCATTGAGACGCCCAACTTCACCTCATCGAACACCGCCAACAGCGGCGAGATCACCTTCGGAGGCGGCGTGGCGGCGGGCGCGCTTACATCGGGAGGCTGCTGCGATTGGGGAGCAGCCAATTGGGGCTGCAACTGGTATCACGGCGTCGCCTATTTTCACGACTATCCCTACAACGGGAACAACGCGTGGCACGGCAGCTACTACGGCGGATATAACTATTACGGCAATCACACCTACCACACCAGCTACGACTACTCGCATCCCTATACCGCATTTCAGGGCGCCGGCAGCCAGGGCAGGACAGCCAGCGGCCGCGAAACGGGCAAAGCCAATTCCTTCGACACCGTGAGCGGAGGCTGGAGCGCGATCGAGGATGTTCGCGGCTGGGGCCAGAGCGACCCGGGTGACGCGATTACGGTGTTCAGCAGCTGGGACAAGCGGGCGGCGGCCAACGATTTTGCCGTCGCAGGCTGGGGCGACCGCGCCGCCAGCTTCCGCGGCTGGCTCACGCACGGCGGCAGCGGCGGGGGATGGGGCACGGGAGGCCGCGTCGAGGGTACGCACTAGCAAGCTGCGGATCCCGGCCCTGGTGTGAGTTGCGTTCCACATACAAGGAGAGATGGATGACGAAGTTGTTGCGGTTCTACGGGTGCGTGGGCTCGGCGGCGCTTGCCGTGATTTTATCGGCGTTGCTGTTGGGGTGCCATCGCAACAACTCGACGGCGGGGGAGGCCGCGCCCGGCCAGAAGACCTATGCCACGCCGGATGAGGCGGCGAAAGCGCTCGTGAGTGCTGCCCGCGACGACAACCAGCAGCAGATGCTGGAAGTTTTCGGCCCAGGCGCGAAAGGCATTCTGTACTCCGGCGACGCTGCCCAGGACAAGGCCGACATGGCCGCCTTCGCCGCCGATTATGCGCGGATGAATCGCTGGCGCAAGCTGGAAAACGGCAACCAGATCCTGCTGGTGGGGCCCACCAATACAGCCTTTCCGGTTCCGCTGCGCAAAGACAGCAAGGGGCAGTGGTACTTCGATACGCCTGCCGGCGGCACCGAGATGGCTGTGCGGCGCATTGGCCGCAACGAACTGGCCACCATCGACGCCATGGCATCGCTGGCCGATGCGCAGGAAGACTACTTCAAGCAGGAACATGATGGGACAAAGCAATATGCGCGTCGCTTCATCAGCGATCCCGGCAAGGAGAATGGGCTGTACTGGCCGGCCGCGCCCGGTAAGGATAAGAGTCCGGTAGGCCCGCTGCTGGCGTACGCTTCCGCGGAAGGCGAGAAGCTGAATCCCAAGCTGCACAAGCCGTTTCACGGCTACTATTACGGAATTCTGGTGACGCAAGGCATGTGGGCCAACGGCGGCCTGAAGGACTACAGCCGCCTGGGCGTGATGAACCGCGGCTTCGGCTTCATCGCCTGGCCGGCCGATTACGGCAAGTCCGGTGTGATGACCTTCATCATCAATGGCGACCGCATCCTCTACCAGAAAGACCTGGGCAAAACCACCAAGGACGAGGCGCCTTTCATGACGCAGTTCAATCCGGATTCCAGCTGGATCCGGGTCGAGCAGTAGGATTGCCGGAAGCGCTTACACTCGCGAACGCGGTGTGCCCTGCTGCGGACTTGACACGGGAAGCGCGGGCGCGGCATCGGCGGCAATCTCGAAGGGCGTGCGCGGCGCATCGTGCAGCAGAAAATCGCAGAGCACGCGATTGAACTCCTCGGGCACCTCTTCGTAAGGCATGTGGCCGGCGCCCGGAAACATCACCAGCGCGCTATTCTTCAGGTGACGCTGTAGCTGGTGGATGGAAGACGGATAGACCGCGCGATCGCGCGATCCCCAGAGCAGCAGCGTAGGCAGGCCGCTGATCTCGCGCAGCGAATCGCCGATGGCTGTGAGGTCGTCCTGCCAGGAGCGCAGGATCCGCAGCAGGTGTTCGAAGCTGCCGCCGGGCTCCATGCCCGCGGAGTAGGCCTCAAAGGTCCCCGGAGCAATGCGTTTCGGGTCTCCATACAGCGCGGTGAAATAGCGTTTGGAGATGATGCGCATGCGCGGCTGCACGTGCACGACGTAGAAGCCGCCCAGCGTGGTCGCCAGCAGCCGGGTCAGCACCTTGCCGTGACTCGACCAGGGATTGATAGGCGACACCAATATCAGGCGCCGGACGCGATGCAGTTGGTCGCGCCGGGCGGCAAGCGCGGCCAGCACCATGGCCAGTCCGCCACCGCGCGAAGATCCCACAATATCGACGTCTTGCAGTGCGAAGTGCTCCAGGAAGCGAAGCAGCGCGTCTGCCTCGCTGTTCAGCGAACATTCGTCGCAATTGGGGCGCTGAGAGAATCCGCAGCCCGGCAGGTCGGGCGCGTAGACGGAGAAGTGCCGCCCCAGCGGCTCCATGTTGAAGCGCCACGAATACGAGTAGCCCATGAAGCCATGCAGCAACAGCAGTGGCGGCCCGGAGCCGGCGGTGAGATAGCGCCACCTCACGCCGTCAAGTACGACGCTATGCTCCTGCGCGCCGGAGATCTGCGCGATGACCGGAACAGCGGGAATGGTCGGCGGCTGGGACATGTCGTTCAGGTGCAACCGGAGGTTCGCTGCCGAATGGGCGAGCGATCTCGCCGCTGTCGCTTCGGAGCAGCCGACTCTCCTCCATCCATGCCTGTAAACCTAGGGTATCACTGCAGCAGGAAGTTCCGCCGAGGCGGGCGCGGCGCTGAAGCGTGGCCGGCCGATCGAGGCAGCAAACATGCGGGGCTATAATTATCGTTTGTCGAACAGGAGCCCCGTCATTATGAGCGGAAATGGCAGCAACGGTTCTATTCTCAAGCCGCGCGCGGAGTGGATCACCAAGCGCCGCGAAGAAGCGGCGAGCACCGGCGACACCAATATGTCGCAGATGCACTTTGCCCGCAAAGGTCTGCTGACGGAGGAGATGCTCTTCGTCGCCGAGCGCGAGCAACTGGCGCCAACCGTGGTGCGCGACGAAGTCGCTGCCGGCCGCATGATCATCCCGGCCAACATCAATCATCCTGAGCTGGAGCCGATGTGCATCGGCGTGGCCTCCAAGTGCAAGATCAATTCCAACATCGGCAACTCGTCGGTCGCCAGCAACGTGGATGAGGAGCTGAATAAGCTGCACACCTCGGTGCACTACGGCGCAGACACGGTGATGGACCTCTCGACCGGCGGCGGCATCCACGAAATCCGCGAAGCCATCCTGCGGCACTCGCCGGTGCCGATCGGCACGGTGCCGATTTACGAGGCGGTCTCGCGCGTGAAGCGCATCGAGGACCTCAACGCCGACATTATGCTCGAGGTGATCGAAGAGCAGGCCGAGCAGGGCGTGGATTACATGACGATCCATGCCGGCGTGCTGGTCGAGTATCTGCCGCTGATCACGAAACGCATTACCGGCATTGTCAGCCGCGGCGGGGCGATCCTGGCGCAGTGGATGGCGCACCACCACAAGCAGAATTTTCTGTACGAGCGCTTCGACGACATCACGAAGATTCTGGCCAAGCACGACGTGAGTTACTCGCTGGGCGATGGCCTGCGGCCCGGCTGCATCGCCGATGCCAGCGATGAGGCGCAGTTCTCCGAGCTGAAGACGTTGGGCGAGCTGACGAAGAAGGCCTGGGAGCGCGATGTGCAGGTGATGATCGAAGGGCCCGGGCACGTGCCGCTTGATAAGATCAAAGAGCAGGTCGAGAAGGAAGTCGAGCTCTGCTACGGCGCGCCCTTTTACACGCTGGGGCCGCTGGTCATCGACATTGCGCCCGGCTACGACCACATCACGTCGGCGATCGGCGCGGCCATGATCGGCTGGTACGGCGCGGCGATGCTCTGCTACGTCACTCCGAAGGAGCACCTTGGCCTGCCCAACGACAAGGACGTGAAGGACGGCATCATCGCCTACAAGATTGCGGCGCACGCAGCCGACGTGGCGCGGCACCGTCCCGGCGCGCGCGACCGCGACGACGCCATCAGCTACGCGCGATATACGTTCGATTGGGACAAGCAGTTTGCGCTGTCGCTCGACCCGGAAACCGCGCGCTCGATGCACGACGAAACTCTGCCCGACGATTACTACAAAGAGGCGGCCTTCTGCTCGATGTGCGGCCCGAAGTTCTGCTCGATGAACTACTCGGCAAAGGTGGACGAGTACAACCGCCAGGTGCACGGGATCGAGAAGAAGGACTACTCGGAGCTGGTGAATAAGCTGGTGGCGATCAAGTAGGCGGCGAGCAACCAGTCGGCTATCTCATAAATCGCTTGTATCAAGCATGGCTTCAGCCGTGCCGCGCGAAGCGATGAAATGAGGCTTCAGCCGGGTGCCCCGGGTCTCGCGATTTTCGAGACCCGGGTCCAGTCACGATTGGAATAATCCTAGCGTTGCGTTCAAGCACCGCCCTGTTGCGACGACCGCACTACCCAGGTCTCTAAAGGCGCGAGACGTGGGGCACCCGGCTACAGAGGTGTAATCAACTCGTAATCCTCGCGTCGCTTCATCTCTCGTCCCCCTTTGTTACACTCCCTTCGTGACGCGCATCCGCCCGCGAGCCTGGGTATTTGCCTGCACCTCGGGGGTGCTTCAGGTCCTCATCTTCCCGAAACCGGCGCTCTACCTGCTGGCCTGGGTCGCGCTCGCGCCCCTGATGTATGCCATCCTGAAGTGCCGCGAGCAGGACGTAACCCTGGTGCTGGCCGACGGCGGACAATTTCTCGCACCCGCCACCGCCTGGCAGGGATTTCTGCTGGGTTATGTCAGCGGCCTCATCTGGTACCTGGGCAGCTGCTATTGGGTGTATTACGTGATGCACTTCTATGGCGGGCTGGGCATTGTTACCTCGGCGCTGCTGCTGCTTGCCTATGCGCTCTACCTGGCGCTGTACCACGGCGTCTTCGGACTGCTGGTAGCGCTGACGGCGGCGCGGCGCAACGGATTCAGCCTGCGCGCGCTGTTGTTCGCTCCCTTCATCTGGGTAGCGGTCGAGCTGGCGCGCACCTACATCACCGGCTTTCCCTGGGACCTGCTGGGCAATACGCAGATCGACAATATTCCGCTCATCGGCCTGGCCAAGGTGACCGGCGTCTACGGCATCTCCTTCGAGATCGCATTAGTCAATACGGCGGTCACGGCGGCGTTCCTGGTGCCGCAACGCAAGCGTCCGCTGCTGATCGCCGTCTGCGCTGTCTCCATCCTGCTGTTGCACTCCGGCAAACTGTACGCGCCGCCTGCCGTCCCCAGCACGCAAGGCGTGACGCTGGTGCAGGCTGATGTGCCGATCCTGGAGTCGAGCGCCTGGGACCTCGATTATCTGGAGAACACCCTGCGTGAGCTCAGCCAGCTCAGCGTGCGTCCCGAAAGCGAGCACGCAGGCACCCCTGGGCTGATCCTGTGGCCCGAGTCGCCGGCGCCATTTTTTACGACCGACTTGCACGTGCGCAGCACGCTGGGGAACATCGCGCGCCGCACCGACTCGTCGATCATCGCCGGCACGCTCGGCATCCAGCACACCGGCGATCCCACACGCCGGCCGGTGATTTACAACTCCGCTTCGGTCATCGCCCGCAATGGCGCCTGGACCTTCGAATATGACAAGGTCCACCTGGTGCCGTTCGGCGAATATGTGCCGCTCGCCGATTTCCTGTTTTTCGCCAAGAAGCTGACGCACGAGATCGGCACCTTCGGACGGGGCACAAAGCGCGAACCGCTGGACGTGGACGGCACGCGCATCGGCGTCTTCATCTGCTATGAATCGATCTTCCCTAACGAAGTGCGGCAGTTCGCGCGCAATGGCGCGGAGGTCTTCGTCAACATCTCCAATGACGGCTGGTACGGCGACACCGGCGCTCCGCTTCAGCACTTGAACATGGCGCGCATGCGCGCGGTGGAGAATGACCGCTGGCTGCTGCGCGACACCAACACCGGCGTGACCGCGGTGATCGATCCCTACGGACGGGTCGTCGCCAAAGCGCCGCGCTGGCAACGAACCGCATTGCAGAGCGCCTACGACGTGGAAGAGAGCACGACCTTCTATACGCGGCATGGCGATTGGTTCCCGATTCTGTGTGCGATAATCACGGTTGCGGGCTTGCTGCTGCGGTATTTCGGACAGACGCGAGCAGCGCCGGCCGCGTAAAGATCGTATTCACCACGGAAGCACGGAACACACCGAATTTCTCGAGGTCAGGGCTCTGCGTTGCTGCGGGGATACGACTCGGAATTCCGTTTTTCTGACAAATCTCATTTCGTGAATTCCGTGCTTCCGTGGTGACCACAAAAGGGTGGCAATGGTAGAAGAACTCGAGCAGGAATATTCCGCGCTCCGCGAGAAGGTCCACGATCTTCAGGAGTATCTTTGACGCGCCGCGGCTGCGCGAGAAACTGAGCGAGAGCGAGAAGCAAACCGCCGATCCCACGCTCTGGTCGAACCCGGAAAAATCTCAGCACGTGATGCGCGAGAAGAAGCGGCTGGAGTCCGCGCTCGCCACTTACGACGAACTCGCGCGGCGCACCGGCGACATCAACGCCTACTTCGATCTGGCGCACGAGGGCGAGGACGTCTCCGCCGACCTGCGGCGCGAAGTCGACGAATTGAAGGCCCTGGTCGACAAGCTCGAAACCGAGACGCTGCTCTCCGGCGAGAACGACGACCGCAACGCCATCGTCACCATCCATCCCGGCGCCGGCGGCACCGAGTCGCAGGACTGGGCGGAGATGCTGATGCGAATGTATTTACGCTGGGCCGAGCGTCAGGGCTTCTCGACGTCACTGTATGAATATCAGCCGGGCGATGAAGCGGGGATCAAGTCGGCCACCTTCGGCGTGAACGGCGAGCACGCTTACGGGCTGCTGACCAGCGAGATTGGAGTGCACCGGCTGGTGCGAATCTCGCCGTTCGACCAGGCCAAGCGGCGGCACACTTCCTTCGCCAGCGTCTTCGTCTCGCCGGAAATCGACGAGAGCATCCAAATCGATATCAAACCGGAAGACCTGCGCGTCGATACCTACCGCTCCGGCGGCAAGGGCGGCCAGCACGTTAACACCACGGACTCGGCCGTACGCATCACGCATATCCCGACGGGCATCGTAGTCGCCTGCCAGAACGAGCGATCGCAGCACAAGAACCGCGAGAAGGCGATGAGCATCCTGCGTTCGCGCCTGTACGAATACGAGCTGGAGAAGAAGCGCGCCGAGACCAAGCAGATCGAGGACTCGAAGCTCGACATCGACTTCGGCTCGCAGATCCGCTCCTACGTGCTGCAACCCTATCGCATGGTGAAAGACCTGCGCACGCGGGCGGAGATCGGGGATGTGGATCGCGTGCTGGATGGCGACTTGAACGAGCTGATTCGCGCGTATCTTATGGCGCGCAGGAAAGAGCAGAAGTAGCCGTCAGGCAGCACGCCATGAGGCAACAAAAAGGGCAGGCTGAGCGCCTGCCCTTCTACCTACCCACAGAACGGACGAATTACTGTCCGCAACCGTTGGTAATCTGGCCGTTGTTATAACTGTTCAGGATGGTCGCGTCGCCTTCCATCTGTTGTCCGGTGGGCGAGGACGGCGCGATGTTTTCCGGAATGATCCCGGAGCCGATGAGGTTGTTGGCGTCGGCCAGAGTGGTTTGGATCGGGAGGCTGGTCGTGCCGTTGGCGATGTTCAGCAGCGCCGCGATCAACTGATGCGCCAGGTCCACGCTGGCATCACCCTGCACCGGGGTGTTAAAGATGTTCTCCAGCTGGGCATTGGTATAGAAGTTGGTGCCCAGCGTCAGGCCGCTTCCATCCTTCCACGCGCTCTGATGATTCTTCCAGTATCCCTGGGTCAGGGGCGTGCAGTTGCCGGCGGGAGTGACCACACCGTTTTCGAATTCCACCGCCGCGAATCCGTGGAACTGGTAGAGGGTCTGCAGCGGGAACGTCAGGCCGATGCTGAAGGTCACGTTGCCGCCATTGGCAAAGTACTGCGCGAACGAACCGGTTGCGTTGGTCAGACTGGCGTTCAGTGTCGACCGCAGACTGCCATTGGTCTTCGACATTGTGCCAAACGAGAGAAGCCCGCTCAACGTGCCCTGCGGCGAGGTATACGTGAAGTTGACTTGACTGTTCTGCGTGACGGTGAACGAGTCGTCAGGATTGTGGGTGAGGAAAAACGGCGCGTTCGAGGACGAATAGATGACGTAGCTTCCATTGCCTTGCAGGTGTCCCGTGCCGCTGGCGGCGCCATTGGCCAGGAAACAGCCGGTGCCGTTGCAGTAGATCGCCGGAATCACTAACGAAAGAACTGCCGTTCCATTTCCGTTGAAGTGGGCGTTGAACAGACCATCGCCCAGGTTAATCTGATCCTGGGCACTTAATAACGAAGCCGCGCCTAATACGAGGATCGCGACGGCCAGAGACACTGCTTTAATCACTCGCGATTTCATTTGCTCTCTCTCCTTTGAATATCGAAACTCACGCTACGCGCATTGGCAGGGGACGGGAGCGCCTGTTACAGACCACCGGGTAGACACAGAACCAAAATGCAAACTCTGTGGAGGTAGAGTGTTTGTACAAGGTTCTTGCGTTGCGCGAAAGATGCAAAGGTGGGGGAAAAAGGGGCCACATGAGTAGAGCAAATGGTGCTAGAACTAGGTGCCACTTTGCGGAGGCATTCCCCGGCTTTGGTAACCGGCCCAGGCGCTGCTCTGCCGCCAGTTGGTAATGTTCGTGCGATTTCGGTGAGTTTCCCGCCTTCAGCGCCTGCTGTACCGGTCGACGACCGGTCCAAGAATCCTCTTGGCGCTATGGCTTCCTTCGTGAATAATCTCGCCCATCAGGACAAACCACTCTCCGAGGGCAAGATATGAAAGCCAAGAGTTGTCTGGCGGTTGCGGTTGTGTCGCTGGTGCTGGCGAGCCTGGCATCGGCGCAAACGTTTCGCGGAACGATCCTGGGAACCGTCACCGACAGCTCCGGCGCCGTTGTCTCCGGGGCAACGGTGAAGGTCCGCAGCGTCGATACCGGCCTGGAACGCACTACCCAGACCACCCCCGACGGCAGTTACGCCGTCCCCGAGTTGCCCATTGGAACCTACGATGTGACCATCTCGCAATCCGGCTTTGAGACCACGGTCACGAAAGCGGTCGCGGTGAATGTCGCGGCGGAAAGCCGGGTGGATGTCGCCCTCAAGCCCGGCCAGGTGGCGCAGCAGGTCGAAGTCACGGGCGAGGTGCCACAGATAGAAACTACGACCAACAATCTCGGCGGAATTCTGACCGCCAAGACTATCGAGAGCATTCCCATCAATGGGCGCGACTATACGAAGCTCATCTATCTCGACCCGGGAGTTGCCGGCTCGCCCGACCAGATCAGCGACTCTCCGGGCTCGTTCGGCGAGTTCTCGATGAACGGCTCGCGCGGCCGCTCGAACAATTACCTGCTCGACGGCACCGACATGAACGACGGCTTCCGCAACGATCCGGCCATCAACGAAGCGGGCGTGTTCGGCGATCCGGCGACCATCCTGCCGCTGGACGCGGTGGCCGAGCTGCACGTGCTCTCCAATTACCAGGCGGAGTATGGGCGCAACAGCGGCGCGGTCGTCAACATCGTGACCAAGAGCGGCACCAACAACTGGCACGGCTCGGCGCTGGAGTACTGGCGCAGCGGCCAGCTGGGCGCGCGCAACTACTTCAACTTCGCGGGCCAGCCGAAGAATCCATTCCTCAATAACCAGTTCGGCGGCTCGCTGGGCGGCCCCATCGTGAAGGACAAGGCGTTCTTCTTCCTCGATTACGAAGGCCAGCGGGAAACCGGCGCGCAATCGGGCTTAAGCTGCGTGCCCAGCCAGACGGCTCTCGCCGCAGCCGCAGCCCTGGTACCTATACAGTATCCAGGTGTCCCGCTCAGCCAACCAATACTTAACCTGCTAGCGCGCAATCCCTGGCCGCAGCCCAATATCCCCGGGGCGACCGCCAGCGTCACCGGCTGCGACACGGGCCCCAATCTGGCAACGTCCACCAACTTCAGCAACTACGTCGACAGCATGATCGCGAAGCTCGACTACAACCCAAACACGAGCAACAACATTACCGGCCGCTATTACTTCGGCAATAGCACGCAGAGCTTTCCCTTCGCGCAGCTTGCCGGCGGACTGCTGCCCGGGTTCAACACGGTGACGCCGACGCGCGTGCAGTTGGCGTCCATTTCATGGGTGAAGATCATCAGCTCGTCGCAGGTGAATGAAGCGCGCTTCGGCTACAACCGCTTCGCCGAAGGCTTTTATCCGCAGGACGGCACCTTCAATCCTGCGATCATCGGCTTGGATACAGGCGTCACCAGCCCGTTCGACTTTGGTTTGCCGAAGATTTCGGTCGGCGGCTTCTCGCCTCTGGGCGCCACCGCCAGCGTTCCTCGCGACCGTGTCGATTCCAACTGGCAAGCGCTCGACAACTACTCCTGGAAGATCGGCCGGCACGACCTGAAGTTCGGTTACGAGTTTCGCCGCACGACCATCCAGATCATGCAGGACAACAATTTTCGCGGCAAGCTGAGCTTCGACGACCTGACCGCATTCCTGGTAGGAGTGCCGTCAGGCGGCAGCCAGGCCTCCGGCTACAGCAATCGCCACGAATACCAGAACAGCCACGGGCTTTATCTCCAGGACAGCTTCCGCTATTCGTCGCGGCTCACCTTCAACCTGGGCCTGCGCTGGGACTACTTTGGCGTGGCGGGCGAAAAGAACAATTTCTTCTATCAGCTGAACCCGGCGAACGGCGGCACGCTGGTACAAGTGGGCGGCTCCGGCGGTCCGTCGAAGCTGTATCAACCCGACTGGAAGAACTTCGCGCCGCGGCTGGGCTTCGCCTGGGATGTCACCGGCAAAGGCCAGACGGTGCTGCGCGGAGGCTACGGCATCTTCTTCGACGCGTTCTCGCAGGACATGTTCCTGGCGCATGTACCCTATAACTGCGTGTTCTGCCCGGGCCCGGCCTACACGGGCGTAGGCGGCGCGCCCATTACCTTCGGCAGCGCGACCAGCGGGCCGATTGCCGCCGGCCTGCCGGTGTTCGTCAATCCCTCGCCGCTGAGCGACTTCTTCGGCATCGATCCCAACATCCGCACGCCTTATGTGCAGAATTACAATCTGAACGTCCAGCAGGCGCTGGGAAACAAGACGACGCTGCAAGTCGGCTACGTTGGCTCAAAGGGGTCGCGGCTGTTCCGCTTCCGCGACATCAATCAGCCCAGCCAGGCGCAGATCACGGCCTTCGATATCTCGCAGTGTGCTCCCGGCGAGTTTCCCAATTGCCCGATCGCGGGCTACGGCGTGCCACGCACGGCGTTCCCCAATTTCTTCTACGTCAACCAGGAGGAGTCGTCCGCCTCTTCCAGCTACAATGCGCTTCAGACCAGCCTGCACATCAATGCGTGGCGCGGCTTCTCTACACAGCTGAACTACGTCTGGTCGCACTCCATCGACAACGCCAGCGACCTTGAAGACTTCATCCCCAACGCGTCGCAGCCCACCAACAGCCTGAATCCCGACGGCGAACGCGGCAACTCGAACTTCGATATCCGCAATCGCTTCAGCTGGTACTTCACGTATCAGATCCCCGGCGGCCCAGGGCGCCTGAAGAGTGGCTGGGGCGTGGATGGGACAGCGACATTGCAGAGCGGGCAGCCCTTCACGCTGAACTACAACTTCGAGGGCGACTACTCCGGTGCGGGCGAGGGCTTCGATCGGCCGGATGTGGTTGGGCCGATTCAGTATGGCAGCGCGCCCTTCAACTTCCTCAACCTGGCCAGCTTCCAGGTGCCTTGCACCCTGGGCAACACTTCAGCGGCCCCAGGTG
Source organism: Terriglobales bacterium (assembly GCA_035651035.1). GTDB lineage: Bacteria > Acidobacteriota > Terriglobia > Terriglobales > Acidobacteriaceae > Bog-257. The sequence goes on from DASRGM010000202.1 coordinate 29,371, forward strand.
ACACCAGCGAGGCGGGATGCTTGGCCGGGAGCCGCCACTTCGGCGATTTGCCGCGCAACGCGCTGGTCGGGCCGCCGTTCAAGGAGTTCAACTTCGCCGTCTTCAAGAGCACGGCGGTGACGGAGCGGGTGAACCTGATGCTGCGCGCCGAGTTCTTCAACATCTTCAACCATCCCAACTTTGCCAACCCCGAGCTGCCGAATTTCATCGCCGATCCGGCCGTGAACGGCATTGGCGGCAACGGCCGAGGCAACGGCTTTTACGCGCTGACTGCGACGGGGGACGTGGGCATCGGCAATCCGTTCCTCGGCGGCGGCGGGCCGCGCGGCGTTCAGTTCGCGGCGAAGTTTACGTTCTAGGAGAGTTCGACGACCGCTTCACGCCCGTTTCGCACGATCCTGGCCGCCGGCCTGCTCGCGGGTTTGCTCGATGGGCTAGACGCCGTGGTCTACATCGGCATGATGCAGGGGATCCCGGTGGTCCGGGTCTTTCAGTTCATCGCCAGCGGACTCATTGGGGTGAGGGCCTTCCATGGCGGCGCAGCGGCAGCCGTCCTGGGCGCGGCGCTGCATTTCACCATCGCGATCGGTGCGGCTGCAGTGTTTTACCTGCTCAGCCTGAAGTTGCCGGTGCTGGTTCGCCGGCCGCTCCTCTGCGGGCCAATCTACGGTCTCGGGGTATTCGTCTTCATGCACTACGTGGTGGTGCCGCTTTCGGGGGCGCCCCGGCAGCCGCCAGCCGGCGCGGCGTCATTGATGAACCTGATCTTCTCGCACGTGTTCTTTGTGGGAATTCCGATCGCGGCGGCGACGAGCCGGATGCGGAGCAGCCCGAAACAGTGACGCGGAAAGGCAGCTTCTTAGACGCTGGGTGAGTACCCCTGTCGTCTGCACGGGAGTCGGCGCGAGGAGCTGTTCGGGTAGAGCTGGCCTTCAGGCCAGCGTTTCTGGTTGCTGGGAGTCGGCTTTCAGCCGACGGCAGAGTGTCGCCCGCTAAAGCGGGCTCTGCATTCATGATGACGCCTACCCACGGCTCACGTCCTGGGCTACGATTGTGCCGCCCTTCGGGCTGCGCATTCTTCCCAAGGCATCGCAGCCCGTCTACGCATTCCACCGACTGCTTGGAAGTCCGGTTCTCACACACTTACTGAAGACCAGCTCTACCCATCCCGGACCAGGCAACGATTTTTCAGCAAACAGTAACGCTGACGAGCTCAACTTCCCAGAACGTCACAGCCTCACCGCTTAGCTTCGGTGTAGGATTCTGGTCGGTAGCTCATGACAGGGGCTACCGTGCGAGTCGAGGATCTCTCGTGGCCACCACCCAGCACAATGCCGAGGCGACGCATCCCTCCGAAGGTCTCTTCGAGGCGTTCGAAAACCTGATGCCGTTCCGCGTCAGCGACATCCTGCTGGTCTCCAGCCTCTACGATTCGTTCATCCTGCGCGAAGACGGCCGGCTCAACGAGCTGCTGATCGGCGAGTCGCTGGAGCTGAACCTCCACCAGGTGCCCGGCATCACACACGTCTCCAGCGGCCGCGAAGCAGTGCAGCTGGCGCGCTCGCAGCCTCGCTTCAACCTGATCGTCGCCAACCTGCAGCTGGCCGATATGGACGCCGCGAAACTGGCGCGCGAGATTAAGGCCGCCGGGCTGGACGTTCCGGTGGTGGTGCTGGCCTACGATCATCGCGAGATCAAGAACTTTCTGGCGCGCAATCCGCGCACCGACATCGATCGCATCTTCCTCTGGCAGGGCAACGCCCGCATCCTGCTGTCGATCGTCAACTACATTGAAGACAAGCGCAACGTGCTGCACGACACGCGCACCATGAGCGTGCCCGTACTGCTGATGGTGGAAGACGACATCACGTACTACTCGTCGTTCCTTCCCGTCATCTACACCGAGATCATCAGCCAGTCGCGGCGCCTGCTGAGCGAGGCCGTCAATCTGGCCCACAAGCTGGTGCGCATGCGCGCCCGGCCGAAGATCCTGCTGTGCTCGAACTTCGAAGAAGCCGAGCTGGAGGTGCTGAAGTATCGCGAGTACCTGCTGGGCGTGATCTCTGACGTGGAGTTTCCGCGCTCGGGCGAGCTGACGGCGGAGGCCGGCTTCGAGCTGGCGCACATGGTGCGGCGCACCATTCCCGATGTGCCCATTGCGCTGCAATCGGGCCGCACCGAATTCATGGAGCGGTCCTACGCCGAGGGCTTCTCGTTCCTGCAGAAGCGCTCGCCGACCTTGATGGCCGACCTGCGGCGCATTTTGACGGAAGAGATGGGCTTCGGCGACTTCATCTTTCATCTGCCCGACGGGACGGAGGTGGCGCGCGCCGGCGACCTGAATGCGCTGGAGCAGCAGCTGGCCGTCGTTCCGGAAGAGAGCGTGGCCTATCACTCCCAGCGCAACCATTTTTCCCACTGGCTGATGGCGCGCACCGAATTCGCGCTGTCGCAGCGGCTGCGGCCGCGCAAGGTTAGCGATTTCGCCAGCGTCGCCGATCTGCGTCACGACTTGATCGCGTCCATTGCCGAGTACCGGCGCGAGCAGAGCCAGGCGCTGATTGGCGAATTCAACTCTGCCAGCTTCCAGTCGCGGGACGCGTTCTTCCTCCAAATTGGCGGGGGCTCGTTGGGCGGCAAGGCGCGCGGGCTGGCCTTCATCCGCCACATCCTGCGGCAGCGCGGCATGAACCGCAGCTTCCCTGGAATTCGCATCGGCGTCCCGCCCACGCTGGTGCTCACGACGACCGTATTCGATCGTTTCCTCGCCGACAACGATCTGCTCGAGTTGGCGCTGCACGGCACCGATGACCGCGAGATCGAACGGCGGTTCCTGGCCGCATCGTTCCCTATTCCGCTGCTGGAAAACCTGCTGGCGTTTCTGGAGGGCGTGCGCTATCCGCTGGCGGTCCGCTCCTCCAGCCTGTTGGAGGACTCGCAGTACCAGCCGTTCTCCGGCGTCTACGAGACCTTCATGCTGGCCAATCGCCACGCCGATATTCAGGTACGACTGGAGCAGCTGCTGGCGGCGATCAAACTGGTGTACGCGTCGACCTTCAGCCAACATGCCAAGACCTACGTTCGCGCGACGCCGTATCGGCTGGAAGAAGAGAAGATGGCGGTGGTGCTGCAGCAGGTGGTGGGAGCGGCGCACGGCGACCGTTTCTATCCTGACTTTTCCGGCGTGGTGCGCTCGCGGAACTTCTATCCCATGCCGCCGATGAAGGTCGAGGACGGCTTCGCGGCGGTCGCGCTGGGGCTGGGACACGCAGTGGTCAGCGGCGGCAAGTGCCTCACCTTCAGCCCGCGTCATCCGCGGAACCTGGTGCAGTTCTCGGCGGTGGAAGATATGCTGAGCAACTCGCAAAGCGAGTTCTGGGCGCTGGAGTTGAGACACCCTGCGCCGGGCGACGATCCCGCCAGCAGCCTGCGCGAGAGGGCATTCGGGCTCGATATTGCCGAACGGGATGGCACGCTGCAGGCCGTCGCCTCGACCTATTCGCCGGAAAATCATGCCGTCTACGATGGCCTTAGCCGGCCGGGCCCGCGTGTGATCAGCTTCGCGCCCGTGCTTAAACACGGCATGTTTCCCCTTCCGCAAATTCTGGAGCGGCTGATGTGCATCGGCGAAGAGGCTCTGGGTCGGCCGGTGGAGATTGAGTTCGCGGTGCGGCTTCCACGCGTGCCGGACGAGCCGGCCGACTTCGGCTTCCTGCAACTGCGGCCGCTGGTGGTCTCGCGCGAAGGCGAAGACATTCGCATCGAAGGCATCGCGGCGCAGCAGGTCATCTGTCAGAGCCCGGTCGTGCTCGGCCACGGGCGCGTCTCGGATATCTACGACATTGTGGTAGTCGACTCGCATCGCTTCGAGCGCTCGCGCAGCCGCGAGGTAGCCCAGGAGGTGGCGCGCATCAACGCCCAGTTGACCCAGAACAACCAGCCCTACCTCCTCATCGGCGTGGGACGCTGGGGATCGACCGACCCGTGGCTCGGCATACCGGTGGCCTGGGACCAGATTGCCGGAGCGCGCGTAATCGTGGAGTCGGGCTTTCGCGACTTTCGCGTTGCGCCCTCGCAAGGCAGCCACTTCTTCCAGAACCTCACCGCTTTTCAGATCGGATACTTCACCGTGAATCCCGACGCCGGCGAGGGGCTCCTGGACTGGTCCTGGCTGGCCGCGCAAGCCGCGGTCGAGGAGCGCGGTTGCGTGCGGCATCTACGCTTTCAGCAGCCCGTCACTGTGCTGATGAATGGCAAGGAGAGCCGAGGGGTGATCCTGAAGCCGGAGCGAACGTCGCCGCGCAAAGAGCAGGACGCTGCAGGGATGACCGTCACCGAGGTAGCCGGTTGAGGTTCAAACCTGGCAGGCATCACGGCTGACAATGCTGCTGCTATTCGGGCCGCAATTCGTAATTGCAACACGCAGACGGGCGCGCAGCATCTCTCATAGCAGGTGCCAGAAAGAGCAGGACAGGCGCACCAGCAGAGGAATTGAGAGTTCTGCCGAAGCAGAGTAGCTCAGTCTTGCCACAGTGACTTAGCACGTTACGGTGCTGGTAACCTCCGCTATTTCGGGACTGCGATCGGCAGCAGCTCGGGATTATCATAGGAAGATACGTTCACCAGTTGCAACATTCGTTAAGGGACTATGAGTCGAAATCTGTCTTTCGTTGTTCGCCTTCTTGTCTGCCTTGTTCTGTCCACGTTGATCGCCGCCGCCTCTGACTGGCGGCTGATTGGTCCCGAGGGCGGCGATGTCCGCAGCCTGGCCTACGACCCCGCCAATCCGAGTCGCCTCCTGCTGGGCACCAGCGCCGGTCAGATGTTTATGTCCGGAGACGGCGGCGCATCGTGGTCTTTGTTCGCCCACCTCGGGCCGGGCGACGACTACGTGCTCGACCACATCATCTTCGATCCCACGCATTCAGCGACGATCTACGTAGCGGCGTGGAGTCTGAACGACGCCGACGAAGGCGACGTCTTCCGCTCCGACGATGGCGGACGTAGCTGGCGTGCGTTGCCAGGAGTGCATGGCAAATCGATCCGCACCATGGCGATGGCGCCGAGCGATCCACGGACGCTGGTGATCGGCGCCCTCGACGGAGTCTTCCGCTCGCGCGACGGCGGCGCGACATGGCAGCGCATCTCGCCCGAGAACCAGGCTGAGATCAAGAACATCGAGTCGGTAGCCATCGATCCGCAGAACCCGGACATCATCTACGCCGGCACCTGGCACCTGCCGTGGAAGACCGATGACGGCGGCGCCAGCTGGCGCAGCATCAGCAAGGGAATCGCCTTCGACTCCGACATGTTCAGCATCATCGTCGATCCCCGCAGCCCGGAGACGGTCTATGCCAGCGCCTGCTCCGGCATGTACAAGAGCCAGAACAAGGCGGAGCTGTTCAAGCGCATTCTGGGACTGCCGCACTCGGCCATGCGCACGCGCGTGCTGAAGCAGGACACGCAACGCTCGAACATTGTTTATGCCGGAACGACGGGCGGCTTGTGGAAGAGTGTGGATGGCGGCGACAAGTGGAAGCTGGTCACGGACGATTCCGTGATCGTCAACGACGTGCTGGTGGATCCGGTGAACCCGGACCATGTGCTGGTGGCGACGGACCGGGGTGGCGTGCTGGCCAGCCAGGACGGTTTTGCGCACTACCAGACTTCCAATCGCGGCTTCGCCCATCGCGTGACTGGCGGCGTGGTGGTTGATAACAAAGATCCCAACCGCATCTACGTTGGCGTGGTGAATGACAAGGACCTGGGTGGCTTCTTCGTTTCCGACGACAGCGGCGCGAGCTGGCGGCAGTCCAATCGCGGGCTCGACGGCCGCGACATCCTCAGCCTGCAGCAGGCGGAGGACGGCGTTATCTATGCCGGCAGCAATCACGGAGTGTTTTACCTGACCTCGTTGAACGGCGAATGGAAGCCGGCCGTGATGATCGATGGACCTCTGCCGCAAGCTGAGAAAGTGACATCGGAGCCGAGCTACAAGGCCGCCGCCTCGCACGCGAAAGCCCGCGTCCGCAAGGCTCCCGTTGCCCACAAAGTTGCGCCGAAGGAGCACGATATCCCGCAGGAGGAGGCGCCGCGCATACAGGCGTTCGATTTGAACGGCGACACCTGGTACGCAGCCACCAATAAGGGGCTGTTTATCAGCGTAGATCACGGACGCAAGTGGTATGGAACGATGGTTGAGGGGGAAAACGATTTCCTCGCCGTCAACAGCTTCCCCGATGGGACGCTCAGCCTGATCACGCCCAAACGGGTTTTCCTTTCGCACGACCAGGGAAAATCATGGGCAGAGATGACATATCCGCAGTACGTCACCGGCATCTACAACCTGACGCAGGTCGGCGATGGATCGTTATGGCTGGCAACGCGTGAGGGGGCCCTGCGCTCGAGCGATGGCGGCAAGAGCTGGGAGCACATACTCGGCGGGCTGCCACCCCGCAATGTCTTCATGGTGCGCTCGGCGCCGGGGTCGCCGACGCTGCTGGCTACGGCGCGCTACGCTCACGGTGTCTTCGAGAGCAACGATAACGGCCGGACGTGGCAGCGCTCCCCGGATACCGGCGTATCCATTCGCGCGGCCATGGATTATCAGGGACGCCTGCTGGCGGCGTCGGCCTACAATGGCCTGCTCCTGCAGCAGAGCGGGAGTGCCTCAGAGACGGCGAACGCCGGCCGCGTCAATGCCGAATCTAAGACAAGCAATTAAGTTCAACCAGTATCTGCGGGATAGTAAGGCACTCTGGCAGGAACTCAGGCCGCAGTGATTACTGTGGTTGTGCGTCGGTCTTCGGCGGTTCTTCCGCTTTGCATGGCGCGATCTCCGGGTCGGACGTCTCCTCTTGTTTCGACGCAAAAATCGCGGTATAACAGCCCGCCTCGACATACTTGTCATCGTGAAATTTGTAGAGCGTCAATCGGGTCTCAGCGGGCGTGGTGTGCAGCGCCATCACTAGGTCGGAGTAGCCATCGGTCGCGGTAGGTTGGATCGTATAGCTGGCGGCCACCGTATCCAGCAGCGACACATAGCCGTCCTTGGTGCGGCTGAAAATCCAGAACGGGCAGTTCACCAGCGCATCGCAGCCGCCCTCCAGGCCAAGTGAGGTTGCCATGATCACCTGCTTGCCTTTGCCGAGATCGACGAAATGCAGGCGGGTGGTGGAAGCGATCTCGCGAATTCGCCCGTCGTCGTAGCCAGCGTCGGTCAACGGCTTAAGCAGTCGCAAGATGACGGCGTCCAATAGCTGGTTGCGCTGGGGCTCGGTCAGCTTCGAGGTATTGTTCAGGCTGGGGTCGGTGCGGCCGATGACTTCCTGGTTGTGCCAGTCCCAGGTAAAGTCGGCGGCAAAGAGCATAACGCAAAGCGCGACAACGACCATCGCCAACCTTGGAAACTTCCCGCAAATCCGCATAATCCGCTTCTACGCTCCAACAGAACTGCGTGTCCAGGCCGGCGCTCGTGCCGACCGCGTGCCGTTCGTCTATTTGTGCCCAAGTTTCTTCGCGTACAGCCCGTACATCGAATGGGATGGTTCACCACCGCTATCAGCCGGCCGAGCGACCATTGGATCCGGCGCTGCACCTCATCGAGCTGCCGGTCGTCCATCTTCGAAGGATCGGTAGCCGCGGGTCGAATGCCGCTCGCGTCGGCCGATGGCGAGATGCCGCGACGACGACACTGCCGATTGTATCGAACTTAGGTGCAGCTTCCGGATGAGTACGAAGTCTGCTACTCTCGCCCCACAGGACTTCGAGCGATGCCGAGTGACAAACGCACCCCTGGCCGCAGCAAAGCTGGTACTCAAGCCAAGCCGCCGCGCGTGCCTTCCAACCGCGATCAACACGAGCTGGTCATCATCTCAGGCATGAGTGGCGCGGGAAAGGCCTCGGCGCTGAAGACATTCGAAGACCTGGGCTACTACTGCGTCGATAACCTTCCTGTTGGCCTGATTACCAATTTTGCCGAACTGGTGCTCGACAGCCTGGAGATCCAACGTGCCGCGCTGGTGGTCGATATACGCGAGGGCGCGCGGCTGGACAAGCTGCCTCAGATCCTCGCTTCCCTGCGCCGCCTGCTGAAGACCACGTTCATTTTCCTCGAGGCGGACGAAGAGGCGCTGCTCCGCCGCTACAGCGAGACGCGCCGGCCACATCCGCTGGGACGCAACGCGTCGGTGCGCGCCTCGCTGGTCGCAGAGCGCCGGCGACTGCAGCCTGTGAAGGCGCAGGCCGATCTTGTGGTCGACACCACGAAATTCAACGTCCACGAGCTGCGCGCGATGCTGACCGAGCGCTTCCAGCGTGGCAATCGCGACAAGAACATCCTGATCTCTTGCGTGAGCTTCGGCTATCGCGAAGGGGTACCGGAGGACGCCGACCTGGTGTTCGACGTCCGCTTCCTGCCCAACCCGCACTTTATCCCCAAGTTCCGGCCTTTGACCGGCCGCGATGCCGCCGTGGCAAAGTACATCCGCTCGTTCCCGCAGACGCGAGAGTTCATTCGCAAGATCTCCGAGTTGCTGGTGTACCTGATCCCCCACTACATCGAAGAGGGCAAGAGCTATCTCACGATCGCGTTCGGCTGCACCGGCGGCAAGCATCGCTCGGTGATGATCGCCGAAGATGTGCAGAAGCGGCTGGGCAAGGCGGGCTACACGGTGAAGGTTGCGCACCGGGATTCGCCGTCGGCATAGGCTGGAAGCTGTCTGCTTGTCGCTTTCAGATTTCCTAGGGCGCGTCAGCTTCGCTGGCATAGGACCAGGGCTCGTCCCACCGGCCGAGGACGAACGCGCCATTGCCGTCACCGTCGCGTTCATACCGCAAACACGCCAGATCTCGAGAGAACGCTTTCAGAAATTGCTCACGATTGCGCGACTGGACGTCAGCGGCCTTCTGGCGAGTTTCGGGATTCGCCTTCCATACATAAATGTCGGCCGGAACGTGAATCCGCAGCTCTTCGCGAAATGAGGGCTGCGGCCGGTTCGACAGCAATGCCTGCACTCGCTCCGACTTCAGCCACCATTCCGCAACCAGGCGATCGGTGGGTAAGAATCCCTGCAGAGGCGAGGATGTGATTCCGTACTGATTGATGTTGTAGCGGCGCGCGATCGCGCCCAGGCGCTGCAGGTTGAGGTATGCGTTCTTGATCTCGAGCGGATCGAAGGTCCACTCGATCAGCTCATAGCCATGTGCGATGGCGTCTTCGCGCTGGAACAGCTTAAGGCGGCGGCCCAGACCGGTATTGCGATACTCCGCTTGCACCGCGAGCATGTGCGAATGGAGGTACGCGTGACCGTTGCGTGTGCCGGGAATGGAGAAGGCAAAGCCGACCAGCACCTTGCCTTGCCACGCGCCGATGACTTGCCCGCCGATCTTCGGAGCCAGCGAAAAGATGCGCAGCGGAACCAGCTCGTTGTCGGCAAAGCCCCATACCTCTTTTTGCAGTGCAACGAAGGCACGGAGCTCCTCGACCTCGGTGCAGCTGCGGACTTCGATGGACTCGGGTTTCACCGCAGCTCCTGCCGTTTGGATTCCTGCCACAACGATTCCATCTCCTCCAGCGAAGCGTCTGCCGGCGTGCGACCCTGGCTGCGGAGCTGTTCTTCCAGGTAGTGAAAGCGGCGGCGGAATTTGCGGTTGGTCCGGCGCAGCGCCGACTCAGGATCGAGCGAAAGGTAGCGCGCGATATTGACCAGCACGAAGAAAAGGTCGCCGACTTCGTCTTCCAGTCGCGCGCGCAACTCGGGTGAGATCTTCGCGCCACGGGCTCCCGCAATGCCCGCCCGCGATTCCGGCTGCGGCCCGGGGGCGGGATATTCGGCCAGGTTGTGGCGCAGCTCCGATGTCTCTTCGTCCAGCTTCTCGAACAGGCCTTCTATGTTGGGCCAATCGAAGCCAATGTGCGCTACCCGCGAGCTGATTTTGTAAGCCTCCATCAAGGAGGGCATGGCCGAAGAAACGCCGGCCAGCACCGACTCGGGATGGTCTTGCTTTCCGGCCCCCTGCCCTAATTCTTCTTGCCGCTTCTTCTTCTCTTCGGCCTTCAGCGCCTGCCAGTTGCGCAAGACCTCACCGGGGGTCTCCGCTTGCGCGTCGCCGAAGACGTGAGGATGCCGGTCGATGAGCTTGGTCGAGAGCCGCTCAAGAATATCGTCGATGGAGAAGCGCTGCTCTTCGCGCGCCATTTCCGCGTAGAACAGAACCTGTAGCAGCAGGTCGCCCAGTTCGCCCGTCAGCTCGTCCCAATCGCGGGCGTCGATGGCTTCGACGACCTCGTAGGCCTCTTCCAGCGTGTACGGCTTGATGGTGTCGAAGGTCTGCTCGCGGTCCCAGGGACATCCGCCGGGGGCGCGCAACCGCGCCATGATCGAGACGGCGCGTTCAAATCGTTCGCCGGTGGTTGGCATGAACTCAAATCTAAATGAGGCGCGGCGGAAGGGGCAAAGCTGCGAGCCGCTTATACGGCTCCGGCTGCCATCGCAGCAGGAAAGGTTTCCGCCAGCATCTTGGGATCGTCGGAGATCAGACCGTCGACGCCCCACTCGGCAAAGCGCAGCAGATCGCGCTTGCGATTTACCGTCCAGGTGAAGAGCTGCAACCCGCGAGCATGGACCTCATCGATAAGGCGCTGAGAAACCAGCGTGTGATGCGGAATGAAGGTCTTGATGGGAAGCTCCGTCCAGCGCTGCGCTGCTTCGGGATGCTTGCAGATGTAGCCCAGCGGCAGCGGCGCATGAATCTCATGCAGCGTGAGCAGGACTTCGGGCAGGAACGACGAGACCACGAATCCATAGCGCGGCGGAGCAGCATGTATCGCCGCTACCACCGCTCTTTCGTTGCCGGGAACTTTCAATTCAATATCGAGAAACGAGTTCGAGCCGAAGCGATGAAGAACCTCTTCCAGGCAAGGCAGGTTGTAGCCATGACGCCGCTCCAGGCCCGAGTAGTCGTGGTCGGCGACCGGCTTGCCGTCGTGCTCAGGATCGTGACATAACACATGTCGCCGGTCCCGCGTATAGCGGACGTCCAATTCGAATCCATCGCAGCCGCTCGCCATTGCGTAGTCGAAGGCGGCGAGCGTGTTTTCCGGAGGGACGGTCTGCGGAGAAGAATCCACGCCGAAGCCGCGCACAGGGCGCGCGCCACGATGACCTAGCAATAGCGGACGCGGACGGGCACTTAACATTTGGCAGTCGGCAATGGGCATCAAGTTGAAGAATATTCCTGTTTGGTTAACGGCAGGTGAAAGCTGAGCAACAGCAAGAGTACCTGTCTTCAACTGGTGCGTCCAAGCGGCGAGCGTCTAGTCCAAATCGAAATCCCGCAGCGGCTTGCCCGTGTCCGGCGTCTCCTTCGCGCGCCGCAAGGCTTCCTGAAACTTCTTCTCCAGCAGATCAGCCTGATGTTTTTGCGCCTCGACCGATTGGCGAAAGATAGATTCCTTGCGGCTGTCCTGCTCCTTCATGGCTCGCGCCGCAGCTTCCATGTCCTCGAAGGTCTTGGGCACGGCCTTGGGCGTATGCGAGATGACCGCTTTCACACCGGGATCAATCTTGAGACTGGCGCCGCAGCACGGGCAGGCGACTTCGAAAGACGCGGCATTCTTGGGCATATTGCAATGTTACCGTAGCGGTGAAGGCCTTGCCACTCAGGAATCAGGAACGGATTGGCATCGAGATGACTGCGGTCACGTAGCTCATCGGGGATGACCAGACTTCGCGGTCAATTCCCTTGCGGCAATGAAAGAGCTGGGCGCTCCTAGCCGAGCTCATCCCAATCTTTTGGATCGATATGCGCCTGACTTAGGATACAGCGCAGCGTGCCGACCGGGACCTCGTGCTTGCGTGGGACGATTGTGACGTCCGTCGCGCCTTCGCCCTGCCTTACGAACTTGATATGGCTGCCCTTCTGAGTGACTTCGAGGAAGCCGGCCGCCTCCAGCCGCGCTTGATCTCGCGAAAGAGGCTTAAGCCGCCCCAACCTCTACCTCGATGGTGCGAATCTTCGGCGGTCGCGTAGCGTGAGGAGGCTCGAAATGGAGCTCAAGGGCTTCCTTCAAGTTCTTGAGTGCCTCTTCTTCGGTTGTGCCCTGGCTTGCGACATCGACCTCAAGGCACTGCGACACATACCAGTGACCTTCGCGCCAGACCGAGGCTGAAAATGTACGCTTCATAGGAACTACTTCGCCCCGACCGCTTCCGCGTGCAGCTCCGGCGTGCGCCTGATGCGTTCTTTCTCCACTACGAAATTGCCCAGGAAGAGCATGTCCATTTCGCTTTTTGAGAAGGTGTTGAATGCGTTCGCGGGAGTGGTGACGATGGGCTCGCCTTTCAGGTTGAACGAAGTGTTCAGCACGGCGGGGATCCCCGTGGCTTGCGCGAAGCGGCTGATCAGACGGTAGTAGCGCGGGTTGGCATCTTCGAAGACAGTCTGCAGGCGTCCGGTGCCGTCAACGTGCGTGATGGCCGGCAACACGCTGTGCTTCGACGGCCGGACCGGTGTCACATAAAGCATGTAGCGCGCCGGATAATGCTCGGTCGCGTTGGGCAGCTCGAAGAACTCTTCCGTGCGCTCCGCCAGCACTGACGGCGCAAATGGCCGATAGGGCTCGCGAAACTTGATCTTGGTATTCACGATGTCCTTCATGCGCGGGTTGCGGGCATCGGCGAGAATGCTGCGGTTGCCCAGCGCGCGCGGCCCCCATTCGAAACGGCCTTGATACCAGCCGATCACGTTGCCCTGCTGCAGGCCCTCGACGGCCATATCGAGCAAACGATCGTCGTTGTCGATGTGCTCGTACGGGATGCCGTTTTCGTTCAGGAACTGGTGCACCTCCGCATCGGAATACGACCTGCCCCAGTAGGCGTGATCCATGCGGAAACGCCGCGGATTGCCGAGCAGCATGTTGTCGGCCCAGAGGGCCGCGCCCAGTGCCCCGCCGCCGTCTCCGGCTGCGGGCTGGATGAAGATGTCCTCGAACGGCGTCTCGCGCAGAATGCGATGATTAGCGACGCTGTTCAGCCCCACACCTCCCGCAATACAGAGCTTGCTGAGGCCGGTCTCTTTGTGGAGCTGCCGCGCCATGCAGATCAGCACTTCTTCGGTCACCTGCTGGATGCTGGCGGCGATGTCGGCGTAGTGCTGGTTCACTTTGCAAAGCTCTTTGAAGTTCGCGGGCGGGTCACCGAAGTAGGTGGGGAATCCCGAATCGGCGGTGAAGAACAGCATCTTGGGCGGACGCGGCTCACCAAACAGTTGGACGAATTTGTTGTTGAAGGTGCGGGTAGTGGAATACTGGAAGCAGAAGTAATCCATGTCCAGCGAGAAGGAGCCATCGGCCTCCTGGCGAATCAGCTTCCAGACTTTGTCGACATAGCGCGGCTGGCCATAGGGCGCCATGCCCATCACCTTGTACTCGCCCTCGTTAACCTCGAATCCCAGAAATGCGGTGAACGCGCTGTAAAGCAAACCGATCGAGTGCGGGAACATCATCTGCTTCTTGATGTCGATCTGGTTGCCCTTGCCCACGCCCCAGGTTCCGGTCACCCACTCGCCCACGCCGTCCACCGTGAGAATCGCGGCTTCATCAAAAGGCGAGCATAGAAATGCGCTGGCCGCGTGTGACATGTGGTGCTCGGCATAAAGTATCTTGCCGGTCGGTACTCCCAGCTCGGCGGAGATCTTCGACCCGACCCACAGCTTGTCGATCATCCAGGTGATCATCGACTCGCGAAAAACTTTGTAGGACTGCGGGTAGGTTTGCAAAACCGTCATCAGGATGCGATCGAACTTGCGGAAAGGCTTCTCGTAGAAGACCACATAATCCAGGTCGCCGCCCTTAAGGCCGCCACTTTCCAGGCAGAATTGAATGGCCTGATGGGGAAAACCGAAATCGTGCTTGATGCGGCTGAAGCGCTCCTCTTCGGCGGCGGCAATCAGCTGCCCGTCCTGCAAAAGAGCGGCTGCAGCGTCATGGTAATAACAGGAGATTCCCAGGATATTCATGTCAACCTTGGCGGTGGGCCTCTTCTAACGTATTAGGGGTGGCGGGATGATCGAACCAGGATTCCGGTCGCTTCTTGCTATGCAGAGAATCGGAGAACAGGCGCACTGCCAGGCCGAACGGCAGAATCACGATGGCATACAACAAGGTGAGAAGCACGCGCGCATTGAAGTTGCCGATGGCGCGGCCAAACTTGTTCCAGCCCGCCTTTAGCGTCGCCTTCAGCCGGTGAGGCAGGCATGCCCAGACCAGCAGGGCGAGAACCACGACGGCCAGCACGCCCCGCCAGTGCAGCCTAATGAGATGAAACAGCATAGCCCGTTTTCCTTAGAAGAACGTGTAGATGAATGGCGCAATCGCCGAGCTCTGGGCCAGGATCAGGACCACCGCAAACAGGGCGAGGGTGATCAGAATGGGCGTGAGCCACCAGCGCTTGTTGCTCCAGAAGAACGAGAAAAGTTGACCCGCCGTACCCACCCGCTGACCTGTAGTTCTAAGAAAGCCCATAGCCTCTCCAAAGCGCCGGCCCCGTTACAGCAAAGGTGCTGCCGACTAGGGGGCGGCGACCGTCCGCTGATTTTACCTTAGATTTTGCTGAAAGCCGAGCTTCTGGTTTCGAAGCTGATGACTTTCGTAATGCCGGGCTCAAGACGGTACACAATTCCCATTGGGAGTTGAAAGCGCGAATAATTGACTGCGCTGCGGAGGCACGGCCACCCTGCAGGTCGGGCTTTTAAGAAAAGAGGAGCTGGCGTAACGCGGCGCTGAAGCGCCGCACTACCCGGGTAGTGGCCAAGCTCGGGGTAGTGCCGGCCTGGAGGCCAGCTCTACGTATTCCAGACCTTGCTACTCCAGACCTTGCGACAAGATTTTCAGCGGCCGTAATCGCCGCGAACGTCAGCTGGCGGACTGCCTGATCGCCTCTTTACCGCAACTCGTCCATACACTCTTCCAGCGCCTGGCGCGGGGGACGCGTGGCGCTCTCGGGCAGCGTGGCCAGAGGACGGTCGGTCATGTTGATCATGTCCAGGAAATTGGGCGCGGTAGTGTTCAGGTAAAGCACACCGGTCAGCACCTCGCCCGCCTTGTGTGACTGCATCACGCGCTGGATGGCTGCGCTCTTGTCCGTGGGGTCGTAGTCGTGCTCCAGTTTGCGCAGCAGCAGTGTCGAGCCGTCGTGCATGATGACGTTGAAGGCCGTGCCCTCGTCGTAATCGACATCGATCTCTGCGAAGTGGGGCACGAAGTTAAGGTCGTGCAGCGGCTCTTCGTGGTCCTTGATGAACTTGTAGGACTTGGTCGAGCCTTCGTGGTCGTTGAAGGTGACGCAGGGTGAAATGACGTCGAGCATGACCGTGCCGCGGTGTGCAAGTGCAGCTTTAAGCATTGTGTGTAACTGCTTCTTATCACCAGAGAACGATCGACCGACAAATGTGGCTCCCAGCATCATGGCCAGAGCACAGGTGTCGATGGGAGGCAGGTCATTGATGACGCCGGTCTTTAGCCTGGAGCCGAGGTCGGCGGTCGCCGAAAATTGGCCCTTGGTCAGGCCGTAGACGCCGTTGTCTTCGATGATGTAGATCATCGGCAGATTGCGCCGCATGAGATGAACAAACTGGCCGATGCCGATGGAGGCGGTATCACCGTCGCCGCTGATTCCCAGGGCGACCATCTTCGAGTTGGCCAGCACCGCGCCGGTGGTGACCGACGGCATGCGTCCGTGAACCGAATTGAAGCTGTGCGAGCGCCCCATGAAGTACGCCGGGGTCTTGGAAGAACACCCGATACCGGACATCTTGATTACGCGCTGCGGCCCGATGCCCATTTCGTAAAAGGCGTCGATGATGCGTTCGGAGATGGCGTTATGGCCGCAACCGGCGCATAGCGTCGTTTTGCCTCCGCGGTAGTCGAGTACGGTCAAGCCGATTCGGTTGCTTTTGGGTTGAGGCGTCGGGGTGGCTGTGGTCCCCATTATTTGCCCTCCTGCAGGATGATGTCGTCGGTAACGGAGCGCGCGTCGATGGGCAGCCCGTTGTAGTGGCGAACACTGCGCAATTTGGGGATGTCCTCAGTGGCGAGGTCGAGCTTCAGCAGGTCGCGCATCTGGCCGTCGCGGTTCTGATCGATGACATAGACGCGCTTGTGCGCGGCGATGAAATCGTGAGTCTCGCGCGTAAAGGGATAGGCGCGCAGCCGCAGGTAA
Organism: Terriglobales bacterium; assembly: GCA_035651035.1. GTDB lineage: Bacteria > Acidobacteriota > Terriglobia > Terriglobales > Acidobacteriaceae > Bog-257. Next base: position 45,591 of record DASRGM010000202.1, read on the forward strand.
TCGGTCTTGACGCCGTACTCGGTCGCAAGCTGGTCGAGCGATTCGACGACCGCATGGTGCGAGGTGCCGTAGGCGACGATGGCGATCTCGTTGCCGTCGTTGCGCACTATCTCGGGAAGCGGCACCAGGGTGCGCGCCGTGTCGAACTTGCGCGACAACCGGTCCATGTTGTTGGCGTAGTCGTCGGGACGCTCGCTGTATTGCGATTTCTCGTTGTGGCCGCTGCCGCGCGCGAACCACGCCGCCGCAGGATGATCGGTGCCGGGCAGGGTGCGATAGGGGATGGCATCGCCATCGACGTCCTTGTAACGCAGGAAGCTGCCCGCCCGCTCCAGGTCTTCCTTGCTGAGCACCTTGCCGCGGTTCTGCGGCTTCTCGGGATATTGAAACGGGTCGGACATCCAGTTGTTCATCCCGAGATCGAGATCCGAGAGGACAAACACGGGCGTCTGCAGCTGCTCGGCCAAGTCGAAGGCATCGCCCGCCATGGTGAAGCACTCGCCGGGAGTGCTGGGGAGCAAGATCGGGTGGCTCGTGTCCCCATGCGAGAGGCGCGCGACGAAGGAGATGTCGCCCTGGGCAGTGCGCGTGGGCAGCCCAGTGGAAGGCCCGACGCGCTGGATGTCCCAGATGACGCCGGGAATCTCGACGTAGTAGCCCAACCCGGCAAACTCCGACATCAGCGAGATGCCGGGACCGGCGGTGGCGGTCATGGAGCGCGCTCCGGCCCATCCCGCACCCAGCACCATGCCGATGGCGGCGAGTTCGTCCTCCGCCTGCACGATGGCGAAAGTTGCTTTGCCATCTTCACCGATGCGGTACTCCTTCATGTAGTCGATGAGGCTTTCGACGAGCGAAGAAGAGGGCGTGATGGGATACCAGGTCACCACCGTCACCCCGGCAAACATGGCCCCCAGTGCGGCCGCCGAGTTGCCGTCGATGATGATCTTGCCCGCATTCTCGTTCATGCGCTCCATGCGGAAGGGATCGGCCTTAGTCAGCGAGGAGGCGGCGTAGTCGTACCCGGCCTTGGCGGCGTTCCAGTTGAGATCGGCGGCTTTGACTTTTTTCGCAAATTGCCTGCGCAGCGCTTTCTCAACCTCAGTCATGTCAAGGTTCAGCAACTTGCCGACGACGCCGACATACACCATGTTTTTGACCAGCTTGCGCAACTTCGATTCGGGGCAGACGGCGGCGGTGATCTTGTCGTAAGGGACGCCGTAGAAGGTCAGGTCGGAGCGAAGCTCGTTCAGCTTCAGCGGCTCATCGTAGAGGACGACGGCGCCGGGCTCCAGCGCCATGACATCCTCGCGCGCGGTCTCGGGATTCATCGCGAGAAGGAAATCGATCTCTTTCTTGCGCGCGATGTATCCCTGCTTGCTGGCGCGGATGGTGTACCAGGTGGGCAGCCCGGCAATGTTCGAGGGGAACATGTTCTTGCCGGAGACGGGCACTCCCATTTGGAAGATGGTGCGCAGCAGGACGGTGTTCGCGCTCTGTGAGCCCGATCCGTTGACGGTGGCAACCTGGATGCTGAAATCGTTGACGACAGGCTCACGCACGGCGCCATGGTCAGCGCCGTGCACGGCAAATTCAGTTGTGGCCATCAGTACCCCTTACGAATGTGGATGAGCGTGGAGGGGAGAACGTTCCATTATAGGGCAGTTGGGGGTAGGCGGAGCTAGTGCGCTGTTTTCAATTTTGTTGGGATTAGGGGCCAAGCCTTCGAAAGATCAACGGCACGTAACGAAATACGGAAAGAAGCAGAGTCAAAGAAATCATTGCGATTGACAAGTCAAAGCGATGCAGGCGAAGAATGCGTAAAAGGGTTATACCGCTAGGAATACCGAGTATGAACAAATCCAGCAGCAACATTACAAAGGCCGAGCGCAGCGACTGGTTTTCGAGAAAGCGAACTCCCATCCGCGATCTAGAAATTCGAACGATTCAAAAAGGCGGCTCATTTCGTCAGATTATAGGTACCTGGAGTCGGGTGCCTGTGACATGAAAGGTTCGGTCGGCAGGCAGTCCCGCATTGCGGGACTGTGGCATCCACAAATGAAAAGCGGCGTTGCCCGCGCAGACCAGAGCTAAACGCCTGCATTGACCTCTTCCGTCCGGAAGTATTGCGCCATGTTGCGGAATTTGTTGTAGCGCGCGTCCAGCAACTCGCGAACCGGAAGCTTCTCCAGCTCCGACAGATGTTTCTCCAGCGCTTCAGCAAGATGCGCCGCGGCCTCTTCGTAATCGTGGTGCGCACCGCCCGGCGGCTCGGGGACCACTTCGTCGCAGATGCCAAGCTCTTTGTTGTCCTTGGCGGTGATGCGCAGCGCTTCGGCGGCAATATCTTTCTTATTGGAGTCACGCCACATAATGGACGCGCAGCCCTCGGGTGAAATGACCGAATAAATGCTGTTCTCCAGCATCAACACGCGATCAGCCACGGCGATGGCCAGTGCGCCGCCGCTACCGCCTTCGCCGGTGATCACGGCGATGAATGGCACCTGCAGCCTCGCCATTTCGCGCAGGTTGCGGGCGATGGCTTCCGCCTGCCCGCGCTCTTCAGCTCCGAGTCCGGGATAAGCGCCGACTACGTCGATCAGCGAGATGACGGGCCGGCGCCACTTCTCGGCGAACTTCATCGCGCGCATCGCCTTGCGATAGCCCTCCGGATTGGGCTGCCCGAAATTACGATAGAGCCGCTGCTTAGTGTCGCGGCCCTTCTGCGTTCCGAGCACCAGCACTTCCCTGCCGCGGAAACGCGCCATGCCGCAGACCATGGCCGCATCGTCGCCGAACGCGCGGTCGCCGTGGATTTCGCTGAAGTCGGGAAAGATCCGCTCGATGTAATCCAGCGGATATGGCCGGTTGGCATGGCGGGCCAGCTCGGTGCGCTCCCAGGGCGTGAGCTGGCCGGAGATCTGGCGGCGCAATGCTTCCACGCGGTCATGCAGGGCCTGCAACTGCTTCTTCGCCTCTTGATTACTTCCGGCAGCAGCCTGCAGTTGCTCGATCTGCGTCTCGATTTTTTCCAGCTCCTGTTGCGCTTTGGAGGCAGCTTCCATGTTGGGATCGTTTCGTTTGTTGGCGGCGTCGTAGAGCGCCTCGGCCGCATCCATCCAGAAATCGAGTGCCGACAGCATGCCGCTCTGCTTTGGCGTGAGTTCCGTCTTTTTGGCTGCGGCACTGTCGGGCATACGCGCGAGAACCTTCTCCGCGCAGCAGCGGATTCCACCAGGGAGGCACGGAGAGCACGGAGTTTTCTCTTCTGTTACTCCGTGTGCTGCGTGCCTCCCTGGTGAACGATATTCACAATAGCCATGAAGCTGCGTGTCAATCCACAACCCGGACGCTGCCGCGACCGAAAAGCTCTTCCACGCGTTGGATGAACAAGCGGTCCGGCAACACATTATAGTCTTCGGCTTCCATGACGACGGTGAAGTCGCCTTTGCGCTCCAGGTCGAAGAGCACGCGGGCCTCACCTTTGCGCTCGCGACAAATCGTGTGCAGGGCATCGATGGTATCCGGCGACGCGGTCTCCAGCGAAACTTTGATGCGCAGATGGCTCGGTAACTTGGGCTGCGCATCTTCCAGCGGCACGATATCGTCGACCAGCAGCTTGGGATTAGATCCTTCCTCGACTCGCACCGCGCCCTTCACCAGCACGGGCACCGTGAGTTTTACCTTTTCGGCCAGGCGGCGGTAAGCCTCGGCAAACACCAGGATGTCGACGGAGCCATTCATGTCCTCAAGCTGGCCCTGGGCGTACAAATCGCCTTTCTTCGATTTGGCGACACGAATGCCCTTCAGGATTCCCCCGGTCGTGACCTCGCCCTTGCCGGTCGACGATTTCATCTCGCCGATCTCCGCCGTAGATCGGGCGCTGAAATCCAGCAGCTTGTCCCGATACTTTTCGAGCGGATGACCGGTGATGAAGAAGCCGAGGATCTCCTTCTCGAAGCCGAGCCGCTGGTGTTCGTCCCAGTCGGGGATGTTGGGCAGCGGCTTCTCCGAGGCATGATTCTCCTCGTCCTGCTGGAAGACGCCGAACAGTCCATGCTGGCCCATTGCCGCATCGCGCTGGTGTTTCTGCGCGTGTTCCATGGCGCTGTCCACCACGGCCATGAGCTGCGCGCGGCGGCCAATCGCATCCATGGCGCCGCTCTTGATCAGCGACTCGACAACCCGCTTATTGAGCAGGTGCAGATCGACCTGCTCGCAGAACTGGTAGAACGACTTGAAGCTGCCGTGGGCCTTGCGCGCAGCAACAATGGACTCGATGGCGTTATGGCCGACATTTTTTGCGGCAGCCAGGCCAAAGCGGATGGCCTCGCCGTGCGGCGTGAAGTAGGCGTCGCTTACATTGATGTCGGGAGGCTCGACCGCGATACCCATCTCGCGACACTCGTTGATGTACTTCACGACGTCGTCGGTGCTGCCGGAGACGGAGGTCAGCAGCGCGGCCATGAACTCGACAGGATAATGCGTCTTGAGATACGCGGTCTGATACGCGAGCAGCGCGTAAGCGGCGGAGTGCGACTTGTTGAAGCCGTAGCCGGCGAACTGCTCCATCAGGTCGAAGATCTTTTCGACCTTCTTCTGCGGGAAGCCACGCTCGGTCGCGCCGCGGGCGAAGCGCTCGCGCTGCTTGGCCATTGCCTCGGGATCTTTCTTTCCCATGGCGCGGCGCAGCAGATCCGCCTCACCCAGCGAGTAGCCGGCCAGACGGTTGGCAATCTGCATCACCTGCTCCTGATAGACGATGACGCCCAGCGTCTCTTTCAGGATCGTCTCCAGCTCGGGCAGCTCGTATTCGATCTTCTTGCGTCCCCACTTGCGTTCGATGAAATCTTCGATCATGCCGCCCTGAATCGGTCCGGGGCGATAGAGCGCATTCAGGGCCGTCAGGTCCTCCACTGCCGTCGGCTTGTAGCGACGCAGCACGTCGCGCATGCCGTGGGATTCAAACTGGAAGACCCCGCTGGTGAGCCCGGTGTGGAAGACTTTTTCGTATGTGACGGAATCGTCCAGCGCGAGCTTTTGCAGGTCCAGCCGCTCGCCTCGGGTCTGCTCGATCAGGCGCAGCGCGTCGTCGATGATGGTGAGCGTGGTGAGCCCGAGGAAGTCCATCTTCAGCAGGCCCAGCTTCTCGACCGCCTTCATGTCGTAGGCGGTGACGATTTCGTCGTTCTTGGTGCGATGCAGCGGCACCAGCTCGGTGAGCGGCTGCGGCGCGATGACCACGCCCGCCGCGTGCACGCCGGCATTGCGCACCAGCCCTTCGAGCTTCTTTGCCGTGTCGATCAGCTCTTTGGTCTGCGACTCGTTTTCGTACGCCGCAGCGAGTGGCGGCGAATCCTTCAGCGCCTGGTCGATGGTGATGTTCAGGGTCGCGGGCACCATCTTCACGATGCGATCGACCTCGGCGTAGGGGATATCCATCGCGCGGCCCGAGTCTTTCATGGCGGCTTTGGTGGCCATGGTGCCGAAGGTGATGATCTGCGCCACCTGATCGCGGCCGTACTTCCGCGTAACGTACTCGATGACCTCGCCGCGGCGGTTCATGCAGAAGTCGATATCGATGTCGGGCAGGCTTATGCGCTCAGGATTGAGAAAGCGCTCGAACAGCAGCTCGTTCTGCAGGGGATCGATGTCGGTAATGGACAGCGCGTACGCCACGAGAGAGCCGGCCGCCGAGCCGCGGCCCGGGCCGACGGGAATGTTGCGGTCTTTGGCGTAGCGTATGAAGTCCCACACGATGAGAAAGTATCCGGCGAACTGCATCTGCCGGATGATCTCGATCTCGCGCGAGAGCCGCTTCTCGTAGTCGTCGAGGGAGTGCTTCAGCCGACCTATCCCCTGCAGCTCGCGCAGCATCGTGGCCCGCCTGGCGAAGCCCTCGCGGGTGACATGCTCGAAATAATCGGGCAACGAATAGCCCGCCGGCACTTCGAACTGCGGGAAGGGGTCGTGAACTTTTTCCAGATGAAGACTGCAGCGCTCGGCAATCTCCAGCGTGCGAGCCAGCACTCGCTCGTGGCCGCTGAAAACGCGCGCCATTTCCTCCGCACTTTTTACGTAGAACTGGTTGCCGTGAAACTTCAGCCGGTTGGTATCGTTGATCGACTTGCCGGTCTGAATGCAGACCATCACATCCTGGGCGTGCGAATCGTCTTCACATAGGTAGTGGCTGTCATTGGTGGCTACCAGAGGCAGGCCGAGTTCCTGCTCCAATTTCAGCAAGCTGGGATTGATGCGTTTTTCTTCGGGTACGCCCTGGTCCTGGATTTCAAGATAGAAATTACCCTTGCCGAAGATGTCGCTGAAGCCGGCCGCGGCCGCGCGCGCCGCCTCGTGCCTTCCCTCGGTGAGACATTCGGCGACCTCGCCTTTCAGGCACCCGGAGAGGCCGATCAGTCCCTGCGCGTGTTCGGCGAGGAATTTCTTGCTGATGCGTGGCTTGTAATAAAAGCCGTGCAGCGAGGCCTCGGAAACGATCTTGACCAGGTTGCGATAGCCGTGGTCATTTTCCGCGAGCACGATCAAATGGTTGTAGCTGTCCCCCTCGGGCGAGGCGCGGTGGTCGTCTTTCTTGCAGATATAGAGCTCGCAGCCAAGGATGGCCTTCACGCCTGCATCTTTGGCCGCACTCATGAAGTTGACGGCGCCGAAGATGTTGCCGTGGTCGGTCATGGCGACCGCCGGCATACCCAGGTCCTTGACGCGTTTGACCAGACGCTCGACCTCGCAGGCGCCGTCGAGCATGGAGTAGTCGGTATGGAGATGAAGATGGACGAACTCGGGTTGCGGCATGGGCCTGCTTCTATTTTATGCGCTGGGGACGCGGATTGCGGCCTGAGGAAGATGTGCAAAACGGGGTGAAATTCGGCTCGGAGCATCCACTCCCCGCGCGCGAAAAGCAGGTCCCTCGACTCCGCTCGGGCTGACAAGTTAGAACGGGCGCGTAATTCGCAGCTGCAGTGGCGCTCCAACAGCTGCCGCTCCACGGCTACAATGTCCGTCACCACGTGAACCACGTACTGCTGCTCACAATTGCCGGGATTATTGCCGGCGCCATCGCAGCCATTTCCGGCTTCGGCATCGGCAGTATTCTGACGCCGCTGCTGGCCAGCTGGGTCGGCACCAAGCTGGCGGTCGCGCTGGTTTCCATCCCGCATTTCATCGGGACGGCGCTGCGGTTTCTTTTCATCCGACAGCACATTGACCGGCGCGTGCTGTGGAGCTTCGGCCTTACCAGCGCCGCGGGCGGTCTCACGGGCGCGTTGCTGCATATCTGGTTGCGCAGTGCAGTTCTGGGATACCTGCTCGGAGCGTTGCTGGTCTTCGCCGGCGTAATGGGAATCAGCGGCCTGGCCTCGCGCATGAGGTTTGGCCGGCGCACGGCGTGGGTGGCGGGTGCGCTGTCGGGACTGTTCGGAGGGATGGTGGGCAATCAGGGAGGCATCCGCTCGGCCGCGCTACTCGGGTTTCATCTCCAGCCAGCAGCATTCGTGGCAACCGCGACAGCCATCGGACTGCTCATCGATGTTTGCCGGATGCCGGTGTATGCCGCGTTGCAGTGGCACGCGATTGTTGGGCAGTGGCGCTTTGCGACGCTGGGGACTATTGGCGTTGTCATTGGTACCTTGTCCGGCAAGTGGATGCTGCAGAGGATTCCACAAAAGACATTTCGGGCAATCGTCTCATGCATTATTCTGGCGCTGGGGATTTGGATGTTGGTCCATCCTGCGGCGTAGAACATCGCTTTCGCACGGCCTTCCGTCCCACCCTTTCGCCATCCGATGGCGAAAGGATGGGGCACCACCCACGCTTGGCAATCACCCCGCAATAACTGCATTTCGGCCCTGATTTCCGGCGTTGCTCTGCGTAGCCTCTCATTTCTGGTACCCTTCAAAGTTCATTTCTTTCCGATTGGAGTTGCCTGCCACGATGCACTACCGCACAATCTGTGCTTTCTCTGTAGCAGTCACGCTTTCCCTGCCGCTCGTCGCCGCCGATAAAACTAAATCCCACTCCAGCGCTCCCAGCCAGCCGTCGTACGAGCAGCCGCAGCCCGAACGCGAGACGCTGGACCTCAATATGTATCAGCGGATTCGCGAAGAGGGGCTGGGCCATTCGCATGTAATGGAGTACGCCTCCGCACTCGACGACGACATTGGACCGCGCCTCACCGGCTCGCAGAACTTGAAGCGGGCCAATGAGTGGACCCGCGACCAGTTCACCGCCATGGGGTGCGCCAATGCGCATCTGGAGGACTGGGGCGAGTTCGGCATGGGATGGCAGCAGCTCAATACCTGGGTGCGGATGACGACACCAGACACGGCGGTGTTCATCGCGCAAGCGGCGCCCTGGTCGCCGGCGACCAGCGGCGCGGTCACGGCACCTGCGCTGTGGATGGAAGTCAAGGACGAGAAGGACCTCGACAAATACAAGGGCAAGCTGGCGGGCAAAATCGTGCTTTTTGGAGCGATGCGGGAGGTAAAGCCGGTCGACAAGCCATTCTGGAAACGGCTGGACGACGCCGAACTGCAGAAGATGACCGAGTATCCGCTGAAGCCACGCAATCGCGACTTTCTGCAGGAGTTCGCTAAACGGCTGGAACTGCGCCGCAAGGTTGCCCAGTTTATGGCGGACGAGCATCCCCTTGCCGTCATCGTACCAAGTCGCGATGGGCGCGACGGTGGCGGCTCGGGTGGAACGTTCTTCGATGACAGCGGCGCCGGTTTCGCCTGGGAAGCCTACAAGCGCGAAGACATGGACCCGGTGCCGATTGTGGTCATGGCGATAGAGAACTACGGTCGCGTGTACCGCCTGCTGAAGGCGAATGTGCCGGTCTCGATTGAGATGAATGTCGACACCAAGTTCACCGGCGACCACGAGCACGGTTTTGACACGATCGCCGAGATCCCGGGCACGGACCCTAAGCTGAAAGACGAAGTGGTGATGGTAGGCGGCCATCTGGATTCGTGGGCGTCAGGAACGGGCGCGACCGACAACGGCGCCGGCACCGTGGTTACGATGGAAGTAATGCGCATCCTCAACACACTGGGAGTGAAACCGCGGCGAACCATTCGGGCTGCGCTATGGACCGGCGAAGAGGAAGGCGAATTCGGCTCCTACGGCTACGTCAAGCAGCATTTCGGGTACATTCCGCTCTCCACCGCCCCCGACCAGATGAAGCTGCCCGAGTG
>DASRGM010000203.1:0-4088 GCA_035651035.1 Terriglobales bacterium
AGAAGTTGAGAGCTAATTACCCCTGTAGCCCGTCAACCGCAGGTCGATTGCTGCATGGTATCGGACACTAAGGATCATGATGCATCTGGCAGCTTGCGCATTGTTAGATCCAGTACCTGGTCATCAAGCGTGACAGCGCGAATGGCACAACTTTGCGTGCTCCCACGATGCTCTTCGAGGCTAGGCTCTCAGCCGTGGCGGAACATCCAATGTCGAACCACATCGAACGCGGCAATTACACCGCTGATGTCTTGCATCACACAGGTCCGGAGCCTTTCTGGTACTACGTCGTTCAACGGAAGGATTCCAATGCAGTCATTGACCTCGTGAAATTCGAGAGTTACGAGCAGGCGATCACGGCATCCCAGAACGTTCTGGAAAAGCTCAACCGAGTAATTACCGACCGGCGTTAGCCGTCTATGCTGAAGGCTCAGCCCGCAGCTCCGTTGCGGGCTGCGAGGAGCGATGAGCCGGGCTTCTGTCGATCTATGCGGTCGCAGCGATTCAGGCCGCGACTCGTCTGCGGGGTACGTCATTACCTCGCAGGACACGATACGTGGTGCAGCCGGTAGCCGCCGGGCCGTGAAGAGCAGAGAGGTTACGCTGATCGCCTGCTGGTATTGGAGCTCAGCAGGTCCTCGCGCCTTCTCGATCAAAGGTATCTCGCCTTCTTCAGGTTTCATCTCTATTTCAGATGAACCCTCGTTACGCGCCCTTCAAGGCAGATGCTGGCTGCCGCGTGGTATAGAACTCAGCAGGGCTCCGCCTTCTCGACCAAAGCGTATCTTGCTTTCTTCAGGTTTCATCTCTATTTCAGATGAACCCTCGTTATCAGAGCCTTTCAAGACCAGGCTGGCGCCGCCCCGGGGAGCCGCGCAGATCGGAATTATGCAGGCGCTCCTCTCGCCTGAAAACCGCCTCGGTTTGCGTAAATGTTCTCGCTGGCTTGCCAGTCCTGGTCACGTTCATGTCCGTTGCTGCAGCGCCCGATAATTGCGGCTCCAGCCTCGAACGCCGCGCCGCAGATCGCGCAGGTATCGGTGGTGTGAGCGGCGGGAACCTCTTCAATGACGCCTCCGGCTTTGATGACGGCATTGCGCACCAGCCGGAGCAGGCGGCCGCAGGCAGCCAATGTGCGGCGCTCCGCAGCCGCCCTGAGTGCATGATCGCCTTGGTTTGCCTTCGCGTCAGCCATCTCGCGAAAGCTCACCTTTTCGATGCGAACCGTGCCGTAGCTCTTCGCCACACCGGCTGCCCAGTTCTGATAGAGCCAGTCGTAGCGGCCCCGCATCCGGTTTTCGATCCATCGCGCCAGTCGAACATAACGGTCGTTGTCCCGCTGCCAGTCCTCGAGCAGTTGCTTTACCACAGCATCCTGAGTATCACGCAAGAGGCGGATGAGCGCTCCGTTCCGCGCCTGCGGATGCTGCGGCACGGCCACAGCCTCTAACTTTCTCTTGGTGCGCTCCAATAAAAGATCGCGCTGCTGCTGGATGTTGGCCAGACGTTCCAGCGAGACTTCGCCGAATCTCTGATCCCGCCAACGCAATGGAACCACCAGTTCGTCATGATTGTGTCCGTTGTATAGCACGGCCACCCTCATATGCGGTGTTCCCGGCAGGCAAGTCGCTTTGCAGCGGCAGGCAGCGACCTTCCTCCACCCCACATCGATTCCGCAAGTCCGGGAGTTCGCGTTCGGTTCCGCTTTGGGAATTTCGATGGTAATGGCGAGATAAAGCTCCCATGCCAACGTGGGACTCTGTTTCTTGCCGACCAGCGCCACCTCTTTGACGATTGCCGCAGCCGGTATTTGGCGGTGGATCACCGCATTGAGGCGTAACGCTTCCCCGTCCACCCTGAACCAAAACGGGCAGAGTCGCTGGTAGCGCAGCCACCTGGAGTTGTTGCGATAAAGAGAGGCATCGGGGAGCAGGATGCGAAACCGTTCCGCCTTATCTCCGCCCAGGCGCTCGACCGGCAGCCCGCCGGCACTGAAGCGATGATGAACCGCAAAGTGGCGCATCTTTTTGGGTTTGGGAAAACCTCCGCCTTGCTTCACGCGCTTGTACACGGCGACGAGGCGGTCAAGAATCTTGTCTCCAAGCTCGTCGGGCAGTGATTCCACCCGCTGCCTGGCGTAAGCGTGGCGTTCGGCCCAGAAGGCCCTTTTTTCCGCCGCCGTGGGGGCAGGAACGCTCGCCTTCTCATTCAACGATTTGCTCCCCGTCCACGTGGGTTTCCAGGCGGCGTAAGCGGTCTCAAGCTTGCGGGCTATGTCCGACCATGCGTCGTTCATGCCCTTGGCCGCACGGAAGAGAGCTTCCGGCAGTTTCATTCCGTCGCACAAGCTGCCGTCGAATTTGCACCGGAACTTCATCACTCGAACATCGTGTGTATCTGCCCGTTTGCGCTGCCGCATCGTTTTCCGACTTTTAGCGAATCCGCCCGCATCCGTGCCTTCAGCACTCTCAGGTCTCGCCCTGGGCGCACGATCCTGGTCGCTCCGGTTTCTCTCCAACCCCGAAGCAACCCACCAGGACGTTCAGGCTGATGCGATTTTCCTACGATTTTCTCCCCCCATGATCGCATCTTCTGCAAGTGCCTGGTAATTGTTTGGGGTCCTGCCGTTCGCGGCAATTCGGATGCTTCACCGAACTGAAGATGCCGATCCCCCCATCCGAGCATCCCTACCGGAAGAAAGCGTTGCCGGGTGTGGAACCGCGGCACCCGGGCAAGCGTTTTTCGCGGGCAAGAGGATCAGGCTCAAGCGCAAGCATTCACCGCACGCGCGCCGCCAGCGCCGAACCTGTGTCCCATTTTGGGAAGGGATTGCGGGTCGAGCGGCGAAACTCTTCGATGAGATCGCGAATGATCAGCCGTCGCCGATAGAGCTGCTCGATCAACCGCTCCAGGCCGGTGCGGTCGCCGTCGTACCACTCCTCGGGCAGACCGGCGGCGCACTGCCACAGATCGGTCGCGCTCGCCCGCTCGGCGCGGCTCAGGACCGGCTCAAAGGCGTCCCATCCCTTCACTCCGGCATAGACGGCCGCATTGGCGAAGACCCCGCGCAGCGCGGAATCGCTGAATGCCCAGTCGCCGCCGTTGAAGCAGTAGCCCTGGTCGATGAAATCGACATGAAATTTTCTCCGCCCCTTGGCTCTGCGAAAGATCGCCTGCCGGCCGTCGTTGTTGGCCGTCCACTTGTCGAGCACCAGCATGCGCGCGAAGTCGGCGAGATTGCCGACTTGGACCAGGCTCGGCTCGGGAAGATAGTCGAAGAGCGCTCCCTCAAAGTCCGGCATCCCGTAAAACGAGGCCAGCTGGCGGCCGCTGCGGCACGGGCTGGAGCCGCTGGCAATGTGCACGCGCATCTCCGGTGAATGCTCGATCAGCCATGCCGACACGGCGATGATCTCGACCGGCGGAAGCGGCAGCCCCAGCCAGCGCCCCAGGCGTCCGGCGATCAGTTCGTTGGCCAGCACGCGCACGTGCTGCGGGTTGTTCTGAAACTTAACCACGTAGTACGCGCCGTCGGAGGCGCGCATCAGATGCGATTGTGAACCGCCGCGCATGGGACGGATGTGCTGCACGGCGGCAAGTGGAGGGTTCATAAATTTCCTGGTGAAGAAAGCTCGATGGCGGAAATTGCAAGGGGAACTTGTGCGGCGTTGGGAAAAGAGGAAAACGGCGGATGCAGGGTCGGGGTCCTGCGCTGCTTACCGGACCCAAATGGAACTCAATGCGAGAGCTGAGTGAGCTGTTGTATTTAGATTCAACGTGCTTGTGTGCTCAAATCTCTACTGCCGCTGCGGTGAGAGTGAGAGAGGACCGTTATGAGAGAAGCCCTGCGATGAGATCCGGCCGGCGCTAAGCGGACAGCGCAGAGGCAGCCAAGGCAGTTAGGCGAGTGAGCTGGAGCGCGGAAGTTGGGTACAACGGCAACAACGGCGAACGATTACCTTTTTAGCTACGCTAGCAGGTCAATACCTAACTTCCTGGCGGCTTTTCGCAGGTCCTCATCGAGCGTCGCCAACGCCAGTCCGCGCCGAATTGATAGATCGAGGTAGATTGCGTCGTAACTTGTGACG
>DASRGM010000204.1:0-9457 GCA_035651035.1 Terriglobales bacterium
TGAACATGCTGTGGAAGATGACCGAGCCCAAGTACGTGGCCAGTCCGGTCATCGCGCGAGCGCTCGACGTGCTCTTCATCCTGCACGCCGATCACGAGCAGAATTGCAGCTCGACCACCATGCGCGTCATCGGCAGCGCGCAGACCGATCCTTACCTGTCGATGGCGGGAGCGGCGGCGGCACTCGCCGGCCCGCTGCACGGCGGCGCCAATGAAGAGGTGTTGCGCATGCTGGATGAAATTGGCTCGGTGCGCAATATCCCGAACTACATCAAGCGCGTGAAGGCGGGCGAGATCAAGCTGATGGGCTTTGGCCACCGCGTCTACAAGAACTACGATCCGCGGGCGCGCATCATCAAAGCGGTCGCCAACGAAGTGTTCGAAGTCACGGGACGCAACGACAAGATCGATATCGCGCTCGAGCTGGAGCGCATCGCGTTGCAGGACGATTACTTCGTGACCCGCAAACTGTATCCTAACGTCGACTTCTATTCCGGCATCATCTATCAGGCCATGGGCTTCCAGCCTGATATGTTCACCGTGCTGTTCGCGATTCCGCGCGCGGCCGGCTGGCTGTCGCAATGGAACGAAATGGTGCAGGACGCGGAGCAGAAGATTGCGCGGCCGCGCCAGATCTACACCGGCATCGACCACCGCAAGTTCCCGGCGGAACAGCAGGAAGAGAAGACGGCGGTGAAGGTCGGATAGCAGCGATTGGCGTGACTAATGCAAAGAGCGGACCTCCGGGTCCGCTCTTTTACGTTGCAGGTTTGATAAAGCACGACATGCTGCGAAGTCGATTTCGAAGATGCCTTGCATAGGCTTTGTAACAGAGCGCCCCATGTCGCAAAGCCGATTCCGGAGATGCCTTGGCAGCGGCTTTGTAGCAGAGCGTCCCATGCCGCAAAGTCACGTTCGGAGATGCCTTGCAGGGCGTTGTAAAAGAGCGCCCCATGCCGTAAGTCACGTTCGGAGATGCCTTGCAGCGGCTTTGTAACAGGACACCACATGCCGCAAAGTCGATTCCGGAGATGCCTTGTGTCAGGGCACGACTTTAGTCGTGCCGCACCAGCCCTTTTGCGGCTCCTGAGCCGGCTTCAGCCGGCGGCACATCTCACCAGGCGCGCCGCGGCCCGCGCAAAAGCCGCGCCGGCAAAAAGATGATGGCCTTGACCAACTCCAGCACTCCATCCACCGCAATCCCGAGGATCCGGAATGGCAGCAGAATCAGCCAGATGATCGGGTACAAGAACAAAAACAGCAGGGCTAATGGCCAGCAGAAGAACAACAGGATCAGCCAAAGCAGAAAAGTCAGCATAAGCAGTTCCATCTAGCACTACGCGAATTCAAGTGCGAAAGTTCCGCCAGCAATTGGGCCTACCGAGAAGCCTCGGGCCGACGTCTGCTTTTTGTGCGCGGAGGCTTCCCGATTTGGAACACGTCGCGAAGCAGACTCCGAGCCGGGTTCCGCGCGCCCTTGATCTACGGGTTACTATGAGAACCAAGCGGGAGGCGGTATGGTCCGGCAAGATATTCTCCAGCAATTCGCGGAACTGTTCGGCACGAAGAAGGTGAACGGCCGGAACATTGATGTTGAAGAAACGATCGCGACGCTCACCCGCGAGCTTCGCCCATCCATTGCCGAGGCCCTGAACGCGCGCCGCGTGCTGCGGGAGAGCCCCGAGCCCGTGCGCATGAAATATGCGTGGCCAAACTGGGACGAGTCCTTCGACGATCCGATCACCGGAAAACCGTGGACCTTTCGCGAAATCGTCCAGGGACTAATCGACAACTTCCTCGATCGCGAGAGCCACCGGCGTTGGCGCCTGAACGACGAGGTGCCGGTCCCTGCCGACGTTCATCCGCTGTTGAATCCCGGCCTGGAGCTCACCGGCCCCTGGCATCCGCTGGACATGGCTTTCAACGCGCTGAACAGCGCCGCGCCCATGAACATGCCGGACTTCGAAGACGCCTCGCCGGCGCATTTCCAGCCGCAGGGCGCCGGCAAATTTCAGCCGGTGGCCACCTTTGCAGCCCTGCGCAATGCCAAGCAGATCCTCGAGGGTGGGTGGACCGGCAAGTCCTACGATGTGGTAAAGAAGGGGGCCACGCGTTCCTACAAGATCGAGAAAGAGCCGGGCAAGTGGCCGACGCGCCTGGTCCGCCCGCCCAGTATTCATATTGTCTACGAACAGATCACGGTGGATGCTCAGCCCGTGCCGGGCATCGTCGCGCTGGTGGTGCTTTGGGCGCTCAACAACTTCGATTCGCTGAAGCGGCTCGGCACCGGCGTCTACTATTACATCCCCAAGATGCAGACCCCGCGCGAGGCGCTCATCGTGGAAAAGCTGCTGGCGCGTGTCGAAAGCATCATCGGCGTTCCTGCGGGCAGCTTCAAGATCAAGATCCTCTACGAGGAAGGCAATGGGGGGCGTTATTTGCCGGCGATCGCGTGGGCCTTCCGCCGGCGGCTGCTGGGAACCAACGTCGGCCGCTGGGACTATCTGGGCAGCCTCATCGAGATGTGGAAGGACGATCCCAACGGCGTCTTCCCCGACCCGCAAACCATCGGCATGGCTGCGCCGAACATGATCGCCTACCAGCGCTATAACGCACTGATGATGTTAATGGCGGGGCTGAAGCATCGTGACTTCACGCAGGGCGGCCCGATCGGGGGCATGGCGGCGGTGATGATCTATCAGACCTCCGACGGCTACGGCCGCTCACGTTATAACCCGGTGGCGATGCGCGCCATTGTGGTGGACAAGCTGCGCGAACGCCTGCTGGGGCTGATGTTTTTGCCCGACGAGTCGCCGCCTGCGAACCGTCGGATTACGCTCGACGATATTCTGGCCGGCCGCATCAAGGGGCGGCTCTACGACGCCTACCGCCAAAGCTGGGCGGCCAGTCCCGAGCCCGCCTATGTGGCCGCGGGAAACGGCCCGCTACGCACCCCGGTGGCGAAGCTGCAAACCTTGCTGGAAGCGCCGCCCCAGACCACGCAAGTGAATGGCAAGCCCGTGCCGGCCGTGGACAGCGGGCTGGTGGATGCGGAGCGCGCGGTACTGGAATCGCGCGGCTTGCTCGACGCACACGGCAAAATCACGCCTCGCATCCTTCGGCGGGAAGAGCTTGATCGGCCTGAAAAGCTGCTGAACCCTGACCTGTGGAACGCCATCTACAGCGTGCCCGAGGGCGACATCACCATCGAGCACATCCAGCATGCGTTCTACATGGCGGCCAACTACGGCTTCCAGATCCTGAACGGCAACTTCGCCGCTGCCATCGACGACTACGAGCTGAAGCAGCGCTTCATGAACGATCTGGCGACTTACCGTATCGACGTCGCGTGGCTCTGGACAGTGGTCCGGCATCGCGCCATCATCACGCAGGAAGGCTCCTTTCAGCGGGCGGCGCGCACCGAAGACGGAGTGGTACTGGCGCCCAGCGCGGAAAAAGTCCACGCCGGAACGCACTTCACCGAGGAGCTGTTCCAGAAGGTCTGGGACTACCACAATGAGTGGACGGCGGAGTTCTTTGCCGAGCTGGACCGGCGCGGCGATCCCGGCCGTTTTGACCGGCGCAAGGCTGTGATCATCATGGACCTGCTGAAGCGGCAATTGCTTTCGCCCAAGTACCTGCAGCATAGCGCGCGCGTGCTGTTCGTGGTGGCGCAGGCGGACGACGAGGAGCGGCGCCAGTTGCTGGAGGCAATCTTCGGCGCCTCGCGCGAGGATCTTGTAAAGCAGGTCCAGTCGGGGGCCGTGCAGCCGAGCGCTTTGGCGGCGCACGATTATGTGTACGATGTCTTTCCGGCAGCCGAAGAACTGGCTGCAGTGCGGTAGCGCAACGCGATAACCTGCGCCTTCGGAACAGCAGGCCACCCGATTTCCACAGTCAGTCACTGCTTCTTTGCGTCGTTCTCGCGAATCGGTGCAAATTTGCGCTGGACTCGATTGCTTCTCCTGCCACGTGGGCATTACATTCCAATTTGTGACCACTTCGACGGAAGCTTGTCCCCTTTGCGGCGGCACCGGTTGGCGAACGATGGAACGCGGCAAGGCGCGCGAGGTCGTGCGCTGCGATTGTCGCGTACAGAGTCACGCCGAGCGCCTGCTGGCGGCGGCGCGCATTCCCGCGCGTTATGAGCATTGCGAGCTGACGACGTTTCAGTCCGATCCCGACGATAAACATCAGGCGGGCATCGTTCGCGCACGCAACTTTGCCGGCCGTTTTGTCGAGGAGTATCCGGTGGAGAAAACCGGCCTGCTGTTCGTCGGTTCGGTGGGCGTCGGCAAGACCCATCTCGCAGTCGCCATTATCAAGGCGCTTATGCGCGAGAAGGGCATTCGCTGCTTGTTCTGCGACTATCGCGAGCTGCTGAAGGAAATCCAGAATTCCTATAACCCGGCGGTGCAGTCCACCGAGATGGAGGTGCTGCGTCCGGTGTTCGATGCGGAGGTGCTGGTGCTGGACGAACTCGGCGCCGTGCGCAGCACCGAATGGGTCTTCGATACCGTCAACTACGTACTCAACAGCCGTTATAACGACAATAAAACTACCATCATCACGACCAACTTTCCCGACGCGCCGGAGGATGCCGACGCAGAAATAAACAACCTGCGCAGCCCGTCGGCGGTGGAACGTGCCGCCCGGCGCGAGACACTGGGCGACCGCATCGGGGAGCGCATGCGTTCGCGCCTGCACGAGATGTGCAAGAAGGTCGAGATCGAAGGCCCTGACTACCGCCAGCATTCCAAACAAGCGAAATTCCAGCGCATCAGCACACCTACTCGCCTCTCGCTGCGCAATGCTGATCGAGCCAAATAACGCTCACCTGGTCTCGAACCATTCAGGCTTCTCCGGTCTCTGTGCTCTCTGTGCCTCTGTGGTGAAATAATCTTCCCGTGCCTGCGCAGTCCTTCGAGTTCACGCCTGACCGCGATTCCGAGTTGTTTGCTGCGGCTCCTGCGAATGCGGCGGTGTTTGTGCTGCGGGGCGAGGAAGGCACAGAGCCTTACGTCAGCAAGAGCTCGAACTTGCGGCGCCGATTGCTGCGGCTGCTCGGGGCCTTGGAAGGGCAGAGCCGCAAGCTGAATCTCCGCGAGCGCGTGCGCCTGGTCGAATGGACTCTCGTCGGCTCCGACTTCGAAGCGGCGTTCCTGCTCTACACAACGCTGCGTCGGGAATTCCCGAAGACCTACGACAGGCGATTGCGTCTGCGCTTCGCGCCGCTGATCAAGCTGATCCTCGACAACCCGTACCCGCGCGCGACTGTCACCACGCGCATCAGCGGTCTGCGAGGCAACGCCCAATACTACGGGCCGTTCCCGTCGCGAGTCGCCGCGGAGAAGCTGGCCAACGACGCGCTTGATCTTTTCAAGATGCGGCGCTGCGTCGAGGACCTGCATCCCGATCCGGCCTTTCCCGGCTGCATTTACTCGGAGATGAAGATGTGCCTGGCGCCGTGCTTCAAAGGCTGTACCGATGAGGAGTACGCCGCCGAGGTGGAGCGGGTACAGCAGTTTTTCCAGAGCGGCGGCCAGTCGTTGGTCCGCGAAATCGAGCAGCAGCGCGAGGAAGCCTCCGCCAACCTGGAGTTCGAGGCAGCGGCTGCCATGCATGCGCGGCTGGAAAAGGTGAAGCCGATCGTCTCGCAATGGCCGGAGATTGCGCGCCGGCTCGACGAACTGAACGGTGTGATGATCCAGCCGTCGGCCGAGCCCGACTCGGTATCGCTTTTCAAGATCGCCGCCGGGCAAGTTTGTGATCCGGTGTTGCTGGACATCGGAAAGCGGGCCGAGGCCTCACATCTGAGCTCGCGGCCGCAATCGATGGAAGCGCGTATCACCGAGACGCTCGCGGGCGTTCAGCTCCTGCAACCGCGCAGCGCGCTGGAATGGATGGAGCATCTCGCCATCCTGAAGCGCTGGTTCTATCGCACGGCGAAAGTCGGCGAGTTGTTTCTTGCCGAGAGCAACGGCGAGCTGCCGATGCGACGCGTGGTGCGCGGCGTCTCACGCGTCTTTCGCGGCGAAAAGCCCGCCGGCGATCTCTCCGAAACCGCCGGCGACTACTGGATGTTCCGCGCCCGCGAAGCCGGCCTCCCAGACAAATGACTTGCTGCCGGATACAATTTTCCGCGTGAGCGCGCCCCCGAAAGTTTGGAATTCCGAGCTGTATCAGTCCAGCCATTCCTACATCTGGCGGTACGGGCGCGACCTGCTGGCGCTGCTCGACGCCAAGCCGGGAGAGCGCATCCTCGACGTGGGCTGTGGCACCGGACAGCTGAGCGCCGAGATTGCTCACCGGGGCGCCGAAGTGGTCGGCGTCGATTCATCGGCGGAGATGATTGCAGACGCCCGCCGCAATTTCCCTGAGGTTCGTTTTGAGGTGGCGCGCGCAGAGTCGCTGCCTTATGCCGCCGAGTTTGACGCAGTCCTCTCGAACGCCGCGCTGCACTGGGTTCCCGATCAGCACGGCGCTCTCGCTTCGATCGCTCGCGCCCTGAAGCCGGGCGGCCGGTTTGTCTTTGAGATGGGCGGCTATAAAAATCTTGGTCGGGTGTTGCAGGCAAGCTGCGAAGCCATGAGGTCTCTGGGAGTGCCGGAGCCGGAGAGCCGTATTCCCTGGTTCTTTCCCAGCATCGGCAAATATGCGCCGCTGGTGGAGTCGCACGGTTTCACCGTGAAATATGCGGTGCTCTTCGACAGGCCGACCCCGCTGGAGGGCATGCAAGGCTTCGCCCGCTGGATCGAAATGTTTGGCAACTTCGCGATCTCATCCGTCGCGCCGGAGCGCAGGGAAGAACTGGCTAGACACTGGGAGGAGCTGGCCCGTCCCATGCTGTTTCACAAAGGAGTCTGGACGCTCGACCACACGCGCCTGCGTATGCTGGCGATCAAGAGCTGAGCCAACATCGGGATGTCGCGCCAACTTTCCATATCGCCGCCCGGCCGGCCCGGCGTCGGCTCCGCGCTCGCCCAGCTTCGCGACGCGAAGAGACTGCCGCGCGAGTTCTTCAACCGGGACGCCATCACAGTTGCGCGCGAGCTGCTGGGCAAGCTGCTCATCCGCCGCGAAGGACGCATGCTGCTTGCCGGGCGGGTTGTCGAAGACGAGGCGTACCTCGGCGAAAATGATCCCGCCGCACACGCTTACGCGGGACGCACGCCGCGCAACTTCGTGCTCTTCGGGCCGCCGGCACACGCGTACGTGTATTTCATCTACGGCAATCACTACTGCCTGAATGTCTCCTGCATGCCCGAAGGCGACGGCGAGTGCGTCCTGTTTCGCGCGCTGGAGCCGGTGTTTGGAGCGGAGACGATGGCGCGAGCTCGAGGTATTGACCTTGCCCAATCGCCTTCAATTTCGCAGTGGCGGATGATCAGCAGCGGTCCGGGGCGCATGTCGCAGGCGATGGGGATCACGCGCGAACGCGACAACAACAAGGACCTGGCCTCCCGGCAATCGGACCTTTGGCTGGCCGATGATGGCTTTCGACCCTCCGCTATCGTGGCGACGCCGCGGATAGGAATCACCAAAGCTGTTGAGCGGCCGCTGCGTTTCAGCATTGCCGGCAGCCCTTACGTTTCGGGCAAGAAAATCGGCTGACAGGTCTGGTTCGTCCCCGACAGTTGCGTTACAATGGAGAGGCCGCAGTATTGCGTTCAGAGTCATGAGCGCACTCCGCAGAATCCCAGCCAATTTGCCGGTCAGAATGCCGGCGTTCCCATAACGCGCAAGGGCGTGATGGGTGGGAGTGGCGAGTCAAAGTCTCCGGCGTTTTTTGCGAAGTTGTTGGATATCCAGCCGTTTGATTGCACGC
This sequence comes from Terriglobales bacterium, assembly GCA_035651035.1. GTDB lineage: Bacteria > Acidobacteriota > Terriglobia > Terriglobales > Acidobacteriaceae > Bog-257. The sequence continues at coordinate 7,828 of DASRGM010000204.1, forward strand.
GGGTTGCCGTTGTGCTAAGCTCAATGATTGTCCCGGCTGGCGTGTAGAATTGTGTCTGGTCCGATGCGGAAGTGTCGGATGACGCTAGGCTGGCGTAGCTCAGCTGGTAGAGCATCTGATTTGTAATCAGAGGGTCGGGGGTTCAAATCCCTTCGCCAGCTCCAGAATCGTAGTCATGAGCGCGCCGCCCGCCGCGGCGGGTAGCAGGAGCAAGCCAAACGTAGACGCGCAGCTCTCCTAGAGAACTGAATCCAGCAGCAGCTAACCATGGTAAGACGCGCGCAAGCGTAGTCGCGCGGATGTTGCGGAGTTTTGTAGCGCGGCGTGCGGCGGTCTTTGACAGCATGGGCTCCCGATTCGGCGCGGGGTTTGCGCGTCAGGGGCCGAACGAGTGGCGGTCCGGGCGCGGGGATGGATGAGCTCGGCGAATGTGCACAGGTGGCCGAGTGGTTAATGGCAGCAGACTGTAAATCTGCCGCTCCTTGCGAGCTACGGAGGTTCGAATCCTCCCCTGTGCACCAGAAGTTTGCATCATGAATAAGTTTTTTGTGGCGATTGGCGCATACGCATTGCTTGCGCTGCTGGCGTGGACGACGCTGAGCGATCCGAAGTTCAAGTTTGCGACGCTGGCGATTCTTGCGATGTTCGCGCTCCGCACCTGGTCGTGGAATACGAAGCTGGAAAGCGAAAAGCGCGAAGAAGGTGAAGGGCCGCAAGCGGCGAGCTCTAAGCTTGGACGCGGTGAGCTGAAACCTTGAGCCGAGCATCGCAGCACGACTGGAACGAGCAGAGCGCCGGAGGCGCGGCGTCAGCTTAGCCCAGGACGCAGTCCTGGGTCAGGCGCAAATGAGACGGCAAGAGTTTCGTAGGGACGGCATAGGCGGGAGTAACTCAGTGGTAGAGTCACAGCCTTCCAAGCTGTTGGTCGCGGGTTCGATTCCCGTCTCCCGCTCCAGAGGTTGAGCTGTTTTGCGAGGCGTTTGGGCCCGCAGGCGAAATCCCGAACGCAGGTGAGGGATCTGAGATAGAGGCTGATGTAGCTCAGTTGGTAGAGCACTCCCTTGGTAAGGGAGAGGTCATCGGTTCAATCCCGATCATCAGCTCCACTTTATGATATGACGCAGACGGTCGAGCGGCCCACGTTTCAGCAAGCCGGCATCCGGATCGAGAAGCTCGAAGAGTTCGAGCAGCTGCATTCGGCGATTACCCGGGTGTTTGCGGCCGGTGTGGTGGAGAGTTTCCTGCGTCGGCTGCAGCGCAGAGGCGTTCCGATTCGCGACTTTCATCGCGTGTTGCGCCTGAAACTGCTGGAGAGGTCGGACGCGGGCCTGGCGCAGAGCGGCAAGACGGCGCAGCAATTTTATGATGCGCTCACGACCAGCGACCAGGCGCAGCTGCGCGAGTTTTATCTGACCACGCTAGAGGCGGTCGATCAGCCGCTGCGTGAACGGTTCAACAAGCTGTACCGTTACTACTGAGCAGAGGAATTATGGCGAAAGAGAAATTTGATCGCAGCAAGCCGCACGTGAACGTGGGGACGATCGGGCACATCGATCATGGCAAGACCACGCTGACGGCGGCCATCACCAAAGTTCTGGGCAAGCACAACCCGAACATCAAGTTCCGCTCC
>DASRGM010000205.1:0-3853 GCA_035651035.1 Terriglobales bacterium
TGCAACTGCATCTCGCCGGGTTATGTCTGGACACCGCTGGTCGAGCACCAGATTCCCGACACCATGAAGGCGCGCAATATGACCAAGGAGCAGGTCATCAAGGACGTGCTGCTGGCGGCGCAGCCGACCAAGGAATTCGTCACCTCGGAGCAGGTCGCGGCGCTGGCGCTGTTTTTGTGCGGTGACGACGCCGCGCAGATCACCGGCGCCAACCTCTCGATCGACGGCGGCTGGACCGCGGAGTAGGGCTCGTTTCCACCTCCCCGCATTGCGGGGAGAGGTTGCCTCGCTACCTAGGAATGGTTGGTCGTCGCGACGTGTGCCGAATATGCACAATTTCTACTCTGTCGCGACGGACCCGATAAAATATCCGGAACGGATAGCGGATCACCGAGACGACTCGTACTCCAGCCCGTTGTTCAAGCCGCGGAGCAGACTCCGGCGCCCGTTGAATGCGTTCGATGATTTCTACAAATCTGCGTTCGATGGATTCGGCGATCGCCTGGCTGGCGTTGATCGAATAGTAGGTCGCAATTCCCGTGAGGTCCGCCAGAGCCCGCCGGGAATAAACAAGTCTCATGCCGAACGAAACTTCGCGAAGGCTGCTCGGATTTCCTCGTCACTTGCGAACTCGCCGGCATCAAGTGAAGTAATCGCGGCATCGATCGCTTCCAGCTCCTCACGGGTCGCGACATAGTTACCACGTAGCTCGCTTTCGATCTGGTTTGCCACAGCGACAAGCTCATTCTGAGCTTCCTCGGGCCAGGTCCGAACGCGTTCCAGCAGGTCTTTAAGTTCTGTTGCGGTCATGCCGCAACTATACCCCGATCGGACCGATTTTCCAATTATCTGACCTTCGGAGGCCCTGTCGTCGTGCCGTGCTCGCCGCCGTTGCAACCAGCGTGCAGTTGCCTGCGTTCAGTGCGCCAGCACTTGCGGGTCTCTCACGCCCGCTCTCCGGGCGCTGAAAAAGACGTACAACAAACAGGCGTCGATCAGGATCGCGGCGGCCATCACGCTGTAAGCCGACGGGCTCTCCATCAGATGCAGATCGATCAACACGCGGGAGAGACCGAAGCCGACGACCCACGCATCGAAGCTCATGCAGATCCGGCGGAACGTCTCGGCATCCATCCGTCGCAGCAGATACGCTCCGAACGGGATGCCAATGACGGCGCAGGGAGCAAGCACCCATAACAGGCTGGTGCTTTCGGCAACGAAGAGGCCGAGATTCCAGTACACGATCGCGGTCAGGCAGGACTCGGCCACGCGCACCAGCGCCAGACCAGCCCGGAACTGATCCTTGACCAGGCCCTGATTGTTGAACAGCAATGCCAGCGGCGGGCCGGAGATGGTCGTAACCGAGTACAGCACCCCCAACATCGATCCAAAGGGCAGGCCGACCGCCCATCGCGACTGTATGGGCCTGCGCCAGCCTGCCGCCTGCAACAGGATGAGGGGCAGGATGACCAGGTAGGTCGCGAATTTGATCCAGACCGGCTGAAGCGAAGCCAGAAGCCAGGCCCCGATCCCGATGCCCGGCAGCAATCCGATGAGGATGGGGAACACGCGTCTCCAGACCGCCGGAACGCCGCTTCGATTGATGAAGAGAACGTAGAGGTTGACGAAGACTTCGATCAGGACCAACGCGGGGTTGAGTACGCGATTGGCATAGAAAACGAGCGCCACCGGCACTGTGAGGGATGAAAACCCGTAGCCCAGCGCACCGTTCACGGAGGCCGCAAGCAGGGCAATGCCTGCAAGAACGATCACGGCGGTATCAATTGGAGGCATCTGTGGCCTCGCTCAACCGGACGGTGGAAAGCGGATCGATCATGCGCACACGATTTGCAGTGACATCTGCGGCTATGTAATGGCGCGGCACTTTCCGCCGCAATGCACGCACAGAAATAAGAATGTTTCAGCCGCCCAAAGGGTCCACGTGGAGATTTTACCCACCTCCCGTGTGTCGGGCGGAATCGCCGTTCTCTCTGATTTGGCTGGAAAATAGGCACAATCCATGTGCCCGTCCGGGGGCAATGAACCGGCGGTGCGCGGTTACTTCCCGAAGGCCAATACGTGCAACCCAAGCCGGCGGCGCACGATCCAGAACAGCAGCACGGTCTCGAACGTCAGGGACAGCGAGGTCGCGGCCGCTGCGCCGTGGCCGCCGAAGCGCGGCACCAGCGCGACGCAGAGCACGACATTCATGACGAAGGCAGCCGCGTAGGCGAGCGCGCAGATGTGCTGATGGCCGAGCATGTTGAGCAGCCGCTCGACCGGGCCGATCGCGGCGCGCACCACGAGGCCGACCGCGGCGACGAACATGATGTCGTAGCCGACCACAAATTGCGGTCCAAAGAGCCACAGCAGTGGCTTGCCCAGCGCCAGCAGCACGATGGTCGCCGCCAGCGACGGCCAGAACGTCCAGTTGATTGCGTGTGCGACATAGGTCGACAGCCGCGCCTTGTCGCCGAGCGCGTTGTATTCGGCGAAGCGATGCGCCGTCGTCGCCGACATCGCGTAGTGGATAAAGGACACCAGCGCGAGCGTCTTCACCACGGCGAAGTAAACGCCGACTTCCTCGGACGAGCGGAATTGCTGCAGCACCAGCACGTCGGTGTAGGAGAGAAGGAGATAGAAGCTTTCCACCAGCAGGATCGGCAGCGAGATCGCGAGCCAGCCTCTGACGTCATAGGCCTTCGGGCCGGCCTCGACATGCGCGGCGAGGCGGCGATTGAGCACGATCATCTGCCCGATCATGGCAAACCAAACCGCGCCGGCGCTTGCCGCCATCGCGGCCGTGGCGCCGAGATTGAAGCCGAGCGCGAACAGGCCGAAGGTGAAGCCGATGATCAACGCCTGGCGTACGATGAATTGCGGCATCAGCCCGAGCCGCATCCAGTCGTGCGAGCGCGCGATGCCGTCCTGGGTGTTGGCAACCACGAAAGGCGGCAAGGTCGCGCAGCCGATATAGAGCGGCACGACGGCGCCGGCCTCGATCCATGGCGACAGCAATTTGACGAGGCCCGCGAGTGCGAGCGAGACGACCGCCGAGACAACGAAGGTCATCCAGCGGCTGCCGGTCAGGAAGCCGCGCAGCAGCGCGTGCTCCCCGCTTGTGCGATATTCGGGGATGATTTTTTGCGCCGAGGCCGAGATGCCGAAATCCATCATGCTGCCGAGCAGCAGCACCCAGGTCCAGACATAGACGTAGACGCCGTAGTCCGAGCCACCCATCCAGCGCGCCAGCAGGATCTGCGACAGATAGGCGAGGCCGGCGCTGAGCACGCGGATGGCGAAGATGGTGCCGGCGAGTTTTCGCGTCAGCGACGCCTCGTTGCTGCCGCCTGTGAGCTTCGATTTCAGCCGTGCGATGAGACCGACATGCATGGCTGGCTCGGGTTGGGCGTCGATGGCGGCCACGAGGAATCCGGTGCAATGCCGCGGCAGGCGGCGATGCTTTTCGTCTATCAACCATTCGTTAAGATTTGGTTGGGTGGTCGTCATTCCGGGGCGCGCGAAGCGCGAACCCGGAATCCATTTCTCAGCGCATTCCGCCGGCACAATGGATTCCGGGTCTGGCCCTTCGGGCCATCCCGGAATGGGCGAGTTGAAAGCGCGGAGACGCTTCGCGTCAATTCAAATTGACATTGAACTCATACGATCGATCGGCGCCGACCAGGGTCAGCTTCAGGGCCGCGCCGTCCGGATTGACGCCCGGCGGCACGCCCTCGAGCTGGAACGAGAATCGCTTCACCCCAGGCGGGCTGTGCTCGACCGGCGTCGGCACCGGCAGGCCCCAGTCCGGCGTCGGTCCCTCGACAAACAGGCTGACATTGCGCGCATCCGG
>DASRGM010000206.1:0-12076 GCA_035651035.1 Terriglobales bacterium
CGCCGCCGCAGAAAAGAAGCGCTGAAGCCAGCGCCGAAGTCCAGCGTTTAATCAATGGCAATCCTTGTAAGCGTGGAAAAGTCACCCCACGGGCTGCTGCTCGCCGGCCAATTGTTCCAGGAGCGCCTTCAATCGTAGCAGCACCTGCTGCGGCTGTTTCTCCTTCAGCGAGAATTTCAGCACGCCCTGGGGCGTGAACTGCGTTCCCGGTTCGCCGGCCACAAAGCGCGCCAGCCGCTCGGGATCGACCGACGCCTTCTCCATAAAGCGAATGCTCACTGCCTCGCGGCGCCGCTCAATCTGCGCCACGCCAATGCGTTGCGACAGCAGCTTCAGCGCGGCATACTCCAGCAGATTGCGTACCGGCGGGGGCGGAGTGCCATAGCGATCGCCCAACTCCCCAGCAACATCTTCCAGCTGCGCCTCCGATTCCACACCCGCAATGCGCTTGTACATCCGCAGGCGCTGGTTCTCCTCGTGAATGTAGTCGGAAGGAATGCGGATGTTGAGCCCAAGGTTGAGTTGCGCTTCGGGAGTCTCTTCGCTCACTTCGCCCTTCAGCTCGCGGACGGTGCGCTCCAGCATGGTGGTGTAGAGCTCGAAGCCGACGGCTTCGATATGTCCGCTCTGCTCGCCGCCGAGCAAATTGCCTGCACCACGCAGCTCCAGATCCAGCGCGGCGATCTTGAAACCCGCTCCCAGATCGCTGAACTCTTTCAGAGCCGCCAGGCGCCGCCGAGCCAACTCGCTCAGCTCGCGATCCGGAGGAATCAGCAGGTATGCGTACGCCCGGCGGTCTGAGCGTCCCACGCGCCCGCGCAGCTGGTACAGCTCAGACAAGCCGTGCCGGTCGGCGCGGTTGATGATGATGGTGTTACAGAGTGGGATATCCAGCCCGTTCTCGATGATGGTGGTGGCCAGCAGGATGTCGGCTTCGTGGCGCATGAAGGCCAGCATCACCCTCTCCAGCTCGCTCTCCGGCATCTGACCGTGGCCCACAAGAACGCGGGCTTTGGGCACCATTTCGCGAATTTTGTCGGCGATGTCGTAGATGCTCTCGACGCGATTATGCACGAAGTAAACCTGGCCGCCGCGCTCCAGTTCTTTTTCGATCGCCGAGCGCAGCAGCTTCTCGTCCCAGGCGGCGACAACGGTCTGAATGGCCATGCGGTCTTTCGGCGGCGTCTCAATGACGCTCATGTCGCGCAGCCCCAGCAGCGACATATGCAGCGTGCGCGGGATGGGCGTCGCCGACATGGTCAGCACGTCGACTTCTTTGCGCAACTGCTTCAGCCGCTCCTTATGCCGCACGCCAAATCGCTGTTCTTCGTCGACGATCACCAGCCCAAGGTCCGAAAACTTCACGTCTTTCGACAGCGCGCGATGGGTGCCAATGACGATGTCCACCTGCCCGGCTTCGATTTTCGCGGTCGTCTCCTTCTGCTGCTTGGGCGAGCGGAAGCGGCTCAGCATCTCGATCTTGATGGGAAATGCCGCGAAGCGCTGGCGAAAGGTATTGAAGTGCTGGAAGGCGAGCACGGTGGTGGGCGCGAGAACGACGACCTGGCGATTGTCGCTCACCGCCTTGAAGGCGGCGCGCATCGCCACCTCGGTTTTGCCATAGCCAACGTCGCCGCACAGCAGCCTGTCCATCGGCGTAGGCGACTCCATGTCGTGCTTCACGTCGATGATGGCGCTCATCTGGTCTTCCGTCTCACTGAACTCGAAGCTGTCCTCAAACTCCTTCTGCCATTCGCTGTCGGCAACGAAGGCATGGCCCTCGGCGGTCTTGCGCGCGGCATAGAGCTTCAGCAACTCTTCGGCCATGTCCTTCATGGCCTTCTTCACGCGTGCCTTGGTCTTCTGCCACTGCTGCGTGCCCAGCCGGTTAAGCACCGGCTTCACGCCCTCCGACGAGCGGTACTTCTGCACCAGATCGAGCCGTGTCAAGGGCACATACAGCCGCGCGCCCTCGGCGTACTCCAGCACCATGAACTCGGCGTTGCCGCCATCTTCCTGCGGAATCTCGCGCAAGCCCTGGTACTGCCCGATGCCGTGCTCCACGTGCACGACGTAGTCGCCGATGGCGAGGTCGCGAAAATCGGAGAGAAAAGCCGAGATCTTCGACTTCTGCCGCTGCGGTCGCGCTAGCGAGACTTCCGATTCGTCGAACAAGTCGTGCGTTCCGAACAGCACCAGACCGGTTTCCGGCAGTGCCATACCTTCAGGCACGTAGGCCTTCACGATGGTCGTCGCCGTCATCTCCTCGGCGAAGTAGGCCGACTCGTCGACGAAGACCTCGGTGCCCGGCTTGGGCGTGCGGCTGCCGATGCGGAACGACAGGTTGTATTCGTTAAAGACATCGGCCAGGCGCTCGACCTCGCCGCTGCTGGAGACCGCAAACATCAGGCGCTTTCCGTCGCGTGTAAGCCGCTCGACCTCCTCCGTCATGGCGGCGACGGAGCCGTGAAAACGCGTAGTCGGCTGGGTCTGCAGGACGAGATGTTCGGCGTCGCCGGTGTGCTCCACGCCAAGCTGTTCGACGCCGAGGACGGTGGCCTGTTGCACGCGCTGCCGCCACTGCTCGGGCGGCAAGCAGAGTTCCTCCGGACGCACCAGGTTGCCGATCAGACTGCGCTCATGGGCCTCGGTCAGCCTGGTCCACCAGGAGTCGTGCGTCTCCTCGAGCAGGTCGGGTTCATCGAGGAGTACGACGGCGTTAGGCAGCAGGTCTAGCAGGCTTTCGGGGGCGCCGCTAATGGGCGCGTACAGCTCCCATCCGGGAAAGACGGAGACACCGGTGGAGCGCACTGCGCGCTCAATCACTTCTTCGCTACCGGCCAGCCGCTCGCCGCTCAGCCGCGCATTGATGGCGGCCAGCATCTCTTCTTCCACCGGCGTCTCGGTGAGCGGCAGCAGCACGACCTCATCGGCCACAGCGGCCGAACGCTGCGTCTCCGGATCGAACTTGCGGATCGATTCGATCTCGTCGCCGAAGAGCTCGATGCGAACCGGCCGATCCAGCTCCGGCGCGTAAACATCGATGAGGCCGCCACGATGCGCGAACTCGCCCGGCATCTCCACCACGTCCACCTGGTTGTAGCCGACCACACGCAGGTGCTGCAGCAGGCGGTCGGGATCCAGCATATCGCCGCGGCGGACGATCTTCGCCAGCTCGGCATAGAAGCCGCCGGAGCGCAGGCGCATGGTCGCGGCCACGACTGAAGTCACAATGATCTCTGCCGATCCAGTCGCGATCTTCCACAGCGCGGCGGCGCGCGACTCCTGGATTTCGGGATGCGGAGACAGGTTCTCGAAGGGCAAAACGTCATAGCCGGGCAGGCCGACGATAGCCTCCGGGGCGACGGCGCCACTCAATTCGGCCAACGCGCGCACGACCGGCAGCTGCGTTTCGAGTTCACGATTGTCATTGACGATGACAACAAGAGGACGCGTGACGGCCCGATGCAGCAACGGATAGAACAGCGCCTTGCCGGTGGGGGTTAGTCCAGACACACGTGTCCGCCCCGCGCCGCCGGTTTGTTCCTCGTCCTCGCGCCGATCAGCGGCGCGTTGAACACCTCGAATCCGGGCTACAGCACGCGCAAAAGCAGGCAGTTTCTCCACGTCCGCGAAGAATTCGCGAACGAACGGCAGGATCATCGCTCTCTCATTTTAGCAGTCAGGACACTCGGCGCTTTTCAGGGAAGCCGCACAAGTTCGAATCTGTGGGATCCATCTCCGCCGGCTCCGACGTGGCTTCCGCCCGGGGCATGTAATGCCGCCGCAGCCAGCAACTCAGGCCGTCCAGACCAGGAAACAGCACGCGCTCGGTAATGTTGCCCTGATCGAGCTTGTCGCGTATCTCCCACTTGCGAGGCGCCGGAATGATCACCCGGCGAACCAGATCAGGATGCTGCTCCAGCCAGTCTCCCAGCTGTGCATCCGGGTCCGACATCATGGAGAAAAGCGCGAACTGATTGACAATCCTTTCGTCGAATGACGGCGGTTCAAAATACAGCGCGAAAGATTCATGGCCCAACGCCTCCAGCTCGCGGAGATTCGCCGCGGCCCCGGCCAGCATGTCCACCGTGAAAGCGTTGGAGCGCTCCTGGTCGAGCAGACGCCGCAGCTTGGAAGGCAGCATTTTATGAACCCCGACATAGTTAACGCACCAGACAATACCGTCCGTATCGAACGCTTCCACGCACTCTGTGGCAAAATGCAGCGCGACAAACGGAGAATACGTCCAATCCATCAGGCGTGTGGACAGGCCATGGTGCTGCGCGATCGCCAGCCAATTCCACTCGGAGTCGACGACCGGCACACTTTGCCGCGCGTACTTGCGGAAGTTACGCAGCAGGTGCGCTTCCAGTTCGCGATAGTTGCCGCCGAGTCTCGATAGCGCCGTCACCAGCGGCCAATCGGCACAGGAGAGTCCGCGGAAAACGTAGTCCGAGCGGAAGCGCCGAATGTCCTTGTTCCATGAGCCGCGGTAGAGTGCCTCATTCGCCTCCTCCCAGCTCTCGACGCGAATCTCCTCTATGCCACTGCGCCTCATGCAATAGGTTGGATGCAAGTACAGTTGCAAGCAGTGAAGCAGGTGGAACAGAGCGGGTAAGCGAAAATCGCGGCGATCCGGACCAAGCGAGAGACTCTCTCCGCACCGCCGCGACGGCTAAAAGCTAGTGTGTAGCGACGAAGGTAACAATGTTGTTGCCCATAAGGTCATAGTTAGGATCGACCGTGTGGCCGTCGGAAAGGCGTGGCGCGTCGAGCAACGCGTGGATATCCACCAGAGCGACGTACTGCGGCGAGCCACCCTGGTAGCAGGTAACCGGCCCATATTCTGCCAGCAGACCCATTGCCTTACCGGTGGTGGGGCTGACGTATGCCGTTACGGTGTGCGGATCGCAACCCATCGAGAACGGATAGCCGTCCGGATCGTTGGGCATAACCGCTACAGCGTAGTCCTTGAGCGCGGGAATCCCGGTTCCGGAGCTGTCGGGCAGGTGAATCGCGATAATCGCGTTCGCCTGGCTGGGCGGGAAGGGGAATTCGCCCGTCACAATGCCAAGATGCGTCCCTGTCGCAATCGCAATGCCGTCGGTTCCTGACTCGGGGCCTTCGTAGGCGCTGTATTCGGGAAAAGCTTCGAATTGCAAGGGCGCACTCCAGCTCGATCCCGTGTAGGTCGCCTGTGTCAGGTCCGTAATGACGAGGTTGTCGGTGAATTCGTCCGTCGACAAGGCGATGCCGGTCAGGCAATCCTCGGCAGCCGAATCCAGTGTTCCTCCAATGTTGGCACTATATTCTGTACCGCCGGAGGTCGAGAAGAGGTCAAAGTACCCGCCTTCGCCGGGCGAGAGGATGAGGTTGCGGATCGGGTCCCACACCACATCTTCCGAAATCTCGTGCGCGGCTGCTGCAGGGGCGGAGAACGTATTGGTGTTGAGGTTCAGAAACTGCATGCCCCAGCCTGAGGGTGAGCCGGACAATCCCATTTCAATAACGGCAGTGTTGGAGTTGGGCTCGATCACCACGCCGCAATTGTTGCAATTGCCGCCCGAAGTGCTGGCTTCTCCCGTGCTTCCGCTGGTCAAGGTGGCGTTCACTGTCGTTCCGTTGATGAGATACACGTCCGTTCCATTCGCCGTACAGACCGTCTCTCCCGTGCCCGAATCGGATGAGCAGGAATTGACCACATCGCGCGTCGCAATCGACGTCGCCGGTCCGGGAGGTTCAATGGGTACAACTTGTATGCCCGTGTTTGGACTGATCCAGTTGCCGTTGGGAACGTAAGCGGTCGCGCCGTTCGGGCCCAGCAGCACGCTCAGCAGCGCAGCCGGATTGCACGAGTTGGGTCCCAACTGCGGAGGTATCGGGCTGACCGGACACGCGCCAGTTGCGCTGTAGGAACCGGTCCAGTTGGAGCCGCCCCCGCCGCGTGCTCCTCCAATAACGTAGGGCTTGTAGTTTTCCGGCGTGCCGGCATGATCGGAGTTGGGATAGACGTTCTCCGTATTGCTATCGACCGGCTTGACGCCCAAGTTGCCGTAATTGGTGGTGAACTGAGTGTAGACAGCGGTGGCCCACTGCCACTGCACCGTGACTCCCGTCGCATTAGTTTCGTACGTACCTGTCCAGGTCACAGGATTAATGCCACCGGGCCATCCTCCCGCCGGCACCGGCACAGCCACGCCCACTATGAAGTCCTTGCCCAAATTTCCTGAGGAGGGGACGTTGGTCACCCACGTGCCATTCGTTCCCAGGTTAGGGTTGAAGGTAGTCGTTGCCGTCGTCGTGTTCGGCGAAAAAATCAGCTGACCGTCGGGCACAGTGATGGTCTGTGGAACATGGTTGACGCTGAACGTGATGCTGGAGTTGCTAAACAACAACTCCACCGACCTCGCATTGACTCCCTTCACCGAGACCACGGCGTTAAACCACAGATAGCTCCCGGCCGGGAGCGGGGTCCCGTTGAAGTTTGAGGTGACAGTGCAGGCCTGCTGACCCTGCACGGTCGACGGCAGGACAAGCAGGGGCAGCAGAAACAAGGCGGCATACCCAATGTGGCAACTCGAGCGAACCATCGCATCCTCCGCAAAAGCATTAAATTTTCGGGAGGGTCTTACCGCAGACCACGAAAGTTACGGCTGCGACAGGCGGGAACACGAACGACACAGCAGCCGTACGAAGGAACTTTGGTGGCGGTTCTGATTCGTGATCATCACATTGTCTACGTTGTGCTGTCAATGCTAATTTTGCGTACCCACAGGGCGGCTAACGAAGCAAAATCGAATGGCCAAATGTGGCGATGCGGGCCTATTCAGTACCACGTACTGAGGCGTAACAGGCCCGAGTAGCAGGCGCTCGTGCCGTAATCCGTCACATTAAAAGCCCATAATGTTGTAGCCGCAATCGACGTAGATGGTTTCGCCCGTGATGCCCGAGGAGGCGTCGCCGGCCAGGAAGACGGCTGTCGCAGCCACTTCGTTCACGTCGGTGTTGCGCCGCAGTGGCGCTCGCTCGGACTGCTCTTTCAGCATCTCGCCGAATCCGGAGATGCCGCGCGCCGCCAGCGTCTTGATCGGTCCCGCGGAGATGGCGTTCACGCGAATGTTGTTCTTGCCAAGATCGTAGGCCAGGTAGCGGACACTCGCCTCCAGCGCCGCCTTGGCCACGCCCATCACGTTGTACTTGGGTACAACTTTCTCTGCACCGTAGTAAGTCATGGTGATGATGCTGCCACCGGCGCTCATCAGCGGCCGGGCGGCGCGCGCAACCGCCACCAGCGAGTAGGCGCTGATGTCGAGCCCCACGCGAAAGCCCTCGCGGCTGGTGTCGACGAACTCGCCCTTCAACTCCTCGGCGGGCGCGAACGCCAGGCTATGTACCACGACATCCAGTTTTCCGTAGCGCTCCTTCAGTTGCTCAAACAGACGGGCGATTTCCTCGTCGCGCGAAACGTCGCACTGGAATGCCTGCGAATTCGGCAACGCTGCGATCAGGTCGTCCGCTTCCTGCTTCAGGCGCTCGTTCTGGTAGGTAATGGCAAGTTGTGCCCCCGCCTGCTGCATCTGCTGCGCGATGGCCCACGCGATGCTTCGCTTGTTGGCGACGCCGAAGACAACGGCAGTCCTCCCCTGAAGGCTGTTCGACATGCGGCTTCCTCCGCTTGCGGAATGAACGTTTGAGGATATCACCGCGATGCGGAACTCGATGGCCACGCGCGGTGTCTAAAGACATATCATGCTCGAGGTCTGGTCAGTCGCCGATAAACCGGAGGTATAGATGAACGCCGGATGCGCATTGCTGCGCAAGTCGCTTTACATCCGTCCACGCACTTAAATTCGACATTTTCTCCGCGAGGTCCCTCAGACGCTCCCATTCCTCGAGGAATTGCGGCATTTGAAGCCGATTAAAAACCGTATTTCCATACGGGTCTAAGAACTGAATCAACAAGAATGTTTTGTCGTCTGGTTCTGGGAAAAAACCCCAAACTGCTAATACTCTCGTAATCGCTTCGCCGTGCTCATCTTCAAGCTGAACGTTCCAGGGCATCATCGCCTCGGGATTCCGGGGAAGGCCGTTACCAGTTCCCCATTTGGTCTCGTTATAACCGTGTAGACAGTCGTAGCCTGTCCGCCCTTGGTCACATCTGTTCCAACGACTCGGCCAGCATCGACGACACGCTGAATGTTCCCATTCGCCTGAGGAGTCCCGGGAACCGACTCAGCCGCTTTGATGAGCTTTGTGATGTCCTCTCCCGGACTGAACACGCTCTTACCAGCATTGGCGGCACCTGCGACACTGTGCCCATCAAGCACATGTTGCAGACCTTGACCTGTGACAATGATTTCGTCGCCGCCCTTTGCGAGCGAGAACGCATTGAGCATGACTGCCCCACCGAGGCCTAACACCAGTTGGGTTCCACCGCGCTTAAGCTGCCCATTGAGGAAGAGATTTACAAAACCCTGAAACGCAAGAGGGGCTCGGTCGTTGATCGGATTCAAATCCGCAGTCGTAATGATAGGCTGAGTTGCGGGCTTTTCCTCCGGAACGGTGACAGTACATTTGACAGTGCCGTCCGCTGCTTGCTCGCAGTCTCTTCCGTCCCGGTCGATATTCCGCAGCGGGTTATTTCTCACATACGTGTACAGGTTCCAGCTTTGCGGGTCGTCGGCATCTTGATCCCCTAACGGGTCATCCGGCGAGTAGAACCGGCCCATGTCGTTCTTGTAATAGCGCGCGCCGAAGTAGTCCACGCCCATGATGGCGTCGCGGTCTTTGCCGGTGAACCGGTTGTACTCTGTAGGGCAGTTATCGGGCGGGTTTCCAATGATCCCGCCCCAGGGATCGTAGTCGGCTGCGAAGCACTGGTTGCCATTCTGGTCGGTGATCGCCCGCACATTGCCTAGCTGATCCCTGTAGTAGAAATACACGATATTGCCGGCGCCTCCTTGCGGCGCATAGCCGATCCTTTCACCGTTTAGATAAAAATAGAGATTGCGGATGTTAAGAAGCTGATCGGTCTCAACCAGCACATCGCCCGACAGATCGTTCCAGTACCAGGTTGTCTGGGGATTGACCCAGGTTTCGGAGGTCCTCACCCGTCTGCCATCGCCATCATAGGCGAAGGACGCCACTATGTTGCCGGAGAAGGAGGCCAACTGGTTTTCCGAGTTAAACGTGCTCGAGCCCGACAGCCCAGTTACGTAGGTCAGATTGCCAGAGCCATCGTAGTTGCTCTGGTACGCCATGATACGGTTATTGCCATCTGCGGGCATATTCCACATTACGCCCGTGCAGGTGCCGAAGGGCTGTTCGGCTGTGAGATTGCCCCAGTTGTCATATGTGTATTGCTCGCAACCGCCGAAGAAGGTTGCATTAAAGAGCCGGTTTACAGCGTCATACATAAACGACTGCGAGTGCGATGGAGTGACGGTGTCGGTTATACTGGCGACATTCCCGTTATTATGCCCGAGAGTAAAGCTATATTTTAGGTCGAAGAACGGCGCTTGCAATGGAACAGCGGCCTTTATCTCGTAAGGCTGTAATCGGGAGTTATAGCTCTTCGAAACGTTTACTCCTGCGCCATTCGTGTATCCCGCCAAGGCGCCTGAGGCGGTGTAGGTAATGCTGGTGGCTGATGAGTGATCGCCAGCTGCGCCCCCGCCTGCTGCATCTGCTGCGCGATGGCCCAGGCGATGCTGCGCTTATTGGCCACCCCGAAGACAACTGCGGTCCGCCCCTGAAGGCTGTTCGACATCCGACTTTCCTCCGCTTGCGGAATGAACGTTTGAGGATATCACCGCGATGCGGAACTCGACGGCCACGCGCGGTGTCTAAAGACATCATGCTTGAGGTGCAGCGGCTGACGAAGCGCTTTCACAGCGTGGTTGGCTATCTCTCCCTGCGTGATTTGCTGCATTGCCACCCGAAAGAGAAGTCGGGCAAGGCCGGCGCCATGCGTGCGATCGCCTGCCAGGCAGTTTCTGATACGATCCGGCTGCCTAAGTCATCGCTCAATAAGGTTAGCGAGCGCATCTTCAACAAGCATCGCATCCTCCAACGATATGCCTAAACGAGTCTGGAACTCTTCAGAGTCGACCTCTTTTCTACACAGACGCGAGCAATTGACAAGCATTTCTGCTTCATTTCTATTGAGAGAACTCGAGAGCAGTGCCCCAGGTTCATCCGCACAGCGGTTCTTGAGCTGTCGATAACTTTCAAGCACCGTGGTCCGGTCAGTCCCTAGCGCAGCATTGAAGTCCACTGAGAAACCATTGAGAACCTCATTTAGGCTATTAAGTAGGTAGTCACACACGTGGCTTAAGCAGAGACTGCCAGTACCGTTGACCACAAACATCCTTTCATCAGCGAAGGTTATCGAAGTACGCTTTTCCTGCCGCCGGTCGAAATGCGGTTCCCCCATCGGCGGAATTCGGGTTCCTTATGACCACCATATGCTCACCCTCGTTCCAATAGGCGGTTCTTCCGTTTGCCAGTGATCTTGCATCGGAAGGATTGGAAATTGTCGCCTGAACCAGCTCTTTGAACTCGTCCTTACTAATGTTCCCGAATTCTCCGGCATGTTTCAAGAAAGCATGGCCGTTTGCGATTCTTTCGGCATCGGCCGCCGCTTCCAGAGTGCCAACTCCCTCTAAAGCCCCCTCCTCTTCGCCGCCACCTGCGAACAAGAAAACGGATAAGAATCCCTGCACCGCTGGGTGGCTCAGCGCTCTACTGATAAAGTTGTCAACGCCGATACCAATCGCAGCTAGTTCACGCGCCCCCGCTAGATTTGCCGGTCCTTCAAGTCCTGGATTGTCGGGCACGTACTGCACCGTTCCCACAACATTTCCGCCAGAATCGGTAACATTTCCAGTTGCACTCCCGGTCATCCCGTACTGACTCTGCAAGCTACTTAATGACGGCGCATTATTATATTTATCCTGCTGCTGGGCTTGGGAATAATCATCGTTCGATACTGTCGAACAGTGCCCATTAGCATCACAAATCGTGACCGAACGGCCGTCCTCGTCGGTAAGCGTAGATGGGTTATTCCGAACATATGTGTACAGGTTCCAGCTCTGCGGATTAAGAGGGTTTTGATCCTCGCCGTCGTCCGGCGAGTAGAAGCGCCCCATGTCGTTCTTGTAGTAGCGTGCACCGAAGTAGTCCACTCCCATGATCGGGTCGCGGTCCTTGCCGGTGAACCGGTTGTACTCCGTTGGGCAGTTGTTGATCTGGTAGTTGCCGGGAATAATCCCGCCCCAGGGATCGTAGTCGGCTGCGAAGCACTGGGTGCCATTCTGGTCGGTGATCGCCCGCACATTTCCTAGCTGGTCCCTGTAGTAGAAGTACACGATATTGCCGGCGCCGCCTTGCGGAGCATAGCCGATCCTCTCACCGTTGAGATAAAAGTAGAGATTGCGGATATTAAGGAGCTGATCGGTCTCAACCAGCACGTTGCCCGACAGATCGTTCCAGTACCAGGTTGTTTGGGGATTGACCCACGTTTCGGAGGCCTTGACCCGTCTACCGTCCCCGTCGTAGGCAAATGATGCAACCATGTTGCCCGAGAAGGAGGCCAACTGGTTTTCCGCGTTAAACGTGCTCGAGCCTGACAACGCAGTTATGTAGGTCAGATTGCCAGAGCCATCGTAGTTGCTCTGGTACGCCATGATACGGTTATTGCCATCTGCGGGCATATTCCACATTACGCCCGTGCAGGTGCCGAAGGGCTGTTCGGCTGTCAGGTTGCCCCAATTATCGTATGTGTATTGCTCGCAGCCGCCGAAGAAGGTGGCGTTAGAGAGCCGGTTCACTGCATCGTACATAAACGACTGCGAATGCGATTGAGTGACGTTGTCAGTTATACCGGCAACATTCCCATTGTTATGCCCCAAAGTAAAGCTGTATGTCAGGTCGAAGAACGGGGCTTGCAATGGAGCAGCGATGCGGAACTCGATTGCCGGGCGCGGTGTCTAAAAAGATCATGCTTGAGGTGCAGCGGCTGACGAAACGCTTTCACAGCGTGCCCGCCGTGCAGGACGTGTCGTTCGCCATC
>DASRGM010000207.1:0-3658 GCA_035651035.1 Terriglobales bacterium
AGTTTGGAGCCGATGTGGTGGACATGGAGGCGGCGGCGGTCGCGCGGGTGGCTCAGGAGCGCGGGCTTGAGTTCGCCGCGCTGAAGTCGATCTCCGACGATGCCTCGTTTGTCATGCCGCCGCTCAACCGCTTCATCGACGAGAATGGCCGGTTTGCGACGCGCAAGTTCCTGATGTATGTGGCGCTTCATCCGCGCTGGTGGAGTACCTTGGGCAAGATCAAGGAGAATAGCAGCACGGCCAGCAGGAACCTGTGCACCGCATTGGAACATCTACTAGAGAGTGACCGGTGGCCAGTGGTCAATGGCTAGTCGCCTCGAGTTGTTCTTGTGGGCGCTAGCCACTGACCACTAGCCACGTACTCGATGTCAACCGCAAGCCAAGTTCGCGAAGGTCTCGACGACCACGCCATTCCCGCGACCATGCAGGCCGCCGTCTATCGCGGGGTCGACGACGTCCGGCTGGAGAGTGTGCCCGTACCGCAGATCGGCCCGGGCGAGGTCCTGGTCCGCGTCCACACCTGCGGCATCTGCGGCACCGACCTCAAGAAGATCTCCACCGGCTCGCATTCGGCCCCGCGCATCTTCGGACATGAAACCGCCGGCGTGGTCGCCAAAACCGGCGAAGGCGTTACGGAATTCCAGGTTGGCGACCGCGTGATGGTGTTTCATCACATTCCTTGCGGCGAGTGTTATTACTGCCGCCATAAGGTGTTCGCCCAGTGCCCGGTCTATAAGAAAGTCGGCGCGACTGCCGGATTCGAGGCTAGCGGCGGCGGGTTTTCCGAGTACGTACGGGTCATGAGCTGGATCGTCAGCCGCAATGGCGTTGTGCGCATCCCTGCCGGCGTCTCCTTCGAGCAGGCCTCGTTCATCGAGCCGGTGAACACCTGCATGAAAGGCATTGAGACGCTGCGCCTTACGGCGGGTGAAACGGTGCTGGTGATGGGCCAGGGACCTATCGGCATCATGCTTGCGGTGCTGGCCCGGCGGCGCGGCGCGCGGGTCATAACTTCCGATTTGCTCCCCCAGAGGCTTACAATAGCTAAGGGGTTCGGCCTAACCGAAAGCATAGACGCCTCTCGCGCGGACGTCGGGCGAGTCATCAGGGATTTGACGGAGGGCCGTGGCGCCGATGCCGTGATTCTTGCCGTTGCCGGGACAGCATTGATTGGCCCGGCAATGGATGCAACCCGTCCCGGAGGACGGGTGCTGCTGTTTGCGCAAACCCAGCATGGGCAGGCGGCGATCGATCCGGCCGCGGTTTGCGTTGACGAGAAGAGTCTTCTGGGCTCTTACAGCGCGTCTGTGGACTTGCAGGACGAGTCGGCGCGCTTTGTGCTCGGCAGGGAAATGGATTTGGAGCGGCTGATCAGCCACCGTTTCCCGCTGTCCGAGGCCGTAGAGGCACTGCGTCTGGCCGCCCACCCCAAGGCTGACTCGATGAAGATCGTGATTCAGCCGGGCAGCCAATGGAAGGACTGAAGTGAACGGACAAATGACTGCGGCGGTCCTCTACGGTAAGAGGACGTCAAAATCGAACAGGTACCCATTCCCACCCTGGAAGAAGGGGAAGTGCTGGTGAAGGTGCAAGTTGCCTTGACCTGTGGCACCGACCTGAAGGTTTATCAGCGGGGTTACCATGCGCGAATGATCGTGCCTCCGGCGCTGTTTGGCCACGAGCTGGCCGGAGTGGTGGAGGAGGTCGGACCCAAGGTCCGCGGTTTCAAGAAAGGCATGCGCGTGGTCGCGCTGAACTCGGCGCCGTGCGGCGGCTGCTTCTACTGCTCCAAGCACCAGGAAAATCTTTGCGAAGACCTGCTGTTCAACAACGGCGCCTACGCCGAGTACATCCGCATTCCGCGCCGCATCGTTGAAGCCAACATGCTGGCCATTCCCAAGCACGTCAGCTTCGAAGAAGCCGCGATTGTCGAGCCGCTGGCCTGCGTCCTGCGCGGGCTGCACGAGACCAAGCTGGAAATCGGCGACACGGTGGCCGTGATCGGCGCCGGACCTATCGGCCTGATGTTCGTGCAGGTCGCCAAGCTGGCCGGATGCAACGTGATCTCCGTGGTCAAGCGCGACTCGCAGGCCTCGGCCGCCCGTCGCGCCGGGGCGAACAGCGTGGTCCAGATCACGCAAGTCGACGATCCCATCCAGGCAGTCCGCAAGCTGACGCCCGACGGCCGCGGTTGCGACGTGGTGATTGAGGCGGTGGGGCGCCCGCAGGCGTGGGAGTGGACGATCGAGATGGTACGCAAGGGCGGTACAGTGAACTTTTTCGGCGGCTGCGCCAGCGGAACCACCGTCGCGCTCGATACCCAGCGCCTGCACTACAACGAGCTGACGCTGAAGGCCACTTTCCATCACACGCCGGAGACGGTGCGCAAGGCCTTTGCCCTGATCTGCGAGCGCAAGATCAAAGGCACCGACTACATCACTGGCGAAGCGCCGCTGTCGCGCCTGCAACAGGTGCTGCGCCATATGCTGAACCGCAACGGCGACATCAAGACGGCAATTATTCCGGGAATGTGAAGACAGCGGCTAGCGGCTAGTACAAACCGTACGCCGCGTTTCAAAACGAAAGACCCGGAGCGCTCCCACTCCGGGTCTTCCAATCACGTGATGTAGCGGGCTCACCTCTACGCTCACGGTCTCCGGGCCATCGGAGAAACATCTTCGCGCCGGTTCAGCTTGCTTTTCTAAAGCACCAACCGGAATCACCGCTTGGCTCTGACCGACTACGAATGCCAACTAATAGAGCAAGCTTGGTGCCACTGTCAGCAAGTTTTATCCGCTAAGTTCAAGCGCATTATTCTTCATCTACTTACGTAAACACCGTTCCGTCCTGACCACATCCGCCGGAACTCCAATTTGTGTGTCGGTCTATCCGAATTGTTAGCGTGAACTATCCGTTTGGTTTGGTCTGCTGGGCGGCACGAACATCGCAATTTTCACGATCACCGTTAGCTGGACGCAGCCCTACTTTGGCATTACTCTCGAATGGCTGCACGACCCACATTAGGAGGAGACTTTGGACGCCAGGGTGGTGGTGATCTCGGGTCCATCCAAAGGTACGGTGGTGCGCCTGAAGAGCGACCAGCTATCCGTCGGGCGGGACTCGACGAATCAATTGTCGCTGCGCGACCGCGCCGTCTCGCGCCGGCATTACACCGTCAGCAAGACAGACGCAGCCTTCCACCTGGTCGACCTGGAGAGCCACAACGGCACCTTCGTCAACGGGATCCCGGTACGCCGCAAGCTGCTGGCCCATGGCGACACCATTCGCGTAGGCCGTTGCGAGATGGTCTTCCTGATCACCGAGGACGACGAGCAGGCGCCATACGCGCTGGAGTTCCAGGACACCGAGCCGGGCGACGCGCTGTCGACCACCAACATTCGCGCTTATCGTTCCGTGCCGCAGGGTGGAACGGACGTAGGCCGCATGGCCCGCGATCTGAACGCGCTGTTCAAGATCGCCAACACCATCAACTCCATCCGCGAGCTGGAGGCGCTGCAGCATCGACTGCTTGAGCTGATCGGCGAAGTGGTTCCCGCTGTCTCGGCCGCCATCGTGATGTTCCGCCATGGCGACGAGGAGCCTACCTCCAGCAGCATCTGGCACCGGCACGCGGGCGCCGACTCCATCCGCATCCGGC
>DASRGM010000208.1:0-16217 GCA_035651035.1 Terriglobales bacterium
CGCCTTTCGCCCGAGACGAGGATTTCATCTTCCCGTCGCTCAAGGCCGAGGGTAAAGTTCCACTCTCCCCCGCCGTGTTCGTCGCTGATCATCTGCGCCCCGCTGCGAGAGCGGCAGGACTTCAGATACCGGACGGATACCGTTTTGGGCTGCATAACCTGCGGCACTCGCTTTCAAGCTGGCTCGTAAACAAGGGGAAGGCCGACCCGAAGACGGTTCAAAGCCTTCTACGGCACAGCCGCATCCAGACGACTTTGGATCTCTATACCCAAGGCGATGGTGATGAAACGCGAGCGGCGCAAGGCGCTTTCCTCAAGGAAATGGGCCTCGCGACGGGGATGATCCAGTGATGATTTGCGGAAAGTTTGTGGAACGGGGCTTTTTCGCTTTTGCTCGTAAACCCCGGAAGAATATGGTGGGCGCTACAGGATTCGAACCTGTGACTTCCACCGTGTGAAGATGGCACTCTACCGCTGAGTTAAGCGCCCAATTCCTGGTAACTCAAGCAGTTTCAAATCTACCAGAGGCAGCGCGCGCCACGCAAAGCTACCGCGCGCGCAAGCAGTGGCGCGATTTGAAATTTGATTGCTTATGCTGCGGGGTGGAGCACGCCGGTGGTGGGCAGTTTGGAATTTGTGGCGGGGCTTCAGCCCGGCGAAACCACGGCCATCGAGGGCGGGTTTAGCCGCGGCGACCGGGGCTAAAACCATGTTCCATCGCCGTCCTTTCGGCACGGCTGAAGCCGTGCCCTTCCACCGCTCAGATTTCAAACTGACCCACTACCAGCACGCCTTTGAGGCATGCATCTCGCAGCCTAATGGCACGCGCTTATTACCTCCGCGGCTAAAGCCAAAAGCTTGAAAAATGGAGTGTCAATGCACGCCTCAAGGCGTGCGCCACCCGAATCCATTGGACCAGATTTCGCAATAAGGCACTACCGCGCGCGCAAGCAGGGGGATTCCGGCCGCGGCCGCCGTAGTATCCTTGTGGAACTCCGATGGCCACACGCTCAGAGATGACCACTCGCGCGGAGCGGCGCAGCCATGGACGCGCCTGCCGCAACCGAATCCGGCGCGTCGATCAGGCCAAGTGGGACCCCAGGCGCCGCAACTTCAACGTTATCGACCTGCTGCTCGAATCGCAGCGCGGGCGAATACCCGAGCTGTTGCCTATCAAATGGGCGCACATGAAGGCGTCCCCCTTCGGCTTCTTTCGTGGCGCGGTGCCGGTGATGGCGGCGGACCTGGCGCCTTTGCCTCGCACCGGCCTCACGGCGCAGCTGTGCGGCGACGCGCACGTGCAAAATCTGGGCGCCTTCGAGGCCCCCGACGGCCGGCTCATCTTCGACATCAACGACTTCGACGAGACCATCATCGGGCCGTGGGAGTGGGACGTGAAGCGCATGTCCGCCAGCCTGGTGCTCGCGGGGCGCGAGGCGGGCAACTCCGACAAGGATTGCCGGAACGCGGTGCTGGCTTTTGTGCGCAACTACCGGGTCTGCATGAACCGCTTCGCCGAGATGCCGTTCATCGATCTGGCGCGCTACCAGATTTACCGCGACATCGATTGTCTGCGCACGGTGCTGCGCAAAGCCGAGCGCACCACGCCGCTGCACAATCTGGAGAGGCTGACCTACCAGCGCGGCGGACGGCACATCTTTCACGACCGCAAGCCAATGCAGTTTCACGTCTCCCAGCGGGAAGAGAACGCCGCCAAGGCGTCGCTGCCGGCTTATACGAAAACCCTGCTGCCAGAGCGCGCCCGTTTCTTCCGGCACTATCGCGTGGAGGATGTCTGCTTCCGGGTGGTGGGTACAGGCAGCGTCGGCTTGCGCGACTACGTCTTGCTGATGTTCGGCGGCGCCACCTCCGATCCGTTGTTTATCCAGATCAAAGAGGAGCCGAGATCGGCCTACGCTCCCTACCTACCCAGGAGCCCGGTGCCCGCGCACCAGGGTCAGCGCACAGCCGAGGGTGGCCGCGCCATGCAGATGCAGTCGGACATCTTCCTGGGCTGGACCTCGATCGCCGGCCGTGACTATCTGGTCCGCCAGCTGAAGGACCATAAGGCCGGTATTGGGCCAGGCGATCTGAAAGGCGTGGGCCTGGTGCAGTACGCCGAGATGTGCGGCGAGTTGCTGTCGAAGGGGCACGCGCGCTCGGGCGACCCCTGCACCATCGCGGGATACCTGGGCAACAACGATCGGTTCGATATTGCGATGGCGCTCTTTGGCGCCACCTATGCCAACCAGACCACCAAGGATTGGGAGGCGATGAAGCGCGCGATCAACCATGGAAAGCTGAATGCGGCTGCGGGTGCCTAATTCCGCAGCGCGCACTTTTTTCGGCTAAGACATAGCGTCCCGTGCTTGTCCAGGCATTTCGGCTACGGCTGACGAAAGCGCGACGCCAGGAGTCCAGTGGCGGCGGCAAGATCGAGATCGGCGATCAGCAACCCCTCTTTGCCGTACGGTTGATAGCACAGCACCGTCCCGTCGGGCCGAACAATGGCAGACGTGGTTGGCGATCCGGCGGCGGCGAAGTTGACGCTCGCAAAGTAGCAGGTATTCTCCGCGGCGCGGCACAGGCAGGCCTTCTCGTGAAACGAGTTCGCCGGGTCGGCGAAGCTGGAAGGCGCGTAGCCGCCAGGCTCTGCTGCGTGAAACTGCGGATGAAACACGATGTGCGCACCGCGTTTCGCCGCCCAGCGCACCGTTTCCGGATAGCGCCAGCCTTCATGGCAGATACAAATGCCGAAGGTGAGCGGCCCGGTTTGGAAGACGCGCCGGCCGGAGCCAAAGGAATAAGTAGCTTCCTCGGACGGATCGAGCTGACATTTATCTTGAAAGCCGGCAAGCGATCCGTCGGGATCGATGACCAGAGCGGCAATCAACAGCCTGCCATCGAGGACGCGCTCGGTGCCGAGAATGACTGTGATGCGGGCCTTGGCGGCCGCTGCGGCTACAGCGGCCCAGGCATGCTCCAAGAATGCGGGATCGGGCGGCGGCATCGACTTGCCCGGCGAGCGGTAGCCGGGAACGAAGCACTCGGGAAAACAGACGATCTCCGCCCCGCTGCTGCCCGCCTGCCGGATGGCCTGCTCGGCCAGCGTCACCGACTCCTTAGGTGAGGCCGGGAACGGCAGATTGGCCAGAGCGATGCGAAACGTGCTCACCTGCGCAATCTACCACGTGCCCTTTGGTTCCACGGTTTTGCGACTCGCTAGATCCTCTCTGCTGCAGCCTTGGTTCCGCCGCGACGGAATTCAAAGCGCAGCATCCAGTCGCTGGCCTGGGCTTTGCCATCGCGAATCGGCGGCGTGAATGTCCACTGGCGCGCCGCTTCGAGTGACTGGCGCGCGAAGTAGGCGCTAGGCACATGCGCCGCAAGGGTCGCCCGCGACACTTTGCCCTCGGCATCGACGGCGACGCGCACACGCAACTTCACGGTGCCGTTGATTGTGCTGCGCGCCTTGCCGGAGATCTCCGGCATGACTTGGCGATACGGAGCGCCGGCAGAAGCAGTCGTTGCAGCCGAATGATTGGACGGGCTGGTGTTGGGCTTAGCCGGGGCGGCATGCATCGCGCTCGCCGGCGCATTAGCCGAGATTGCCGGCGCAGTGGATTGCTTGCTATCGCTGAAATGCGCCACCAGTAACAGGGCGAACAGCAACGCCAGCGCGCAACCCGCCGTGACCAAAGCACGACGATTGCCGTGCGCGTTCCTCTCTACATCCGCGAGCGGCGCTGGATGATTCTCGGCCCGCGCAGCTATGGGCCTCGTCATCGTGATTTCGGGCACGGCCGGTGATTTCTGTGCGGCCGTCGGCGGCTTCGGGCTTTGCACCAGCTCCGGGCCGGGACGATCCAGCAGATTCTTGATCGCAGCGATCGAGAGCCGTTGCTCGCGTTCGCGCGCCAGGCATCCCCTGACGATCTCGTCGAAGGGGGCCGGCAACTTCTCGGCGCTTTCGAGCGCCCCGTTGCAGTCGCGGACCGGCAAACGCCTGGTGAGCGCCTCGTGCAGGGTCACTCCCAGCATCCACAGATCGCCGCTGGGCGCAATCGTTCCACTCGCCTTCTCGGGAGCATCGTACGGGGTTGGCGACTGGTCTGAATAGGTGTCGCTGGTGCGACGCAGGCAGTCGACCGTGAGCTTCAACTGGTCGCCGCGCGCGAGGATGCTGGCCGGGGTGATTTGTCCATGCACGATGCCCTGCGCGTGAAGGTACTTCAGCGTGTCAAGGGTGGGCGCGAGCAGCTGGCGGGCTTCGCTGACGGTCAACTCGCGCTGGCGCAGCACGCCGGCGAGGCTCTCATCGCAGTACTCCATGACCGCGAACTGCATGTCCTGCTCATCGTCAGCGTGCCACAGACCCATGTCGAAGATGCGAACGAGATTCGGATGCGACAACTGCGAGGCCAGCGTCCAGGCTGCCACTTGCGCACTCGCCCCCGAGCCGTTCGCCGGCACCAATTTGAGCAGGGCGGCGGCGCCCGCGGATTTCGTCAGATAGACCGCTGCAACGCCCGCGGTTTCCAGGCACTCCAGCAGTTGGTACTTGCCGTTGAGGATGCGTCCTTCCCAGGAATATGGGCTGGTGGATAGGGCAACAGCGTGAGTGCTCATAATTAGCCGGAATTCTAGCCGCTCGGAATGACGAAAATCCGGGTACTCACAATTATTCGGTTAATCAACTGAGTAACACCGGCCGGCCCCGGCCGCGCCTTATGGAGCTTGCAGCGTCACGGCACGGTATGTTCATCTAACTGCGCATGGCCCTCGAGGAATACAAGCGGAAGCGCGACTTCAAGCAGACGCCCGAGCCTCCTCCCAAGCTGGAGCGCGGGAAGCAACGGCGTTTTGTCGTCCAGAAACACCGCGCCACGCGACTGCATTACGACTTCCGCCTGGAGATGGAAGGCGTGCTGAAGTCGTGGGCGGTGCCCAAGGGCCCTTCGCTCGATCCCGCCGACAAGCGCCTGGCGATGCAGGTGGAAGATCATCCCGTCTCGTATTTCGACTTCGAGGGCATCATCCCGGCCGGCAACTATGGAGCGGGCACGGTGATGGTGTGGGACATGGGAACCTGGGAGCCGGTGGGCGACGCTCCGGCGATGCTGCAGAAGGGCGACCTGAAGTTCCGGCTGGATGGAAAGAAGCTGAAGGGCGAGTTCGCGCTGGTGCACATCAAGTCGCGCCGTCCCGACAGCAAGGGCACGGAGTGGCTGCTGATTAAGCATAAAGACGCGTACGTCGAGCCCGGCTACGACATCGACCAGTATGACTGGTCGGTGCTGACCAAGCGCTCGCTGAAGGAGATCGCCGGGGATGCCGGCTCGGCCGAGTGGGAGAGCAGCCGCAAGGCTTCGGCGCACGGAGCTTCCAGCAAGAACGATTGGCTGGCAGAGTCCATCGCGAAGGCCGATGCGAAGAAACAGAAGACCCACTCAAGCAAACGACACTTGAGTGGGGCACCCGGGAAGAGTGGGGCGAGCGGCTCGTCGAAGCCCGCGAAATCCGGCAAAACAGCCCCGACTTCGGGAGCCTCAAAGACCCAGGCAAGCAAACGAACCTTACCTGGAACAACCGCGACGAAGCCGGCAGTGGGCTCGGCGGTAAAAAAAAAGTTCGCAGCGACGCGAAAGAAGAAGCGGGCCTAGTCCTCGACCCCTCGGTCATGGGCCGCAAAGCGACGATGCCATCCAGCATCCGGCCTATGCTGGCCACGCCTATCGACAAACCATTCGACAACGATGACTGGCTCTATGAGGTGAAGTGGGACGGCTATCGTGCCGTCGCGTTCCTCGACGGCAACTCGCTGCGCCTGGTTTCGCGTAACCAGAACAATCTGACGGCGGCGTATCCCGAGCTGCACGACATAGGCCGATTCGTGAAGGCGCGCACCGCCGTGCTCGATGGCGAGATCGTCGCGCTGGATGACGAGGGACGCCCGTCGTTCAGCCTGATGCAGCAGCGCACCGGCGTGGGCGAGAGTGGCCACCGCATCCGCCGCACCCGTGACGATATTCCCGTGGTGTACTACGCCTTCGACCTGCTTTATGTTGACGGCTACGACCTGATGCAGGCGCGGCTGGAGCAGCGCAAACAACTGCTAAGCTCGATCGTCGAGAAGAACGACCTGCTGCGTTATTCGGACCATTATCCCGGGCAGGGCATGGCGCTGTTCCAGGCGGCGGCGCAGCGTGGGCTGGAGGGCATCGTGGCCAAGCACCGCACCAGTTGCTACGAGCAGAAACGCAGCCGCGAGTGGCTGAAGATCAAGATCACGCGCCGGCAGGAGTGCGTCATCGGCGGCTATACCGACCCGCGCGGGGCGCGCGAAAACTTCGGCTCGCTGGTGCTGGGGCTCTATGACGACAAGGACCGTCTCATTCCGGTCGGCCAGGCGGGCAGCGGCTTCACCGGCCAGACGCACGCGGAAATGTGGAAGCGGCTGAAAGCTCTCGATACCAATCGCAATCCATTTTCCGGCAAGGTGGAGAGCGACCGCCGGGTGCACTACGTAAAACCCGAGCTGGTGGCCGAGATCAAGTTCACCGAGTGGACGCACGAGGGGCAGAGCGGCGCGGTCAAGATGCGGGCGCCGGTCTTCGAAGGGCTGCGCTTCGACAAGGAGGCGCGCGAGTGCAGGTTCGAGTTTGCGTCTGATGCCGAAAGTACTGTGCAAGAAGTAGCTTCCAAGTGACGGTCGCCGCCGAGGCGTGATAGAAAGAACGCGAAGAATAAATCATGGCAGCTCTGGATTGGTCGCGGTGTTCTGCAGTTGAAAGCGTACCGGGAAGACTCGGCGGTGCCTGGGTTTTTCGCGGGACCCGCATGCCGGTGTCCGCTGTCTTCGAAAATCTTGAGGCTGGGGCCTCGATAGAAGAAATCATCGAGCAGTTCGACCTTACGCGAGAGCAGATCAGCCAAGTCCTCGAATTCGCTGCCCGCAGCCTGGATCCCGTGCCCTCCGTGTTATAGGTTCTTTGGTCGATGCGCATTCTCCTGGATCACGTAACTCCAAGCGGCGTCGTGCGATTCCTTCCCGATCATGAGGTCACGAAGGCAAAGGACCTTGGCTGGGATACGCTCAGCAATGGCGATCTATTGGCCGAGGCGGAGAGGGCTGGTTTCGACGTGCTCCTCACAGCCGACAAGAACATGCGCTTTCAGCAGAACCTTGAAGGCCGCGCGATAGCTATTGTTGTGTTGAGCACCCCGCAATGGCCGATAGTCCGCCTCCACATGAAAGAGATTGCCGCGGCGGTGAACGCGGCTACCGCAGGCACCTGCACCGAAGTGAAATTGGCGGTTGAATAGTCGATTGCACGCGACGGTACGTCATGGCGAGTTTGCTGCCTTCCACCTTCGATCCCTATCTTGAGCCCTACCTCACGGCGCGCGCGCCGGGCATGGCCGCTTATTCGCGCCAGCTTGCCGAGTTTCATCGCTGGGTGGCGACCGAGGTCGAGGCCCAGGCGAACTATACCGACCGATACGCGCCGCCGGCGCTTGAAACTTACGACCGCGACGGCGAAGTCGTTAATCGCATCGTCGTCAATAACCGATACGAGGAGCAGCATCGCGAGCTGTACCGCCGCGGCATCATCGGCCTGCCTTACGCCGAAGGCGCGCCGCACCTGCTGACCTTCACGATGAGCTATCTGCTATCGCAGGCCGACATCAGCCTGGATTGTCCCGTCACGCTGACCGGCTCGGTGGCGCACGTGCTTGCATCGCATGCGCCTGCCGCGATTCGCGAGCGTTTCCTGCATGACGTAATTCGCATGGACGGGTTGGCGAAGACTGGAGGCACGTGGGCGACGGAGCAGCACGGCGGTAGCGACATCGGCGCAACCACGACGCGCGCGGTGCGCAACGGCAATCGTTTTGCGCTGCATGGGTTGAAGTGGTTTACCAGCAACGCCAATAGCGGCCTAGCGCTTGCCACTGCGCGTTTGGAGGGCGCGCCCGGCGGCTCAGCGGGACTTGCCCTGTACCTGGTGCCCAGCCATCTCGATAATGGCCGCGCGAACCACTATCGCATTCGCCGCTTGAAGGACAAGCTGGGAACGAAAGGCCTGCCGACAGGGGAGATCGAGCTGCTCGGCGCAGAAGCCTACGAGGTTGCGCCACCGCCGCACGGCTTCCGGCTGATGATGGAGGCGCTGGAGTACAGCCGCGTGCACAATGCCGTCGGCTCGGCCGGGATGCAACGGCGCGCGCTGCGTGAGGCGGTGGCGTGGGCAAGCTCGCGACGCGCCTTCGGGCATCGGATCTGCGAATATCCAATGGTGCAGGATGAGCTGCTGCGCCTGCGGGCCGAATTCGAGGCGGGCGCGCTGCTGGCCTTCGAGGCCGCGATCGCGTTCGATGAAGCGCAGAGCGATCCCGAGCGGCGCGCCTGGCTGCGCCTGGTCACCGCGCTGGCGAAGTATTTGACCGCGGAGTACGCGATCACGTCCTGCCGCGCCGCGCTGGAGCTGATTGGCGGCAACGGCTATACCAGCGACTATCCGCTGGCGCGGCTGGTGCGCGACGCGCAGGTGCTCACCATCTGGGAGGGCCCGGCTAATATCCAGGCACTGGAGCTGCTACGCCTGCTTAGCCCGCAACACCGTGGGCGCGAGCTCTACGAATCGCGCTTGAGTGCGATTGCGCAAAATTTGTCCGGGCCCCTGGAGCGCCTGCGAGTTGCCTTGCAAAAGCGTATGCAGGACGACGCCGAAGCCATCGCGGCAACATTGCACGACGAAGCGAGCGCTCAGCGGCTGGCGCGCAAGCTGCTTCATCGGCTCAGCCAGACGCTGGCGTTCGCGCTGCTGTGCGAGGCGTCTATCGCCGCGCAGCAAAACGGCGACCTGCGGCAGGCGCATTCCGCCTGGCGCTACTTCGAGCAGATCGAACCGGCCGCGTTCGGCGTGGAAGACGCGGCCTCGCGGCAGAGCGTTCTCGACGCGCTGATGAATGAAGTGCCGCAGCCCTGAGCACAGCACCCGCCACTGTCCTCCTGTATCCTTGAAGCAGTTCCGCATGACAGCGCGCCACGTATTCCGCAGCACTCCTTCGCCGCGTGGAAGAATTCTCCTCGCGGCCGTGCTCCTCATCCTTCTCGTGGTATCTGCGGGTTGGACGCAAACCCCTCCCGCCCAATCGGACTCGCAAAACAAGTCGCAGGCGGGCGCCAGCCAACAGCAGCCGCAGGCGACTCCGCCGCCGGATAACTCCGGGAACAGCGGCGCGTCCTCGCAGCCCCCGGAGAACGGCAACGGCCAAGCCTCCGCGTCCGGCGAGCCTGAGACCCACATCACCAAGGACCAGGCGAAGGAGCTCTTCCGCTCGGTCGACGAGATCCTGCAGTTCGCCAGCCAGGACACGGGCCTGCCCATCGAACACAAGGTGAAACGCAATCTCATCACCCGCGAGTCGGTGGAGAAATACGTCGACAAGCGAATGAAGGACGATAAGGATGCCAAGCGGCTGGAGCAGTCGCGCCTGGTGCTGGAGAAGTTCGGCTTGCTGCCCAAGGGATACGACCTGCATGCCGAGTTCGTGCGGCTGATGGGCGAGCAGGTGGCGGCCTACTACGATCCGCACTCCGAGAGCGTCAATCTGCTGGACTGGCTGCCCGCCGAGGCGCAGAAGCCGGTGCTGGCGCATGAGCTGACGCACGCGCTGCAGGACCAGCAGGTCGGCGTGGAGAAGTGGGAGCTGGCAGGCGGACGCGAGGACAACACGCCGCTGCCCGATCAGCAGGAGTACGCGGTCGAGGAGGCGCAGGCCGCGCGCCAGTGCATCACCGAAGGCCAGGCGCAGGTAGTGTGGTTCAACTACACGCTGGCGCCGATGGGCAAGAACATTGTTACCGCGCCCGAGTTTGTCGATGCGGTGCGCGCCACTATGGGCGACAGCAAGGATTCGCCCGTCTTCGCGCAAGCCCCGATCTTCCTCAAGGAATCGCTGCTGATGCCCTACACCTTCGGCCTGGATTTCGTGCGCACCGTGCTGGTCAATCGCGGTCGCGAGGCCGCGTTTGCCGGGCTGCTGCACGATCCGCCGGTCGACACCCGCCAGATCATGCAGCCGGAGACTTACCTGATGCATCAGGTCGTGGCGCCCCCAACGGTTCCCCATCTCGACAGCATCGTCGGGACGGGCTACGAGCGCGTCGACTTCGGCAGCATGGGCGAGTTCGACGTTTACCTGCTGGCCAAGCAGTACGGCGTCCAGGACGCGCCGAATTACTACCGGCACTGGCGAGGCGGCTACTACTTCGCTACTCATCCTAAGAACGCGCCGCGTCAGCGGATCGCGATGCTCTATTACTCGAAGTGGGACTCGCCCGAAGCGGCGCGCGATTTCGCCAAGATTTATTACGATTACCTGCCCAAGCGCTACTCCGAAGATGTGCGTTGGACATCGAAATGCGATATCGGGACAGGGCCCAGCGCGGGCAGCGGAGCGGGCATTCCCGATCCGTGCAATCTCGAACAGGGCTCGACTAGCGAAGGGCCTGTGGTGATGGAGTGGCACGACACGGACCTGCTGATCCTCGAAGGCTACGACAAGGACGTGCTCGAGCGAGCCCGCGGGGTCTTTTTCTACCACATGACACCGCCGCCGGCACCCAATGGGAAGAAATGAGATCCCGTCTGCGGCGAAGCGCCATTACGTGCATTCTGGTTTTATGTCTCGGCTTGCCGACAGCAGCGCAGCAACTTGACGAGCACTCCTGGGGCAAGAACACTGCGGGTGTCGAGCTTGGCACTCACGAAGATCCTCGACGCAGCGGCCCCTCGGGAACGCTGCTGATGTACAACCTCCTCGGCAAAGGATTTCCGGCCGGCAAGAAATACGACCTGTGGTTCTGGAAGCTGGGCAAAGCGCCGCAGAAGCTTATGCAAGGCGTGAGCTTCGACAAACGCGGATTGCTGGTGTGTTCCGGCAGGCCAGGTGAGTGCAGCGGAAGCGTGGCCAACGACGCCGTCAACATTCAGGCCTCGGCGATGGCGGGCGAACCGAAGCGCTTTGCCGTGGTCTCAACCGATGGAAGCGTCGCCGGATTTGCCGAAGCGGTGCCGTTTCCCATCCAAGCCTCCGAACAGAATTGCAAGCTGTCGGTTGTGCGCCAGGCGCCACTGGCCGAAACGGTGCTGCTGCGTGCCAGCGGCTATCCGGCGCGCGAGGCGCTGAGCGTCACCGGCAACTTCAAAGCGGAGAGCATGCCCCGCAATCCGACGGTATCGAGCGACGGAACGTGGCAGGGACTCTTAGAGACACAGACGCCCGGACAGCGATCGGGCACCACAAACATCAAAGTTGCGGGCGGCGGGTGCGCGGTGAGCGTTAGCTTCCTTTGGGGCGAGGGGAGCGGAAAGCAGCAATAAACGTTTAAGCGGGGGCTTTCACCCCCGCCTCAGCCCATGCTGCCGCTTCGCGGCTGGTTCATGTAGCCAGCATTTTCATTCTGGACTACGAGCTCTCCAATCCCAGCATTACCGCATGATTCCCCACGGACGTGGCTTTTGCCGCGTTTCATCTTCGCAGGTCATCTTCGCGATGTGGACGTCGAAGTCGGCCTTGGGCAGCAGCGCCGTCAGCGTGAACACCTTGTAGCCGTCGCCCGTGACCTCGGCGCGGCGGAACAGGCCGGCTTCGGTTTCAATCACCTCGCGGCTGCCCGACAGGCGATCGAGAAATGCCTGCGCCGAATTCTGATCGGCCGAGCCCTTCTCCCCCACCGTCGTCAGCGACTCGGCAGCATAGGAACGCGCCAGCTTCTGCCAGTAGCGCGAGAGCAGATCGTTGCTGGCAAACAGGTCGGCCCAGACCAGGCTGCCATTAATGGCGACCACCACGCCCTTCGCGTCCACCTTGCGCAATTCGTGCAGCATGCTCTCGTAGTTGCCGGCGACGCTGTCAATGGTCTCCTGCACCCGGGGCGCGGCCATCACTACGGCGTAGGAAGTCGTCGGGCCCACGGCGTTGCCCAACGATCCTCCGGTGGCTTCCCCGGTACCGCTCTTCGCCTTCATTGCATCGCGTGCGACCGCCACCTGGTTCCAGACCTCTTGCTGGTTCTTAGCCGCCATGGCAGGAACGCGCACGCTCGGCTGCGCCATCTGCGACTTCAGGCTGCCGAACTGCATGCTCTGCCCCACCCAGCGGCCCGGCTCGACGCAGAAGACCGATAGACTGATGGGATCGGACTTGGGCGGCACCAGGCGGTCGGCGCCGATGACGCGGTCCTGCTTGCCGCCGGTCACAATCTCTCCCGCCAGCAGCAGCAGCGGACGGTCGGAGTTGTTGACCAGCACCAGCTCGTTGACCTCCGCGCCGGAGTGCGGGTGGACCGGCTGACCGCGGCGCACCAACCCTCCCAGCGACCCTTGCTCGGTCACCACAACCGAGCCCGCGCGAATGCCTTCGTCAAGCGTGAGCAGGCGCGAGGTGTCGTAGTCCGTGCCGCCTACGACAGGAAA
Organism: Terriglobales bacterium; assembly: GCA_035651035.1. Taxonomy (GTDB): domain Bacteria; phylum Acidobacteriota; class Terriglobia; order Terriglobales; family Acidobacteriaceae; genus Bog-257. Next base: position 12,488 of record DASRGM010000208.1, read on the forward strand.
GATCGTCAGGTTGCCGCGCGTAATGGGCGCGAGAACGTGCAGCGAGTCGTGTGTCTGCGGCCCCGCCGCACCCGCCGTCATGAGATTGGGGCCGCTGATCGCAGCTATCGCGCCGGCCAGCACCAGCCCGAGCCATGCCAGAATCCTATGGTTCATCGTTGACCTCCGAAGCCTTTTGGGCGTCTCTAGAACAGGAACGCCGGCGGGGATTGTTCTTGCAGGAAAATTTTGGCTGCCGTTTAACCTCTTGCCGAATCCAGAAGCGTGCTTTGCGGCGCGGCTAAGAGTCGTGTCCTGATACAAACGGGCTTGATTTAGGATTCTTGCTGCGTCGGAGATTTCGCATCTATGGCCTCTGCCCCATCGCCGGAGCCGGTTTCTCCCCTCATGGCGATGGTCCGCGCTTATGCGGCCGAACACTTCGCCGACAGCGGAGCCGCGCGCTTTGGCATCGATGTCGATGCATTGGCGGCCATCTTGAGCGAGGTCATCCGGCGGCGCGAAGCCGAGCCGCAGGATGTTCTGCCCACGCTGCGCCTGGAGGAACTGGTCCTGGCGCGCGCCTGTCTGGCGGGACACGATGGCGCCTGGGAGCTGTTCCTGACGCGCTATCGCGCGATGATGTACGAAGCCGCTTACGCCATCGCGCACGATGAGACCGCCGCCCGCGGGCTGGCCGATTCGCTCTATGCCGAGCTGTATGGGGTGAACGCTGCAGGAGAGGCACGCGCCTCGAAGCTGCGCTACTACCTCGGACGCGGCTCGCTCGCAGGCTGGCTGCGTACGGTGATCGCTCAGGAGTACGTCAACCGCTACCGGCGCACGCGACGCGAAACCAGCTTGGACGCGGCACTTGAGGAGGGCGCGCAGTTTGCGGCCCCGGCCTCACAGGCACAGGCGGCGGATGCTCGCGTCGAGGCGGCGGCGAGCGCGGAGCTTGCGGCGCTTCCCGCAGACGAACGCTTCCTGCTCGCTGCCTACTATCTCGACCGCCGCACGCTGGCCGAGATCGCGCGGCTGCTGCACGTGCATGAATCGACTGTCAGCCGCAAGCTGGAGCGCGTGACAGCGGGGCTGCGCAAGCGCATTCGCAAGCGGCTGATCGGCGCGGGCATGAGCACGCGCCAGGCTGACGAGGCCATCCAGGACACGGACGTGCGCGACCTGCGCATCGAAGTGGGCAAAACTTTGGAGCAAGATCGCCGCGATCTGGCGTTCTATAAGAAGAGCGGGGAAGAGGGATGAAGCAGGAGCTACCCACATCGGCGCGTAAGGCCCTGGCCCGGCAGGCTGCGGCGGAGGCGCATCCCTCCGCCGACCTGCTCAGCGGCTTCGTCGAGCACGCCTTGTCGGCTGCCGAGAAGGAGCGCGTCACGACCCATCTTGCCTCCTGCGCCGAGTGCCGCGAGGTCGTCTTCCTGGCCGGCGCGGCCGCCGCAGAAGAGCAGCAGACTCGCCAGGAGCATCCCGCCGCAGCCGCTGCTCGACGGCTGCCGTGGGCGTCCTGGAAGTGGCTTGCTCCAGCGCTCGCGACGGTGGCCATCGTGGCTGGCATTATCGTCGAGCGTAGTCTCATCCCATCCAACGCCAAGCCCCACGCTCCAGCTTCGACCGTCGCCATGAACGCTCCGCAACCTGCGCTCCCCACGGCGAACAATGCCGCCGATGAGGTGATCATGAAGCGGGCACAACCCGCAGCAGCCTCCAGGCCGCGTCAGATGCAAACGAGGAAGGCAACGCCTCCCGAGCGCGAAACGCAACTCGACCGGTCGCGGGCGCCGGCGCAGCAAGCTGTCCTCGAAAAGAAGAACAAGACGGCAGACGCTGAAGCTGCCGCGCCCCCGCCGCCCGCAATAACGGCCGAGGCGGCCACGGCCCCTGGCTCGACGGTGAAGTCCGCAACTGCGGCCAACGAGGTCAACTTGCAGTCCGCCGGTCGGAATGAGATCACCGCCAAAGCGCTGCCGTCGACTGCACCCAGCGCGGCTGCCGCCCCACGGGAAAGCGCGAAAACCTCCGGCGCGATTAGTGGCGCGTTCGGTGCCGGACTCGCGCTTGCGCGACGCGACACCCCGGCCGCCCTACGCTGGCGCATCACGGACGACGGCCATCTCGAGCGCTCCTCCACTCCCGGCGAGTGGACGCGGGTTCTTGCCGAACTGCCAATCTCCTTCCACTCCGTTGCCGTTATTGGCAGCGACGTCTGGGCCGGCGGCAGCGATGGCGCGCTGTTCCACACCAGCGATGGTGGCGAGCACTGGAGCCGGGTAGAGCTCACCTCCGGCGGCCAAACCGAAGCCGGAAACATACAATCGATCCGCTTCAACACGCCGCTGCAGGGAAGCGTAATCACCAATTCAGGTGCGACCTGGAGCACCTCGGACGGCGGAAAAACCTGGGCACATCAATAGATTCCTGGGCGATCCGGCGCCGGTTTCCCGACATCTCACCCATACATACCGTAGTCGCACCGCACCCCGGCGAGGCATACAATTAGCAACGACGGCTGTTCCCCCCAGGGCTCGCGCCCTCTCACGTTGTAGGACGAGACCGGCGCGGCGCGTGCGACGTAAGGAGCTCCCATGCGAAAGCTAGGTATCGCAGTTGTCATCATCGTTGTTGTCATCGTTCTCGTTATCCTGGTCCTCCCGCACCTCATCGACGTCAACCAGTATCGCGGGCAGATCCAGTCGGAGCTGCAACAGCGGCTGAATCGTCCGGTGCAGCTGGGGGCGCTTTCTCTCGGCGTCTTTCCCGTGCGCATCCAGGCCGCCAATGTCGTTATCGGCGACGATCCCAGCTTCCACAGCAACGTTCCCTTTGCGCAGGTGCAGGAGTTGGATGTCAGTGTCAAACTGCTTCCGCTGCTCAGCAAGAACGTGGAGATCGATAGCCTCGACCTGAAGCGCCCGACAATCGAGCTGATCAAGAACGCGCAAGGGGTGTGGAACTTCTCGACGATTGCCAGCGCACCCCCGGGTCAGGCGCCCGCGGCCGCCAACCCCAAGCAGCCGGCGCAACCGGCCAAGACGGCGCAGAGCTCCAGCTCCTCGGGCCCGCAGATTTCCCTCGGCGAGCTCAAGGTCACCGATGGCCAGGTTGCCGTCACCGACAACCAGAAGCGGCAGCCGCGCGCGCTCTACGACCATATCGACGTCACGCTGAAGAACTTCGCGCCCAACGAGCCGTTTTCGATCGAGCTGGCCGCGCATCTTCCCGGCAGCGGCTCGCAGAAGCTGAGCCTGACCGGCAGCGGCGGCCCCATCAACAACGCGGACGCCGCCAAGACTCCGTTCAAAGGCACCCTGAAGCTCGATGGGGTCTCCATGGCGGGGCTGCAGCAGTTCATGAACTCCAAGTCGCTGGAGGGGACCGACGCCTCCATCACCGGCACGGCCGATATGAGCAACGAGAACGGCGCGATGTCGGCCAATGGTTCGATGAAGCTGGCCGACGTTGTCGTTCATGGGACGAAGGTTGGTTATCCGATCACCACGGACTTTAATGTCGCGGAAAATTCAACGGCCGATTCCGTCGACATCAAGAAATTCGACGCCAAGGTGGGCTCAACCTCGGTGACCGCGTCGGGGACGCTCACGCAGTATTCAACGCCGTCGCCCAACATCAACGCCAGCATGCGCTGTGACAATGCGAAGGTCGATGAGCTGCTCAGCCTGGCGCAGGTCTTCGGCGTGAGCGCCGTCGCCGGCATGACCGGCAGCGGCAATAT
>DASRGM010000209.1:0-8447 GCA_035651035.1 Terriglobales bacterium
GGCTGCGGCGGGAACTTCGGCGGGCTGAGGTGGGGCGGCCAGATCGGGCTCAGATGGCGATGGCGCATCGGGAGCGGACTTGCCGTGCAGCCACGCTTCAATCTCCGCGGTGTAGGCGAAAACTCCGCCACCCTTAACGCCGGGGATGCGGTGAACGGGCAGGCCGCGTTCGGATTCCCATCGCTGCACGGAGCGAACATCGCGGCCAAGGTAGTCCGCAATGGCCTTCCAGGAATCGAGCCGGCCATCTTTGCCTGTAACCGTATGAGACTGAACCGACATTGCGATCACCGTGGCGCCAGTGTCGTTTTCTGTCGCTGGATGTCGTGCCTCTTCGCTTGAAGCGGGGTGGCAGGCATTATAACAATCCTCCTAACGGACCACACGCCGATTTTCCGTCCGCGGAACGAAGGCCGCCCGCGACCCTGACCAACATAGCCCACTTCCAGGTGGTCCTGGCGATTGGATGGTGAATTCTGATGCGACCCTTGCGCCACAGTCTAGAAATTATCTGCGCGACATTCGTCTTTACGGCCGCGATGGCCATCGCCTCACCGGCGCAAACTTTGACCACGCTGCACAACTTCACGGGACAGCCGAACGACGGCTCGATCCCTTACACCAAGCTGGTGCAGGGCGCCGACGGCAACTTTTATGGGACAACCAATCATGGAGGGGCCAACAACGATGGCACCATCTTCAAAATGACCCCTGGCGGAACCGTAACCATACTGCACAGCTTTACGGCCCAGGGGGACGGTACTCAGCCCGGCGCCGGGCTGATCCAGGCCAGCGACGGGAACTTCTACGGGACAACCGGTGGTGACAGCAGCGGGAACTGCAGGGCCGGTGACTGCGGCACCGTCTTCAAAATCACGCCCAGCGGAACCCTGACCACGCTGGCAACCTTCAACGGACAGGGTGGCCCCGAGTACCCTCACGACGCGCTGATCCAGGCCAGCGACGGGAACTTCTACGTGACAAGCTATGCTGGCGGGACTAACACTGCTGGCACGGTCTTCAAAATCACCTCCAGCGGGACCGTGACAGTTCTGCACAGCTTTAACTGCGCGGTTGAGGGCTGTCAGCCCGACGCCGAGCTGATCCAAGCCACCGACGGGAACTTCTACGGGACAACCTCCAATGGAACCAACGGCGATGGCACGGTCTTTAAAATCACCCCAAGCGGCACCCTAACTACGCTGCACAGCTTCAGCGGGTCCGACGGCCGGCACCTTACGGGCGGGCTGGTGCAAGCCACGGACGGGAACTTCTACGGGACAACCAACGGCGGCGGTGCCAACGGCAACGGCACCGTCTTCAAAATTACCTCCAGCGGTACGCTGACCACACTCCACAGCTTCGACGGCACTGACGGCAACCTCCCCGGCGTCACGCTGATACAGGCCGCTGACGGGAACTTCTACGGAACAACTTACAATGGCGGGGCCAACGGTGATGGAACCATCTATAAGATCACTCCCACAGGGACGCTCACTACGCTGTACAGCTTTGCCGGAAGCGACGGAAACAACCCAGGCGCTGGGCTTTTGCAGACCGCGGACGGGAGCTTCTACGGGACAACCACCGCTGGCGGGAGCAACGGCCTCGGCACCGTCTTCAAGCTACAATCTCCAGTCACACTCATCGTATCGACTGCCGGCGACGGCACCGTGACCAGCACCGATGGCTTCATCAACTGCCCTGGCACGTGTCAGCACACCTATCAGCCGGGCGCCCAGGTAACACTCGATGCCAGTGCTGCCTCGGGCTGGAGCTTCAGCGGCTGGACGGGCGCTTGCAGCGGGGTTGGTCCATGCGCGGTAACGATGACGCAGAACTTTGCAGTCACCGCCGTTTTCATTGAGCCCGGCCACGGCATTCAGTTCACCAACGTCACACCATGCCGTCTGGTGGACACACGGCAAAGTCAGCCTATCCAGGGCGGAGCGGCCCAGAGCTTTACGTTACCGGGTCTGGGCGGCTGCAATATTCCGGCCTCGGCGCGGGCTTACTCGCTCAACGTGACGGTTGTGCCGCATGGGCCGTTGGGTTTCCTGACGATCTGGCCGACGGGTGAAGCGCAGCCGTACGTTTCCACAATGAATTCTTTCGATGGGCGCATTAAAGCCAACGCGGCCATTGTGCCCGCCGGCACAAACGGCGCGGTCACCGTTTACGTCAGCAATACCAGCGATGTCATCCTGGACATTGACGGCTACTTCACCACCCCCGGCTCCAACACCTTGCAGTTCTATCCCCTGACGCCGTGCCGCGTCGCCGACACGCGCGTTCCCAGTCTGCCGCAGGGACTCGGTCCGCCCACCTTCGGCGCCAACGAAACCCGCAGGCTGCCGGTGCTGACCAGCTCCTGCCTTGCGGGTGTAAGAAACGCCAAGACGTATTCCATGAACGTGACCGTGATACCGAACCCGCCGGGCCCGCTGGGGTATCTGACGGTATGGCCGAGCGATCAGCAGCAGCCGTATGTCTCCACGCTGAATGACTTCACCGGAACGGTTGTTGCCAATGCGGCCATCGTGCCCGCGGCGGCGAACGGCGATATCAGCGTGTTTGTCACGAACAGCACCGATGTGGTTGTTGACATCAACGGCTACTTTGCGCCGCCGGGACAGGGTGGCTCGTCCTTCTATCCGACCGCACCCTGCCGCGTTTACGACAGCCGTGACAACAACGGTCCGCCGTTTAGCGGCGAGCGCACCGTGCCCGTGGCGGGAAGTCCGTGCGCACCGCCGGAAAACGCGCAGGGATATGTTTTCAATGCGACGGTAGTTCCGGCGAATGGCCCCATGTGGTATCTGGCGCTGTGGCCGGACCACAACCCCCCGCTGCCGCAACCCACGGTTTCCACGCTGAACTCGTTTGACGGCTCGGTGACGTCGAACATGGCGATCGTGCCAAACCTCGACGGATCCGTCGACAGCTACGCGGCTACGCTCACCCAGCTGATACTCGACATCGCGGGCTACTTCGCGCCGTAGGGCAGTGGTCAGTTGTCAGTTGTCAGTTGTCAGTGGTCAGTGGCCGGTCCGATGTCTCCCACCCTTTCGCCAAACGATGGCGAAAGGATGGGGCACCCGCCTCCATCCGCGAGTGGTACGAGCGCCCGGTGCCCCAGGTCTCGCGCCGTTCCAGACCTGGGAGTTTTTCCCTCGATCAGACAGAAATCAGTGTCAGTGGCCAGTGGTCAGGGGCCGGGTCCGATGTCTCCCACCCGGCTATCCCCGAGCAGCACACGACCCGAGCCTCCATCCTCCACCGGTACGAGACCTGAATCTCTTCGCGAATCTGAGAGCCGAGTCTCTGCACGCGTGCTCGGGTTGAGCGCTGCTCGCGGGTATCCCTGATGCCGTGCCGGCGCATCTATGCGGAGAGGCGGCACTCTTCAACTCGCAATAAATTGTTATGAGCAGGAACTTTCCTGTTCCCACAACCCCGAGTTTGGCAGGATAATCGGTTTATCCAGGTGCGACGTGCCAGTCCTCCGTGCTTGCGACGTTTCGGCCCACCGGCTCTCATCGATTCCTTCACTGATGCTGCTGGCCGCGCTTTGCCTGGTCACTCCGGCCGCCGCACAGCAGGCAGATCCCGCCAATTCAACGACGACCGCAGCGCCCGCGACGGCCGCGGCGCCCACGGCAGCGCAGGAGAAGCCGCCGGCCGGTGAAGCGAGCGATCGCTCCGGAGAGATTCCGACCGCAGCGCAGATCACCGCGGCAGGCGAGCACGACGGCACGACGGAGGCTGCCGCCGACGGGAAGCCCGCTCCCGCCGCGGCTCCGGGGAATGTCGCGCCCGCGACCGCCAGCGCCCACGCGGGGCGCGCGGCAGACGGTTCACCGTTGCCCGCCAAGGACAATGTCGAACTCATCGGACAGCGCAACGTGGGTAGCGGCCTGGATTTTTACTCCCTCGATCGCGAGATAGCGCTGGGCCGCCAGCTCTCGATGGAAGTGGAATCGAGCGCCAAGGTGATCACCGACCCGGTCATCACCGAGTACGTCAACCGCATCGGGCAGAACCTGGTGCGGCACTCCGACGCGCGCGTGCCCTTCACCATCAAGGTCCTGGACAACGAAGAGGTCAACGCGTTTGCCTTGCCCGGGGGCTTCTTCTATGTGGATAGCGGGCTGATCCTGGCAGCCGACAACGAAGCCGAGCTGGCCGGCGTGATGTCGCACGAAATCGCGCACGTGGCCGCGCGCCATGCCACCAAGAACATGACGCGCTCGCAGATCTGGAACATGGCGGCCATGCCGCTGGTGTTTATCGGCGGGCCGGTGGCCTATGCCATTGGCGAGGTGGCGGGACTGGCGGTGCCGCTGAGCTTCCTGAAGTTTTCCCGCGACTCCGAGCGCGAGGCCGACCTGCTGGGCCTGGAATACGATTACGCCAGCGGCTACGATCCGCAGGCCTTCGTGCAGTTCTTCGAGAAGCTGAACGTCGAGAAGAAGAAGCAGAACATGGTGGCCAAGGCGTTCGCCACTCATCCCATGAACGTGGAACGCATCCAGGCGGCGCAGGACGAAATCCGCAAATATTTGCCGGACCGGCCGGAGTATGTGGTGGACACCAGCGAGTTCGAGAGCATCAAGGCGCGGCTGGCGTCGCTGGAAAACGGACGGCGGCTGGGAGGCAGGGCGGCGGAGCCGGGACGGCCGGTGCTGCTGAAGCGCTCGTCGACAACCGTCGCCGACGATGGCGGGAGCCTCGCAAAAGCTGACGATGGCTCATCCGCCAGCAAGGACGATGGACGGCCTACCCTGAAGCGCAGCCCGAGCAGCCCTTCCGACCTGCTGCAGTAAAACGGGTGCGAATGCGCGCCCCTTTCGTGGCCGCGGAAGAATTCAGCCGGGAGCACCGAGTTTATTGGCAAGCTGTTCAGCCGGTGACATGTCGGCGGTACAACTGCTCGCTCATAACGCGGGGCGCCGGAAGCGGCGCAGTGCCTACAATCCCGGCCGACGGTAATTTCCTCCGAATTGCGGCGTGACGTTGTCCTGCCTAAAATGTCGCTATGAAGCTGCGCCCGCTGCTTGCCATCGCCATGCTGATTGCGCTGGCCGTCCCCGCCACGGTGGTGGCCAAGGACAAGGATGACCGGCCCGCATCCTCGGTCAACTTCACGGTGCTGAAGGACGAGAGCGGTAAGCCGATCCGCAACGCAGCCGTGGTGCTGCATCCTGTCGATAAGCACGGCAAGCCCCAGCGCAACGGCTTCGAGCTAAAGACCGACGCCGAGGGCAACACGCACTTCGACGGCGTTCCCTATGGCCCGTTGAACATTCAGGTGATCGCGCCGGGATTCCAGACCTTCGGCGACAACTTCAAGATTGGCCAGCCGGAGCAGCAGTTCACCATTCGCCTGAAGCGGCCGCAGGGACAGTACTCGATTTACGAGAAGCACGATAAGAGCGAATCAAGCCCGGCACCGAGGTAGGACGGGTAGCAATTGGCAATTGGCAATTGGCAATTGGCAATTGGCAATTGGCAATTGGCAATTGGCTACTGGCTACTAGCTACTAGCTACTAGCTATTAGAAACTAGCTAATCGCTACTCGCTATTCGCTATTCGGAACTCGCTGTTATGTAATAGAGCGGCGACTCGAACCATCGCACGAGCTAGCAGCTAGTAACTAATCGCTAGTCGCTAGTCGCTAATTCTTCAGGAGCTCGAATGATCACCGCACGCGCCCGCTGGACCGAGCAGGACCGCTACGCTGGAGAGGCGAACAGCGGACATGAGATTGTCATGGATGCGGGCGCGGACAAGCTGGCGAACAGTCCCATGGAGTTGGTGCTGATCGCGCTGTGCGGCTGCACTGCCAGCGATGTGGTTGGCATCTTGCGCAAGAAGCGGGAGCCGTTCACCAGCCTGGAGGTCCGCGCCGATGGCGAGCGCACCGAAAGCTTCCCCCGCGTCTACACTTCGATCCGGCTGACCTTCCGTGTCGGCGGAAAGGTCACTCACAAAGCGATGGAAGATGCGGTGCGCCTCTCGAAAGAAAAATACTGCTCCGTCTCGGCGATGCTGCAGAAGAGCGCGGCCATCGAAGTCGTTATCGAATACGTGTAGCCCGGCGGCGCTCTCCCGTCGGCAATCGAGCGTTACTCCGTCGGCATTTGGATTTCGACGCGGATCATCATCTGCGTGCCGCTGTCGAGCTTGATCTCTTTGCCGGAGGAGGTGAGCACGTGGTCCTTGTCCATCTCCAGGTTCTTGAAGCCGAGCACGCCCTGCGACTCGTTGTTCAGGATGGGATGCGGACCGCTGGCGGCGTCGATGGAATGAATACCGGAATTCGGGCCGGCGACACCGCCGGCACTGGGCATGGTCGACGAATCGCCGTGGCCGGGCATCATCTGTCCGCTACCCATCATTCCGGAGGTGTCCGGGGCACTTCCCGGCAGCGCCGGCGCAACCGCCTGCAGCACGCCTTTCATTGGCAGGTCTCTGCCCTTCGCCACTTCAATCTTGTCGAAGACCATGGCGAGCGATGACTGCGAATCGCCCTTGGAGCGCGCCTGCGACTGGGTGATGTGGCCATAGACCTTGCTGCCGCTGGGCAACAGCATTTTGCTGGAGCGGATGGGCGCCGAGGTTTGCAGGACCACCTGGTCGCCGTCCTTCAGCTTCTTCGAGTCGAGCGGCTTGAACAGCGTGGTAGGAAACGCGCCACGCAGCATGGAGTCGCCGGCGGCCTGGTCTTGCATTGCCGCTGCGGCGCCAAACACCGGCTGCACGGCGAAAGCCGCCACAGCCAGCACAACCAGAATGATGACGAACCTATAACCCTTCATTGACTCCCTTCTCCTTCTACCGTATTTTGCCGTCTGAGGTTCACGTGAAAGCAAACCATCTCTCAATTCTTTTCTTCCTTGACGGAACGTGGCGCGGCCCAATTTCTGAACTGTCTGAGTCACGCGATCGACTTCCTTATCGAGGCCGCAGGATCGCAGCCGCACCCTTCCCCGGCCGCCCAAGTTTCTCTTACTGCGTCGGGATCTGAATTTCGACTCGGACCATCATCTGCGTGCCGCCATCCAGCTTCACTTCTTTGCCGGAGGAGGTCAGCACGTGCTCATTGTCCATCTCCAGGTTCTTGAAGCCGAGCACACCCTGCGATTGGTTGTTCAGGATGGGATGCGGCCCGCTGCCGGCGTCGATGGAATGAATACCTGAGTTGGGGCCGGCAACCCCGCCTGGAGGAGGGTTGGTGGCTGCGCCGCTCGAGCCGTCCATGCCGTGACCCGACATCATCTGGCCGCCGCCCATCATGCCCGCCGTGTCCGGGGAGCTTCCCGGCAGCGCCGGCGCCACCGCCTGCAGCACGCCTTTCATCGGCAGCTCTTTGCCCTTCGCCACTTCAATCTTGTCGAAGGCCATCGCGAGCGATGACTCCGAATCTCCCTTGGAGCGCGCCTGCGCCCGGGTAATGTGGCCGTAGACCTTGGCGCCGCTGGGCACCAGCATTCCGTTCGAGCGGATCGGCGCCGAGGTCTGCAGGACGACCTGGTCGCCGTCCTTCAGCTTCTTCGAGTCAAGCGCCTTGACCAGCGTAGTAGGAAATGCGCCACGCAGCACCGACTCGCTGGCGGCCTGCTCCTGGGCTTCCGCCGCGGCCGGCGCAGCAAAAATCGGCTGTACCGCGACAGACGCGGCCAGCACAATAAACATGATGGCGAACCTGCAACGATTCATGTACTCCTTCTCCTCTCGGGAGCGTTTGCGCCTGAATTCGCGTGGGAGCCCGCAAATTGAAGCCGGCAGCAGGATTGCGACGACGGGAACGTTTCGGCTCACATTCTGGTGCGAAACCGCGCCTAAGTCAATGCAGCGACGGTTAAGAAGTGCAAAGACAGCCGTATTTGGAAAGAGCGGCAGTTGGCAGTCGGCAGTCGGTAATCGGCAGTCGGCGTTCGGCGTCTGGCGTTTGGCGTTTGGCGTTCGAGGTTAAGCACTAAATGCCAGATGCCGATATGCTACTTCTGCTTCGGTTTCATCAACTGCCACGCCGAGTCGGGAATTTTGCGGCCGATCATGCTGAAGCTGCTGGCGCCGGCCAGCATCTCGCCACCATCCATGTAGACCATTTCGCCGTTGATGTAGCCGGCCTGATCGCTGACCAGAAAAGCGCCGAGGTTGGCGATCTCCTCCAGCGTGCCGAAGCGGTGCATGGGGTTATGGTCGAGCACGGCCTGCTCCAGCTCGGGCACAGGCAGCAGGCGGGAGAAGGCGCCCTCGGTGCGGATGGCGCCGGGCGCGATGGCCACGGTGCGAATGCCGCGATCGCCCCACTCGACCGCCAGGCTGCGCATCAGCGCCATGACGGCCGCTTTGGCGACGGCGCTGGGCACAACATAAGCCGAGCCGGTGTCGGCATAAGTGGTCGAGATGCTGAGCACCACGCCCTTGTGCTGCGCCT
>DASRGM010000210.1:0-20643 GCA_035651035.1 Terriglobales bacterium
GCCGTAGCAAGCAACACTACGCCCATGGCGACAACGACGAATTGGCGGCGGATTTTCATGTGCAAGCACCCGGGGCGAGAATCGGGAAAATCCCGCGTTCCTCGCCGCGAATACCGTAGCCATGCGGTGCTGCCATCATAAATTCAGGCAGAGAACAAGTTTATCCCTACGGCGTCGTTCTCTGCTCAGCTTTGGGTCGAGACCGCCGCGCCCACGGGTTCCTTCTCCCCTGCCAGTGGCAGAATCAGGCGGAAGGTCGTGCCTTGGCCCACCTCGGTCACGAAATCGATTGCGCCGTTATGCAATTGCAGCACGCGGTAGCTCATCGCCAAACCGATGCCGCTGCCTGCCTTCTTGGTCGTGAAGTACAGATTAAAAACCTTGTCCTGCACCTCGGGTGGAATGCCGCCTCCCTGATCACGAACTTCGATGGCGGCAGCCGTGTCGTATTGCCGTGCCGTGATGCTGAGCACTCCGCCGTTGCTCATGGCCTGCACGCCATTCAAGACGACGTTAAGGAGGGCCTGCTTGATCAGGTCGTTGTCGGCTCGAACCGGTAGCGGCTCGCCGGTCAAATGCGTTTCCACTTTGACTCCCTGGCGCGCGGCCTCGGGTGAGGCCAGCAAGGCCACGTCTTCCGTCAGCCGGCGCAGGTCGAAGTCGGAGAGCCGCAACTCGACGGGCCGATTGAAGTCCACCAGCATCTGCACCACGCGATCCAGTCGATGGATCTCGCAGCCGATGATGTCCATGTGCCGGCGGGTATCGGGATCGATCTCGCGCATCTTCTCGCGCAGCAACTCCAGGTGCACCACGATGGCATTGATCGGGTTCTTCACCTCGTGCGCCACACCCGAGGTAAGCCGGCCAATGGCAGCCAGGCGCCTGGAGAGTTCGATCTCGTTTTCGATGCGGCGGACCGACTCGGCGTCGCGCATGGTGAGCAGCGCGCCGATGCGCTCGCCACGCTCGGCGATGAAATCAAGCGCAATCTGGATGCGGCGCCCGTTCTCCAATTCGATTTCGCGTTGCGGGATAGGACGGTGCAGGGCGAAGGCATCGAGCACGATGCGTCCCAGCTTATTGACGTCGCTGAAAACGCTCTCGACGGAATTGCCCAGGATCTCGCCGCGAGGGCGGCCGATAAAGCGCTCGGCCGAGGCGCTCACCAGCACCACTCGTGTATCGCGCGTGAACAGCACCAGACCGTCCTGCAACGTGCCCATGATCTGGTCAAGGTTTTCCTTGAGGGCGCTGAACACCTCTTTGACGTCGCGAATCTGCCGCCCCAATCGGTCAATCTTGGTGTTGACGATTCCGTACTCGTCGACGCCGCGGGGGTCAGGATCGGGAATGCTGTCCGGCACGCCTGCCGTCATCTGGTCCAGCCGGCGGCCGATCGCCTCGAGTGGACGCAGTGCGATGTTGGAAACGCTGGCCGCCAGCGCCATCGAAATGAGCACGGCGAAAATCGAGAAGAACAGGGCGCGCCGCAGCTGCGGCTGCACCTCGCTCTTCAGAAAGACGGTGGAGATGCCGACGCGAATGTCGCCGAATGGCTGTCCCTCGCGCTGGATGGGCAGGTAGAGGTCGTAGACGCGGGGTGTGCCGAAGACGACTTTGAGTTGTTCGAAGAAGCTGCCGTGGCGCACTCGCGCGAAGTCCTCACGTTGTGGCGCCAGGGTGCCGACGTCGTTGGGATCGGTGTCGACGATCGTGCGGCCGTTAACGCCGCAGATGGCCGCGTCAAAGATAGTGGGAGAGTAGCCCACCACTGACTGCAGCAGCGTGCGAAGTCCGGGGTCGGAGCGCAAAGCCTCGTCCAGCAGGGCTTCCACCTGCTGCGGGTTATGCGATTCGACGAAGGCCCCGCTCAGATCTCTCTGGCTGGCCACGCGCGCGCTCTCGCGGATCTCTTTCGCTATGAAGTCTGCGCTATCATATGCCTCGGCCAGGCGCTGCCGGACCAGGTGCGACATATACACGTAGCAGAAGACGGCAACGAGCCCAAAGACCATGCCGCTGATGGCCAGCACCAGTTTTGTCTTTAAGCGCATGTGACCCATGAGGCGCCTGCTGGAGGACTCTTGGGGGCATCATACCAGCCCTGCTGCTGCAGGGGGAGTGGCGTGAGCGCGCCGGCTATGCGAACTCGGAAACGGTGCGTCCCGAATATTTTGGCAGGAATGAGCAACCAGAACTCCTGCCGCTGCCTCTAAAAATTCCACTTGGTATACCATTCCCTAGTCTTTCTCTTAATTGGGGGAGAGCATCGTGGTCAACGCCGCAACGCAAAAGGGCAATACCTTGCAAAGCGAAACCGTCTCCAAGCTGCGGACTTTATCGCACGACCTCAGCAATTACATAGAAACCATCATGCAGGCTTCTTATCTGCTGGCCCAGGCTAAGCTCGATGAAGGAAGCAAGAAGTGGTTGGACCTGGTCGACAAGGCGTCACAGGACGCGGCCCGGGTCAATCGCGAGATACGCGAGATTCTTCGCTCGCAGAATTGAGCGGACCTGAAGGCAATCCGGCTTTATAGACAGGACGCGGCCGCAGCTTTACAGGGAAGTTGCTAGGCGGCGAGCTCCGGGCTTTCAGCCGGGCACAGTTGCCGCCGTCGCAGGAAGTCCTGTGCCCGCTGATATCCCTCAATCGTTCCCACATCGATGTAGGTCTCGCCCACATGGTGTCCTCGCACCGCGCTTCCGGCGGCAATGTAAGCGTTGACCAGTGTGCCCAGGTATTCGTCCTGGCGATGACGCGCCTCCCACAACAGTTTTAGATCGTGGAAGGCATGGCCCGTCGCGGTAATGGCGCCCCAAATCCAGTTGGCCTGCGGGGATGGAACCTTCACCTCGACCTCCGTGACGAAGCTTTGCTGGTCGCACGTCACGGCGTCGAAGACGGAGGGATTGTCCACCGGGAATAGCACCAGGTTCACCTCGGCAGAGCGGCCATCAAGAGCGGAACGATAGGCGTTTTCCGGAAACCAAACGGTATCGGGCAGCCCGATCAAAACCTGATCGTGGTAGCGCGCGAACGGTTCTGCGCGGAACAGTGCATCGCACAGCCCCTGCGGGCGCTGCTGCACGACATAAAAAATTTCCGCGGCATAGCTGCGCTCGGCGTAGTAACGAATGATGTCGCTCTTGTCGGCGGAGATCACCATGCAGATCTGCGTCACGCCCGCGGCAATCATGCGCTCCACCAGATACTCCGAGATTGCCTTCGGCCGCTCGACGCCGGCGACATTTCGAGAGCCCACAGGCAGCAGCTCCTTCGAGCAGCCCAGTGGCTGGATACGCTGGCCCGCGCCTGCAGCCGGGACAATTCCGATCATGCCACCACCTCCGTTGCCGATTTTCTCTGACGAAAAGCTTCCTCGCAGTAGCTGAGCAACTGGGCGGCCCGGCGTTCTCCGGTATGCTCCGCCAAGGTGCGGTCGCGCGCGCGCGCCGCCATGGCGTGCAACTGGCGGTCGTCGCGGCTTAGGCACGAGAGCACATCGTCTGCCGTGTGCACCACACATAACTCCTCGCCGGGTTCGAAGAATGTGTCCAGTCCCTCCCACCAATCCGTAAGGATAGGAGTGCCGCAGGCGGCAGCTTCAAAGAACCTGCCCGAGGGACAGTATCCCCAGTTGGCCATTTCCTGGCGGGTGATGTTGAGCGTAGCGCGCGAGGACGAGTACAACGCGGCATGACGGTCTGGAGCCACGTGCTCAAAGCGTCTTACATTCTCCGGCCATCTCCAATGGCCGGGATATAGCGATCCTGCCAGCACGAACTCCAGATCGAGACGGCGGCGCGCGGGCTCCAGAAAAATGTCATCCAGCTTCTGCTGACGATCGGCGGCGTAGGTGCCCAGATAACTTAACGAACAGCGGAGTTGCTCGTCGGCAGCAACCCGCCGATGCGCATCGGGATCCACGCATCCGTGAAGCGGTCGCGTCAGATGGGCGCCAAATCGCTGCTCCAGCTCTTGAAGGATGCCGCCGCCGGTAAACGAGAGATACAGATCGAAGCCCGGCACCTGATCGCGCCGCAGATAATCGGCGCCATCCGAGGCCAGCGCGTTCAGGGTAATGGGCGTGTCCAGGTCGTAGAAGACATGCAGAGGACGGTCGAGTGCCAGCACTTCATCGCTGATGCGGGCGCCCTCGGGACAATAGCTGGCGGTGATGACGATGTCCGAATCACGCGCGTCCTGCAGCGCCGTGCGCCGGACCTGGTCCCAACTGGAGTAGAGCTTCAGTTCGCAGAATGGGGACGTGGTGAGATCGCGATGGGCGGCATAGTAGGGGACATCTTTTTCGTAAAATACGGCGCGCACCCCGCGGTGATCGAGCGCGCGCAGAATAGCGCGGTAAGGCGTGGCGTGACCGTTGCCCCACGAGGACGACAGCGTCAATCCGAAGATGGTGAGTTTCACCCGCGGTCCAGGTATCGAAAATGTACTTACCTTTCGATGGGGTGGGTGCGGCTTGCGTTGGCCGTCAGGCAGAGAAGGCGGCCGGCGAGAATATGGCATTGGCCGGCCGCCGCTGCTTCGCGGATGCTTTAGGAATTTGGACTTTGCACTGCGAGTACTCGCGGCGCAGGCTGTTCCGAGCTGCCAGATCGTCGCTCAGGAAACCAGTTCGGCATTCATGGTGATATTGGCGTTGAGCACCCGCGAGACCGGGCAGTTCTTTTTCGCGCCTTGCGCAGCCTCATCGAACTTGGCTTTATCGGCGCCCGGAATTTTCACCTTCACTTCGAGATGAACCGCCGTGATGGTGAAGCCGGCATCGGTCTTGTCCAGGGTAAGCGTCGCCTTGGTGTCGATGCTCTCGGCGGTCATGCCCGCATTGCCAAGTTGCGCCGAGAGGGCCATCGAAAAACATCCTGCGTGGGCCGCCGCAATCAATTCTTCCGGATTGGTTCCCACGCCATTCTCGAATCGCGTGCTGAAGGAGTACTGCGTCTGACTTAATACTCCACTCTGTGTGGACACCGTTCCTTTGCCATCTTTGAGGCCGCCCGACCAATGAGCACTTGCTGTGCGTTGCATATCTCCTCCACGAGATTATGATTGCCCCATCCACATTACACGAAGTTAAGGCGAGGCTGCGGCAGAGTAGCCGTGAGCATAACTTGGACCTGTTAGTTCATTGGGCCTGAAACATCCACGTTAGTGGCGAGCTTCGTTGTTCCTACTTGCGATGTTGGACGATAGTTGCATCTAACAACACTGAAGTGGCAAGCAATAATGTGCCATTGAACTTGTCTAAGTATGTTTTTGGAGACTAACAGCGGCAATATTCTTGATTCGAAGGTGGTAGTTACGTGCGACCAAAGTACCTGATGGTTTTGCATGACCGTAGTGCTCGCAAAGCATGATTTTTTCTGGCTTTTTGCGCAATCGAATTTTGTAGACATTCATGGTCGCGTATCTATAATGCAATTCGGGGAAGCTTATCCAAAACTATTCTCAGAGTGCCTAGACAGCGACTCCGGACAACAAATACAGGGCATTCTTGGATTATTAGGATTCCTGAAATTTAGTTCTTTTCAAACTACGCCAGCCTTTTATTGGACGGAGACCGAAGATAGCACTGAGGCGCTATTCGAGAATTCGGACTCTCTCAGCGTCGCATCCTTCGGTAAAAAAAATAACCTGTCCGCATCGGCCCTTCTAAATTTCTGTTCGAGGTAGATCCGTGAACAAATTAATCACTGCCGTGCTCGCCGCTCTTATGGTTGCCGGAGGCCTCAGCGCCATTTCCGCAGCCACCGCCGTTCCTTCGCACGACAACACCTTCATCGTTGGCGAAGGTTCCTCGCCCGTGCCCGTGCTGCCGCCTTGCGACAGCGCTCGTGACGATGCCGGCTCAGCTTTGAATGAGTAATCAACATTTTCAGGCTCATTGCACATACAAGGAGACTCACGTGAAAAACCTTTCCATGGTGATCGTTGTTGCGCTAGCTTTCGGCTGTCTGTCGTTCGCTGCGGACCGCCACTCGTCAGTCGCCGCAGGCGTGGCTCAGCCGAACACGGTTAGCCCAGCTGTTGCGCTGGCCACAGCTGCCAAGACGTCCATCGCTCCCGGAGAAGGATCTCCAATCCCGTACTGCCCGCCCCACCAGCCCTGCCCCGATGATCTCCGCCTGATGGCCGGTGAAGGCTCCCCGATTCCGTATTGCCCGCCCCACCAGCCCTGCCCGGACGATTTCCGCCTGATGGCCGGCGAGGGCTCCCCGATTCCCCATTGCCCGCCCCATCAGCCCTGCCCGGACGACCTGCGTGTGACTGCTTCGTTGGCTAGTGGCGGAACAGACGGCCTCTACCTGGGTGAAAATCGTCAGTTCGCGACCAATTTGTCGCTGATTCAAGTGCGGCTGACCGCGACCGAAGGCGAAAAAGGCGAGGTGCGACAGATAGCTTGAGATAATTTTTCGATGGGAAACAGGTGCCTGGCCGAACAGTAATCACTCGGCCTGTTACCGTCTTTTTTTGAAAAACATTCTTGTCTTGTGCTGACTCCCTGGCATATTCTCGGGAAGTCATGCACTTGCACCAACTGGATTATGTGCTTTGGTTCACCACGCCTCTCCTGCAGATCGCGGTGCTCATTGCAATGTTCCGGCGGGGTCTGCATCGCAGCTATCCATACTTCTTCAACTACACCATCATCGGTATCCTGTCGGTCCCTATCCTTTACGTTCTGTATCGGCAGTCTTACACGGTTTACTACTACGCGTATTACACCAACATCGGCCTGAGCGTAATCGTATCGTTTGCGGTGCTGCAGGAAATCTTCAAAGACGCGTTTCGCCCGTATGAGGCGCTGCGCGAGCTGAGCGTGATTTTGTTCCGCTGGTCGGCTTTGGTGGTGCTGTTGGTCGCTGTAATGTGGGCGATCAATACCGGCAAGTCTAATCACGGCGTTGTGACCGACATCATTATGCTGGCCGACCGCGCCTTGCGCCTCATGCAGTGTGGCCTGGTCTTCTTCCTTCTGCTGTTCAGCGAATACCTCGGGATTCCCCGCCGCAGCCTGCTGTTCGGCATCTCCCTCGGCTTTGGCTTTTTTGCCTCGGTCAATATGCTGGTGTTCACCGGCTTCGCCCATCATGGCTTCCTGAAACAGGCGACGCTGAGCACGATTAATAGCGGCGCGTACATGTTTGCAGTGGTCCTGTGGCTGGGCTACACGCTCGCCGCGGCCCCGGCGCGCAGCAAAGTTACCGAAGACCTATTGGAGCGTTCGCGCGATTGGAATTCGGCGCTGGAAGATGCGCGCGTGCCGGTCGTCGCCGACAGCCTTCTCGACAGCATGGACCAGACGGTGGAGCGCCTGCTCTATCCCCAGGAAGACGCCAAAGTAAAAATCTAGTCCGCAACTCATTGATCTAAGTGACCCGTCCAGGCAGGCGGGTTTTCATTTGGGGCAAGAAGCGCCTGGGCATTTCTAGACGGGCGTCTTCACCTTGCGCGGCGGGTTGAAGAAGGGCAGCTGCCTGACGGTGGCGTTGCATCGGTAGCGTACGGCTTCGACCGTCATCTCGATTTGTAACCGGGTGCCGGGTTGGGCGTGTAGCGACTCCACGCTGGCCAGCGCGATTAGCTGCTTCAGCAAAGGTGACCAGGTGGTGGAGGTCGCCTTCCCGACCTGCTCCCGTCCGCGATAGACCGGAACATGCGCCCGCGAGGCCGTTGCCGGCGTTTGCGGCGCCAAGCCCTGGCGCTCGAACAGCCGCTCAACGTCACTCCAGTCGATTTCCAGCCCAATCAGTGAACGCTTCGGCCCGCGTATTTTCTCTTCGATCAGGGCCTGCCGGCCGATGAAGCCTTCCTTGTCGTAGTGGACCAGTTTTCCCAGGCCAAGCTCCGCGGGACTGAATTTCTGAGACGCAATGAGCGCCTTCTTGCAGCTTATGTAGTCGACATCGGCGAGAATGAGTCCGGCTTCGATGCGGGCAACATCGAGGGCCAGCATCCCAGTGGGATGGATGTCGAAACCGCGTCCTCCCTCCATCAACGCGTCCCACACCTTCAGCGCGTCATTCCACGGAATCCAGATTTCGTAGCCCAGGTCGCCGGTGTATCCCGTACGGGAGATGTCGACTGGAACGCCGCCAATGCGGCCGCTGGTCTTGCGGAAGTACTTCAGATTTTCAATGTCGGCCTCGGCTATGTGCTTCAGCAGCTTTCCCGAGGTGGGACCCTGGACTGCCAGCGCCGCCACCTGCTCGGTAATGTCCTCGATTTCGACCTGCAGACCGATGGCGTTCTGCCGAAACCAGCGCAGGTTGGGATCGGCGGCTGTCCAGCGATAACGGTTTTCTTCCAGCCGCGTGATGGTGCCGTCGTCGATAATCTTGCCTTCTTCGTCGCACCAGCAGCAATAGATGACCTGATCGACTGCAACCTTGTTGATCTCTCGGGCGATGATGCGGTTCACGAATCGCGTCGCATCTCGACCGGTGATCATGTATTTGTAAAGCGGCGTGACGTCGATCAGCGCGCTGGCGTTGCGGATAGCGTTGTATTCGTGCTCGTGGTGAGTTTCGTAGACACTGACCGCGTAATACCCCGACCACTCGCGGTAGTTGAGGCTCTGGCAAAGCGCAAACGTCCTCTCATGAACGGCAGTTCCGACCGGCACAGTGTCCTCGCATCAAACAGCGAATTATAAATGCGCACAGCGTGCGGCACTCGAATATCCCCTGAATCTGCATTCACAAAAACGAAGTTCACCACGGAGGCACGAAGATCACAGAGGAAGGGAAATGAGTAAGATTCCGTGTCCTCCGTGGTGTATACGAGTCGTTCTTCCGGCGAACACGCGTTGCCCGGTACAATGTGAGATTCCGATCATGGCAACCAGCTCCCATCAATACGACGCCATCGTAATCGGCGGCGGGCATAATGGGCTCGTCAATGCCGCTTACCTGGCGCGCGCCGGCAAGAAGGTGCTCGTGCTCGAACGCCGTCACGTGCTCGGTGGCGCCGCCTGCACGGAAGAGATCATTCCCGGGTTTAAATTTTCCGTGTGCTCGTATGTCGTGTCGCTGCTGCGGCCGGAAATCATCCGCGACCTCGACCTGCCGCGCCATGGCCTGGAGATTCTTCCTCTCGACGGCACCTTCACACCCATGCCAAGCGGCGACTACCTGTGGCGGGTGAACGATCACGGCAAGACCATCCGGGAGCTGCGCCGGCACTCACGTGTGGACGCCGAGGCCTACGAAGAATTCGGCAAAGCCATGCTGCAGATGTGCCGCTTCGTCAAGCCGATCCTGGCGATGGTACCGCCCGATCCGACGACCCTGAATCCGAAGGACCTGTTCAAACTGCTATTTCTGGGCCGCCGCTTCCAGGACCTGAGCCGCGAGGACCGGTATAACCAGGTGCAGCTGATGACCATGAGTGCCATCGACTTTCTCGATCAGTGGTTCGAGACCGATGTACTCAAGGCCACGATGTCTGCGTCCGGCATCATCGGGACGTTTCTCGGCGTGCGGTCACCCGGCACGGCGTACGTGCTGCTGCATCACTACATGGGCGAGATCGACGGCGCCTTTCGCGCCTGGGGCTTCGCGCGCGGCGGCACCGGAGCCATTTCCAACGCCATCGCCGACGCGGCGCGCGAGCTGGGCGTCGAGATCAAGCCGAAAACCGCTGTGGCGCAGATTCTGGTGCGGGATGGCAGAGCGGTCGGGGTCGCAACCGCGTCCGGCGAAGAATATCGTGCGCCGATCGTCTGCTCCAGCGTCGATCCCAATCTGACTTTCCTGAAGATGCTGGAGCCGCAACACCTGAGCGACGATTTTCGCGGAGAGGTGAAACGCTACAAGTACCGCGGCTCCTCCGGCAAGCTGAACCTCGCGCTCGACGGCTTGCCCAATTTCACCTGCCTGCCCGGCGAGGGCCATCATTTGCGCGGAGCTATCTCAATTTCGCCCAGCGTCGATTACATGGAGCGCGCCTACGATGACGCAAAATACGGCGACTACTCGCGCCGGCCTTATATCGATATCGTCATTCCCAGCCTGACTGACCCCTCCGTCGCGCCGCCGGGCAAGCACGTCATGTCCTGCTTCGTGCAGTACGCACCTTACAAGCTGAAAAACGGCACCTGGGACGAGAAGCGCGAGGCCTTCGGCGACAACGTTATCGACACCATCGCCGAATACGCGCCGAACCTGAAAAACATCATCGTCGGGCGGCAGGTGGTAACGCCGCTCGATCTGGAGCGCGAGTGGGGACTGACCGAGGGCAACATCTTTCAGGGTGAGCTGTCGCTGGAACAGCTGTTTTTCCTGCGCCCCGTGCCGGGATGGGCGCGCTACAAAACTCCCGTCAAGAATTTGTGGATGTGCGGCTCCGCAACCCATCCCGGTGGCGGCATCATGGGCGCTCCCGGCCGCCTCGCCGCGCTGGAAATCCTGAAGCACGCGAGGGCGAGCTAGTCCATGCCCGAAGCGCGTGACGTTATCATCATCGGCGCCGGCCACAATGGCCTGATTACCGCGTTTTACCTGGCCAAAGCCGGCTTCAAGCCGCTGGTGCTCGAACGCCGCCCGGTGGTTGGCGGCTGCGCGATTACCGAGGAGTTCCATCCTGGTTTTCGCGGTTCGCGTCTGGCCCACAACACCGGACCCATCAGGTCTGACATTGTGGCAGACATGGAGCTGTCGCGTCATGGTCTCAAGGCCTACACTCCGACTGTCCGCGTGCTCTCGCTTGCGCCGGGCGGCAATCTTCTGCTGTACGGTGACCAGGTCCGATCGCAACAGGAGATCGCGCGGCTCTCGACGAAGGACGCAGAGCAATACGGGGAATTTCAGCAGGCATTGACTCGCATTGCCGATGTCGCCTCCCTGCTGATGAACATCGCACCGCCCGATATCGACGAGCCCGGCGCAAACAATCTGTGGGAGCTGCTTAACACGGGGCGCAAGATTCGCGGCTTGGGCGAAAGGGACCTCTACCGCGTCCTGCGCTGGGCGCCGATGGCGGTCGCCGATCTCGCGGCCGAGTGGTTCGAAACCGAGCTTGTCCGCGGCACCATTGCGGCGCAGGGTATCTTCGGGACCTTCCTGGGTCCCTGGTCGGCGGGCTCGGGCGCGGTCCTGCTCCTGCGCGCGGCTTCGGACAGCAATCTGGCCGGAGCGGCATCTTACGTTGTGGGAGGCACAGGCGCCCTCACCGCCGCCATGGCTGCGGCGGCACAGGCTGCCGGCGCGGAGATTCGGACGGCGTGCGAAGTATCGCGAATCGCTGTAAATAACGACGCGGCCACCGGGGTCGTCATGGCAAACGGCGAAGAGATTCGCGGCCGCGCCATCATCTCAAATGCCGACCCCAGGCGAACTCTTCTGGGGTTGGTGGAAGCGCAGCACCTGCAGCCCAGTTTTCTTCAGAAACTACAGCATTATCGCGGGAACGGAACGGTCGCCAAAGTGAATCTCGCGCTCAGCGGCCTGCCGGCATTCAATGGCATTGAGGGCGACGTCACTGCCCGTCTTTCAGGGAAGATCCAGGTTTCGCCGGAGATCGATTACCTGGAGCGCGCCTTTGACGCTTCCAAATACGGTGAGTTCTCCCAGCGTCCCTACCTGGAAGTCACGATTCCCACACTGTGGGACAACTCGCTTGCCCCGGCCGGCAAGCATGTGATGTCGATCTACATGCAATATGCGCCGTACCGGCTCCGCAACGCCGATTGGAACGCGCGGCGCGAGGCGCTGGGCAATACCGTTGTCGACACGCTCGCAGAATACGCTCCTAACCTGCCTTCGCTGATCGAAGCCCGTGAGGTGATCACCCCCCAGGACCTGGAGGAAACTTACGGCCTCACTGGCGGACATATCTTTCATGGCGAGCTGGCGCTCGATCAGCTCTTCACTATGCGGCCGCTGCTCGATTGCGCGCAATACCGCACGCCCGTTCGCAATCTCTATCTGTGCGGATCGGGTACGCATCCCGGCACGGGTCTGAACGGCATGTCCGGCGCTAACGCGGCGCGGGAGATTCTGAAAGCTCTGCGGAAGTGATGCAGCTTAGGCGCTGCGCAAGCCGCAAAAGAGTAGCGCGGCGCTTTCCATCGCACGTTCGCAGATGCGCCAGAAATCGCGAACACCGGAATGGACGTTAACTCAGCAGATGCGCCGGTGTGTTTTCCCGATTCGCCGGTGGAATATTCCGGCCAGGACGTGCCCTGGCAACATGGTATGATTCCCTCTTTCGAGGGCGGTCAGGCGGAGCGGTTGGCGGCAGCCGCGTCTCAGGGGCGAATCGCTACAGCGTGCCAAGCGAAAAACAGGTCCGTTGGTCGGAGCTTCGGGTCGGCATCACTGTCCTCGTCGCGCTCATTACTCTGGCTGTCCTTATCTTCCTCATGACCGGCACCACCGGTCTGTTCACCAAGAAGATCGTCATTCATGCCTACGTCGACAACGCCGGCGGCCTGCGCACCGGCGCACCGGTGCAGCTGGAAGGCGTCGACATTGGCAACGTGGTTACCATCCGGGTGGTCCCCAACCCGCCCAATAAAGCGGCGCCGGTGGAAATCTCAATGAAGATCACCACCAGGTATGCCGATGTCATGACCGACCATTGTGAGGTCGCGCTGACCACAGCGGGCGTGCTCGGCCAGGTATTCATCGATCTCGACTGCCGCCAGAAGCCAGGGCGTCCTCTTCAGGCCGACGACGTGCTGCCCACGCGCGAGATGCCCCAGCTGCAAGATGTGGTTCGCGCCAGCCAGAGCACGCTGGAAAACGTCAACGTGCTGGTCAAGCAGCTCAGCGACATTCTGAACTACATCCAGAGCGGCCAGGGCTCGATCGGCAAGATCATCTACGACCCTACGCTGTACGACCGCGCCAACGCGACGCTCAATCAGCTGCAGAATGTAGCGAACGCCATCAACTCGCCTAAGGGCACTATCGGCAAGCTGATTAACAATGACGAGCTTTACAACAAGCTGAATGCCTCGGTGGACAACGTCAACAAGATTGTCGACGAGGTCAACAACGGCCACGGCACCGTCGGCAAGTTCCTGAAGGACCCCGCGCTTTACGACAACGCCAATAAGATGGTGGCTAACGCCAATCAGCTGGTGGGCGACATCAATGCCGGCAAGGGCACGCTGGGCAAGCTCGCCAAAGATCAAGCGATGGCGCAGAAGATCGATAACACCGTGACTCGGCTGAACAACATCGCCGACCGGCTGGACGCGGGCGAGGGCAGCGCCGGGAAATTCCTCAAAGACCCGGCCATGTACGACAACGCCAACCAGCTGCTGGTGGAAACACGCGACCTCATCAAGGCCGTGCGCCAGAATCCGAAGAAATACCTCACCATCTATTTGAAGATTTTCTGATTCGGTGGATCCCGCCAATACTCGCCTTTACGAGCAGGAACTTCATAACGGCGTCGTGGTGCTTCGGCTGGTGTCGCAGGATGGGACCAACCGCCTGACTACACCTCGCGTGCGGGCGTTGACCGAAGCGCTGGAGGCGCTGGCGCCACATCGGCCTTCACGGCTGGTCATCACCGGGAACGCGCATTTCTTCTCCGCCGGCGCCGACCTCAACGAGATTGCCGCGCTTACTGGTCCACAGGCGCTGCAGTTCGCGCGCATGGGACAGTGTCTGATGGACGCGGTGGCGAAGTTCCCTGCTACCACGACAGCGGCCATCCATGGCTACTGTATGGGAGGTGGCCTGGATCTTGCTCTGGCGTATCATCGCCGCATCGTGGGGACTCATGCGCTGTTTGGCCATCGCGGCGCCGCGCTCGGGCTGGTCACCGGCTGGGGTGGGACGCAGCGCCTGCCGCGGCTGATCGGCAAAGCTCGCGCGCTGCAGATGTTTCTGGCTGCGGAGAAGGTGGACGCGCGGCGGGCCCTGCAGATCGGACTGGCGGATGCGATTGCGGACGACCCGCTGTTAGCCGCGCTGGCCCGCTAACTTGAAAGTGGAAAATGGAAGCTCGAAACTAAACACTGTGGCCATCGATCTCAGCCGAGAACTAAAGAAGCTGGCTATCGAAGCAGACTTTGACTTGGCGGGCGTCGCCGGCGTGGCGGACACTCCTGAGCATCGCTTCTTTTCTGCATGGATTGCCGCAGAAAACGCCGGCGAGATGAAATATCTGGAGGCGCGCAACGAGGAAGGCCGCCTCAAGCGCGCTTCGCTGGCCAATGCCGCGCCATGGGCGCGCTCAGTTCTGGTTTGCGCGATGAGCTACAACGGCGGCCAGCCATACTCGACACACGCGGGCGCCGCTACGCAGGGCTGGATCTCGCGTTATGCCTGCTCGCAACGCGATTATCACGACGTGCTGCTGGAGAAGCTACGCGGGGTGGAGTCGCGCTTTGTGGCTGTATGCCAGGCGCGCGACATTTCCCCGCCGCGAACCTGGTGCTACGTCGATACCGGTCCGGTGATCGAGCGCATCTTCGCCAAGTACGCCGGTATTGGGTGGGTTGGCAAGAACACCTGCATTCTCAACCAGCGGCTTGGTTCGTGGCTGTTTCTCGGCGTGATGCTGACCTCGATGGAGCTGACGCCGGACCTGCCGTCGGCCGACAGCTGCGGCTCCTGCACGCGTTGTCTCGACGCCTGCCCTACCCACGCTTTCCCGGCGCCTTACCAGCTCGATGCGACACGATGCATTGCGTACCTCACGATTGAGTTGCGCGGCTCGATTCCGGAGGATCTACGGGACGGAATTGGGCGGCAAGTCTTCGGCTGCGATATCTGCCAGGATGTCTGTCCGTGGAACCGCCGCGCTCCAGTGACAACGGTTGCGGAGATGCAGCCGCGCGCGGCACTGGTGAACCCCGATTTGGAGTGGCTGGCGCGGCTTACTCCGGAAGAATTTCGCGAAACCTTTCGCGGCTCCCCGGTCAAGCGGGCCAAACGCGCCGGCCTGCTTCGCAACGTAGCGCTGGCGATGGGAAATAGCGGCGACGAGCGGTTCGTCTCGACCTTGCAAGAGCTCTGCCGAGACGAGGATCCCATTGTGGCGCAACACGCGCGCTGGGCGGTTGGGAAGCTGGTGGATAGGGATTAGTGGCCAATGGTCAGGGGTCAGGGGTCAATGGTCAGCGATCAATAGTCAGTGGCCAGTGGCCAGTGGTCAGGGGTCAGGGGCTCGTGGTCACAGTGGGCCAGTGGCCGGTGATCGGTAGTCGGTGGTCAATGGTCAACGATGGCGGATAGCGAATAGTGGTTAGTGATTAGAACAGGGCTTGGTGAAAATCTGATTAGCTTTGCTGTTCCAGAGTCTCGAGGCGAGCTGCGAAGCAGCGACTGCGATTCTAGCCCCGGGCGCAAGCCCGGGGTTGGCGTTCACCAAAGGATCGCCCGGGCCGCGTAGCGGCCTAATACGCCCTGTTCAATTGAACGCCCGCTTCGCGGCACGCGGGATTTCAAATTCATCGCTGACCCTGGGCTTGCGCCCAGGGCTAGAATCGCAGTCGCTGCTCCGCAGCTCGGTTTTAGGCGGGCAGCAGAAAGAGGCTTCAATCCGGCCTTCCTAGTGGGTTGTGAGATGCCTAGCGGCCAGCGTGCCTTCCTTAGTGGGTTGTGAGATGCCCAACGGCCAGCGGTTAGCCCTCAATCGGGCCTTCCTTAAGTGGGTTGTGAGATGCCTAGCGGCCAGCAGTTAGCCCTCAATCGTGCCTTCCTTAGTGGGTTGTGAGATGCCCAGCGGCCAGCGGGGATTGGTAATCGCCCAAAACATTCGCGCGCTTCTAAACCCATTATCTGTGGACGCTCTCCGCTAATCAGTCTCCACTTGCCTTCAGAACTTCGTCCGCGACGGCACCCGCTTCCACGGCAGGCTTCACATCGTGTACGCGCATGATATGTGCGCCGTGCAGGATGCTGATCACCATGGCGGCAATTGAGCCGAAGAGCCGCTCGGAGGGGGGTGCGTCGTGGCCGCCGCGTTTGCCCACGGTGCGGCCGATGAACGACTTGCGCGAGGTGCCGGCCAGCAGCGGAAATCCCAGCCGCTGCAGCTGCTCCAGGTGGGCGAGCAGCGGATAGTTTTCCTCGAAGCTTTTGCCGAAACCGAAGCCAGGGTCAAGGACGATGCGCGCACGCGCTACGCCGCGTTCGAGCGCAACCTGCACGCGATTGGCGAGTTCGTGTTCCACCGCGGAAGCGACCCCGGCGAATCGCGGCAGACTGCCCCACTGCTGCGGAGTGCCGCGAGTGTGCATCAGCACTACGCCGCAGCCCAACTCGGCGCAGGCGTACGCCATCTGCGGGTCCCATTGAAATGCACTGACGTCGTTGACGATCTCGGCGCCGGCGGCAACCGCCGCTCGCGCCACTTTCGCCTTGTAAGTGTCGATCGAGAGGACGGCGCCGGGCCGAGCGCGTGCGATTCCCTCCAGCACCGGCAGAACGCGCCGCAATTCTTCCTCTTCGGAGACGGCTGGCCGCCCTGCCTTGGTTGGCGCGCCTTCAGCTTCAACGGCAGCTCCCGGCCGCGTCGATTCTCCTCCAATATCGAGAATGTCGGCGCCCTCGTCCAGCAGCCGCAGGCCGTGCTCGATCGCCTTCTCTGGCGCAAGAAAGACGCCGCCATCGGAGAAAGAGTCAGGGGTGACATTGACAACTCCCATGACGACGGTCCTGCCGCCCAGCGGGATGACCCGCGACCGCAGTTGCCAGGAAAAGCGAGGCCGCATGTGAGCGATTGTACGCAAGGCCGCAGCCCGTGCCGCTTCAGGCCGATGGCAATGGGATGAAAAGCTCGGTAATGGGTCAGTTTGAAATCGGGCGGTGGAAGGGCACGGCTTCAGCCGTGCCGAAACGACGACGACGGACTAGGGCTTTAGCCCCGGTCGCCGCGGCTAAAGCCGTCGTCAATAGCCGCTGGTTTCGCAGGACTGAAGTCCGGCGCTTCCACCGCCAAAAATCCCAAGCTGCACCACTACCAAAAGTTCTTGTACCGGTCGGACTTGCGTGCCAATGTAATAATTGAGAGCAGGTTTATGTACCGGGTCCGCTATTGCGTTGTCGCCGTCCTTTGCTTGACGCTGCTTTTTCCGGCGCTCTGCGCCGCGAAAAACAAAGTCACGCCTGCTACGAGGTTGAGCCGCGATGTCGAAGCCTTGTTGCAAGACCCGGAGGCCTCGCGCAGTTTCTGGGGCATCAATGCCGTCTCGCTCGACACCGGGCAGACCCTGGTCGCCATCAACGCCGACAAGCTGTTCACTCCGGCATCGAATGCGAAGCTGTTCACCACGGCGGCGGTATTCGGGCTGATTGGAGCGGACTACCGTTTCAAGACCACGGTCGAAACCATGGGAACGCTCGATAAATATGGGCGACTGGATTCCGATCTGGTGCTGGTGGGCCGCGGCGATCCCAATCTCTCCGGCCGTACCCTGCCCTACAGCATGCACACGGAACGCAAGGCGCCGCCTATCCAGGTGCTGCAGCAGCTCGCCGACCAGCTGGTGCAGCACGGGTTGAAGTACGTGGACGGCGACATTGTCGCGGACGACTCCTATTTTGTGTGGGAGCGGTACGGCGAGGGCTGGTCGCAGGACGATCTGGCGCGCGAGTGGGGCGCACCGGTCTCGGCGCTCACCGTCAACGACAATGTGATCTTCGTCAACATCATGCCCGGCGCCCGGCCGGGCGAGCGCGCCTTCCTCAGCATCACGCCCTTTCCCGAGTACTACAAGATTGATAACCGCGTGACCACAACGCCAGCGGGGAGCGAGCCGCGAACGGTCTCGATCAATCGCGAGCCGGGCTCGAACCTGATCACCTTCTGGGGGAACATCCCGCAGGACGATCCCGGCTTTGGCGAGGCGTTGTCGATCGATGACCCGGCGGATTTTGCGGCGCGCCTGTTGCACGAGCTGCTGGAAGAGCGAGGTGTCACGATCTACGGCCGCACGCGTACCCGCCACACGGAGCTGGCCTCGACGCAAACCTTCAGCGTGACCTCGATGGCGTCGGGCGGCGGCGACACCACGCGCCCGCCGAATCCGACCGCGCTCATCCTGGCCAGCTATCAGTCGCAGCCCATCACCGAGGACTTGCGCGTCATCAACAAGGTCAGCCAGAACCTTCATGCCGAACTGATGCTGCGGTTGCTCGGCAAAGAGAAAGGCACGTCCGGATCGGTTGAGGGTGGGCTGGAGGTGCTGCGCAGCTTCCTGGTGAATGCGGGCATCAAGGCCGACGAGTTCGCCTTTTATGACGGCTCAGGCCTGTCGCGCGAAGACCTGGTCTCACCTGAGGCAGTGGTCGAGCTGTTACGGTACAGCGCCAAACAGCCGTGGGCGAAGGCTTTCCAGGACACGCTACCAGTTGCCGGAGTCGACGGCTCGCTCGCCGATCGCTTCCGCAACACAGCCGCCGTGGGAGTGGTCCGCGCCAAGACGGGATCGCTGACCCATGTTTATTCCCTTGCTGGGTATGCGACGACGGCTTCCGGCGATCACATCGCGTTTTCGGTGATCACCAATAACAACGATGAAGCCACCAAGAAAGTGCTCGACCGGATCGACAACATCGTGCTGCGGCTGATCGACGATAAGAGCCAGCGCTAGGCTTTCACCAGGTAGGTGCGGCTGATGCGATCATGCCAGCAGAGCCTGTCGACATCGACGAGAGCCCAGAACAATCCCATCATTAGCGAAGCAGCGGCAAAGTAGAAGCTGATGGCGCGCACGCGGCGCTGTCCCCACCCCGGCGTTCCTCCCTTGAAGCTGCTGAGGCGAATCTTTGCGGCCCTCATTCCGACCGTACGGCCGCTATAGACGACAAACAGATACTGATAGGCTGCCCAGAGCAAGAACGGCAGGGCCGCCAAGACCAGCAGCAATGGTTTGCTAAGCGACAACTTTGGCAGAAACCACCAGCTCGCCGCTGCGAAGGTTCCGGCAGCAGACGCCACCACGGCGCAGTCGAGCAAGCCGGCATAGATTCGTGGGCCAAGCGAGACGGCCTGCAGCGGCAGCTCGAGGTGGTCGGCCGGGGCCGCGGCGGCCTGCTGCTCCTGGCCAGGAAAACGCAGCCCGTCCAGCAAAGGGGTCGCAGGAAACTCTTGCAGCGCCTCCAGAATTCTCGGCTGTTCCGAAAGGAATGCGTCCTCGTAATCAGCGGGGTCCGGTATCGGCCGCGGGAAGGCAATGACCTTCCGGCTCCGACGCGGAGCAGGCAGCGGCGCGAAGGGTTCGTGGGCCCCGGGCGGGCTCTCCCGCGCAATCCCCAGCTCCGCCGAGCCAGGCGACAGCTCAGGGCCGGGAGTGTCGCTCACTGCCGTTGAAGGCGCAAGCGATTCCACCGCGGCGTCGTCCTGCGCGAGAGCGAGTGCTTCGCCACTCCTCGGGGCTGCAACATCACATGCCTGCGAGGCCGTTTCCTCCGGCGGAAACGGAAAACGCATGCTGAAGGCCCCCTCGATACGCCGTCCGCGGCGGGTGCGATAGCCAGCGACACGCGCCTGCACCTCGTTTCGCCAAATGCCTTCCGGTTGTTCGCTGGGAGCGCTTGCCGGTTCGGCCGATGAGCTTTGCTGTTCCATAAATTATGAGGCGATATTCCATGACGGAGAGTCGCAATCGTGGAACTCGCCGCCGGAAAAATCGGAAGTCATGAAATTGCCGAGGAGACGCAATCGCCCGCCCATGCCCTTTGCTCTCGACAAGACAACGTGCTAAGTTGCCAAGTTCAGCCCCACTACGAAACACCGGCGGAGGGACGCACGTCCGTTGATGATTCCTCGCACTCGATTTCTTATCACGGCATGCTTGCTGTGTCAGCTGATACTGCTTCCCGCCGTATTAACCATTCGGTTGCAGGCCTCGCCCCTCTGGCAGCAATCCGAGGCCTCTGAGGACGCCGCCTCGACCGCTTCCCCGCCCCAACTGACAACGCCACCCGGCGGCAACAGCACGCCGGTGTCCGCGCCAGCGCCGAAAAACCCGGTGACCGCGCCGTCGTTGGATGTTATCGACGACAAGGGACAAGAGGACGCCGGGACCGAGCAGATCATCCAGCAGGAGCTCAGCAGCGGAGGCGATCAGCAGCTCGGTCCGCCAAGGCCGGCCACCAACGTCGCGCTTGGCCGAAACGAGGTATTGATCCGCGCGGACGAGCAAGAGAAAAAACAAGACCTCTATCATGTGCGCGGTAACGTGCAGATCCGGTTTGGAACGTACATCCTGAATGCCGACCAAGCCACCTACGACTCGACTACTGGACAGATCACGGCCACCGGACACGTGGTTTTCCAGGGCGGCCCGCGCAACGAGCATGTAGAAGGCAGCCGCGCCACCTACGACGTCAGCCGCGACACAGGAAATTTCTACGACGCCACGGGCTCTATCGGCGCGCGAATCAAGAACCGCACGATGTTTCTGACATCGTCTACGCCCTTCTTCTTCAAGGGAAAACACGTGGAGAAACTGGGGCCGGACCGCTATCGCGTCAACGACGGTTACGTGACGTCATGCCAGCTACCCAAGCCGAAGTGGTTGCTCGACTCCAAGACCGCCAGTGTGGAGGTGGGCGACGAAGCCGTGCTGCATCATGCGACCCTGAAGGTCGACGGCATTCCCGTCTTCTACTTCCCCTTTATTGAACACCCGGCGGACAATCTGG
>DASRGM010000211.1:0-17888 GCA_035651035.1 Terriglobales bacterium
CGGCCCCCGTCAGCTCGTGCAGGAGCGTCGTTGGATCTTCGGTCTCGTGCTCGACGAAGCCGCCGTCGCCGTTGCGGTAGGCGACGCGGTATCGCGGCCCGCCGGCGCCGGCGCCGAGCTCCCGCGGAGCGCCCTCGACGACGATCCGTCCGTCCTTGATGATCGCCACCCGGTCGGCCAGGGCCTGCGCCTCATCCAGGTAGTGGGTGGTCAAAAGCACGGTCTTGTCCAGCTCCTTCAGCGAGCGAATCGCGTCCCAGGCGTTGCGCCTGGCCGCCGGATCGAAGCCCGTGGTGGGCTCGTCGAGGAAGATCAGCTCGGGATCGCCGACGAGCGCCAGGGCCAGGTCGAGCCGCCTCAGCTGCCCGCCGGAGAGCTGGTTCGCGCGGGCGTCGAGCTTCTCCTCGAGGCCGACCAGCGCGATCGTCTCGAGCACCTCGCGCGGGTGCGGGTAGTAGCCGGCCATCTGCTCGACCGACTCGCGCACCGTGGCTCGCGGGTAGAAGCCGACGCTCTGGAGCACGATCCCCATGCGCTCCTTCAGCGAGCGGTCGTTGCGCTCGGGGTCGAAGCCGAGCACGGACACCTCGCCGCCCGTCCGCTCGCGGTAGCCCTCGAGGATCTCGACGGTCGAGGTCTTGCCCGCGCCGTTCGGGCCGAGCAGGCCGAAGCACTCGCCGGCTTGGATCTCGAGGTCCAGCCCGCGCACCGCCTCGACCTTGCCTTCGTAGGTTTTGCGCAGGCCGCGGCATTGGATGGCGATGGGCATATCTGTCGATGATACCGGAGGACAGAGAGGCGGATGTGAACCGAAAGCATTCACCACGGAAGCACGGAAGACACGGAAAAAAATTCTCGATGCGACGGCTTCCGTATTCTCCGTGTTTCCGTGGTGATCTCATCGTTATTGGCAGGCAGGATCTCCCGAGCGCAATCCAGGAACGTGAATTCCCTATAATTTCGTCTATGCCGTTCAAGCGCACGCGCAAGACCTACGATGAGGCGTCGCTGTACGAGTACGCGATTGGCGCGCTGGGGCGGCGCATGCGGACGGTGGCGGAAATCAAGCGCCTGCTGCGCAACCGCGTGGAAACTCAGGACGACGGCGCGGCACTCATCGAAGCGGTCGTCGGCAAGCTGAAGGCGCAGCGCTATCTGAACGACACCAGCTATGCCGAGAGCTACTCGCGCTTCCGTAAGGAAAACGAGAAGTTTGGACGCCTGCGCGTGGTGCAGGACCTGAAGACGAAGGGCGTGCATGCCGACATCATCGATGTCGCCGTCGGGACGGTGTATGACGAGGTCAACGAGGAGCAGCTGGCGCGCGAGTTCCTGCGCCGCCGCCGGCTGGCGAAACCTGTCGACCAGAAGCAGGCTGCCCGCATTTTCCGCACCCTCGTCCGCGCCGGCTTTCCCGGCCGCGTAATCTTTCGCATACTGAAGAAGTGGGACGTGGATGAGGAGACGATTACCGCGCTGGAAGAAGGCAGTAATCAGTAGGCAGTTGTCAGTTGTCAGGTGTCAGTGGTCAGCGGTCAGTGGGATCGCATGACTAGGCAATTATGGGAAGTTTATCGGTACCTGATCGGCTGACGGACGGCAGAAGCCGCTGCAGTGTTAGAGAATGCTGCGGGGTTTGAAAAATTCTGAATGGACTGCTATTCGTTGCGAGCGTAAATGACTACAGGCCACTGACCACTGGCCACTGACCACCGACAACTGATAACTGACAACTGATAACTGACAACTGATAACTGATAACTTCCCCATGCCGAAGAAACTTGATCACACCTCCGCCTGCGAACATTTATCTCGTGTTGACCGGCAACTGGCGCGCGTCATCGCGCGAACCGGGGCGTGCCGGCTGCAGCAGGAGACCACGCAAAGCATCTTCGACGCGTTGCTGGAATCGATCGTTTACCAGCAGCTCAACGGCAAAGTTGCCGCAACCATCATGTCGCGGGTGAAGGCGCTGTTTCCGGAGAACACGAAGCGGATTCGCACGCGCCGCGGGCTAGTCGACGGCTTTCCAACGCCGGAGCAGATACTGGGCGCGTCGGACGAGCTACTGCGCTCGGCCGGGCTGTCGCGCAACAAGATGCTAGCCATCCGCGATCTGGCCGCCAAGACGCTCGACGGAACGGTGCCCACGGCCAGGCAGGCGCACCGCATGAGCGATGAGGAACTGGTCGAACGGCTGGTGGCGGTTCGCGGCATCGGCCGCTGGACGGTGGAGATGCTGCTGATCTTCCGCCTGGGGCGTCCCGATGTGCTGCCCGTTGACGACTACGGCGTGCGCAAAGGCTTCGCCAACATGCGCAAGCTGGCCGACTTGCCCAAGCCCAAGGAGCTGATGGCCTATGGCGAACGCTGGCGGCCCTATCGCAGCGTCGCCAGCTGGTATCTGTGGCGGGCCGCAGATACCAAGGCGCTGCCGCTCGCGGGAACTGCGGATAAGAAGAGCACGCCGCCGGCAGCGAAGAAGGGCCGGGCGTAGCTCAAAGACGCCGGCGCGGAATCACGACTGCTAATCACCAGAGCGGTACGCCTTGGGCTACGGTGATTTCTGCAGGAAAGCAACGAAGGTCTGTGCCGCCTGCCGGCGCTCGCCGGTCACTTGCTGCGGAATGATGGCGGGGACGTTGGCGGGGCACGCCTTCACTCCAGCGCAGATGTTGGCGGCCTGCGGCAAAGCAATCTGCAACGCAGGACTGGCCTGGGCATCGTCGGCCGAATCCAGGATGATGACGTCGCCGCTGTCGCTGCTGCCGGTCTGCTTGGAAAGCATGTCTTTGTAGTCGCCGCTCTCGCTTTGGATGACGATGAGCTGGCCGGAGGGCAGGCGAGGGTTGCTGCCTTCGAAATCCAGGATTCTGCGATCCATTTCATTGCCATAGATCGAGCGCAGGTCGCGTACCAGGCGTACCACTACGGTGGGAGATTTGGACCTGGTTTTACCATTGCAACCCGACAGCAGCGCCATCATCAGCCCTAGCGTTATCGCAAGGCCAGACCGCAATCGTAGAGACATCTTGACATCATAGCCGAAGGCAAGTTTCGGCTTGAAGTTTTCCACATGCAGGCCGCGGCGGAGCGGAGCGTACGGCTCCAGCACAGTATGTCCCGGCGCTGAAAGCGCACGACGATCTCGCCGATGTGGGTTGCCAAAAACCAAAAATTAATATCCTTGTGGCCGGAACACCCTTTCCTGCTGCAACAACTTCCTACATAATGCAGGCACGAACGCCCGCCACTCTAGTCGTAGCGAGTACATATGAAACAGGGCATGGCCATATGCCTCTTTCTCGGGATCTGCGGCTCCTCGCTCCTGGGGCAACAGATGCTGCTGGCGTCCAGGAACTCCCAGCCGACGCTATTTGCCAGTGCTTCCGCAACGCGGAGTTCCGCCCTGCCGGTGTACTGGCTGTCGGCCGGGACGGCAGGATCGATGGGCCGCCTGCTTCCCGATGCCACAATGTATGACGCGGCGCTGGCGTTGCCGTCGAGCGCGGTGTGCACGCAGCCGGCCGGCCATCCGCTGCTGCGCGCCTCCAACGACTATGCGTTTGACAGCAGGCAGTTCACCGCTGCCGCATGGAAGGCCAGCTTCACTCACGAGAACATGGTAAAGATGGCGCGCAATTTCGTTCCCGGCCAGCCGTTGCCGGATGCGCCCGAGTATCGCCCGCTGACGACCAAACAGAAACTCGAAGCCTACCTGCGGAACAGCCACTCGGCCGGCATGGGTGTGAATATCCTGTCGGATGCGCTGATCTCGCAGGCCACGGGCGCTTATCCGCGGCTCAATACCGGTCTTCCGGGCATGGGAGAGCGGCTGGGGATCTCAGCCGCGGGCGCCGAGACTGCAGCCTTCATCGGCGGCTTCGTTTATCCCACACTGTTCCATCAGGACCCGCGCTACTTTCCATCGCACCAGCACAGCATCATGAATCGGCTTGCCTATGCGGCCAGCCGCGCCTTCATCGGGCGCAGCGACTCCGGCTATACGGTCATCAATACTTCGGTCATCGCCAGCCAATTCACGGAAGCCGCAATCGCCAATGCCTACGTGCCGTATCGCAATGAGTCGGTAAGGGGCACGATGGAGAACGCGTTGATCGGCGTGGGCGGCGTGGCCGAAGGGCACATCCTCGATGAGTTCTGGCCCGACATTAAAGAATTCGTCTGGCGCCACACGCACAGCAAATTCCTGCAGCGCAGCCTCGAGCTAGGCGATCCCACCGGCCAGCAGGCCTACCGGTAAAAGTAGTTATCGAGAGCGATGCTCGCGATGCGAGTGCGTTCTGTCATTCCTGGAGCTGCTCGGCCGCAGCAATATTTAGGAGTAGTTTTTGTAGCAGTGGAAGAGCCGGGCTTCAGTCCGGCAAACCATGGGCCATTTACGGCGGGGGTAGCCGCGGCAACCGGGGCTAAAGCCCTGTTTCATTGGCGAGCTTTTGGCACGGCTGAAGCCGTGCCCTTCCACCGCTCCGGCAACAGGGAAAGCCACGCCCGCACTTCGGCACGGGGAAAGCCATGCTCTCGGTTTGGCACGGCTGAAGCCGTGCTCTCACTTTGGCATAGCCGAGCCCTCCACCGCGCAGATTCAAACCGACCCGCTACCCGATTTTTTTAGTTTCTTCCCAGAATGAACCAGAAGCCTGTAAGATGGTCACTCAATTGTTTCGCAGTGCAGGTTAGAAAACTCCGGGGCGCGCCGGGGGCTGTTTTATTGCGATTTCCTGCCGGCGGCAATTGGTAACCTCTGCGGGTGCGCGGGAAAATGTGAGTACAAACTTAGTAAACAATTCCGCGCCATCAGCCGCATTTGCAAGATAAAAGATTTGTTAATCTTCCTCGTTGCTGTACAATTGCGTGCTGTTACAAGCAGGACATATCCCTTGCACTTGTACCACGAAATTTAGAGACACCGAGCTGGGCCAATTGCTTACGGTACCACTGAGTTCCGGAGGATCAAGAATGTCTTCGCGTATTGGAGTCGTCCCGACACGCTATTTTGCAACACTGATTGCGCTTGCCTTTTCGCTATGCCTGATGGGCACATTTGCTGCGGCGCAGGTCACCATCCAGCCGCAAGCGGAGGTCTACGCGGGCTATGCATGGCTGCACCCAGCGGGACACTATGACTTCGGCGTTCCCACCAAGGACCACAACACGGGTGTGGATGAATCGCTCACCTACTATCTGCCATTCGCGCACAACCTCGGCGTGCTGGTCGACAGCAGCCAGCACTTCGGCACCGATGACCAGAACATCTACTACGTGCTGGGCGGGCTGCAGTACAAGTACCACACGGACAGCTTCTCGCCGTTCTTCCGCGTCTTTGCCGGAGCAGTGCGTCAGGTAGCGCCGACCTACATCGACCAGTGGAATGCGGCCCTGGGCGCCGGCGGCGGTATCGACTACTACGTTGGGCACCACATCGGCATTCGCGCTGCCCAGGCCGACTACATTTACAGCAACTATCATCAAATCATTCCCGTAACCAAGCCGCAGTGGAATAGCGTTCGCTTGAGCGCCGGCTTGCTGTACTACATCGGCAACTACTACACCCCGACGCCGACCGCGGCCTGCACGGCGCAGCCTACGGAGGTGACCGAAGGCGAACCGGTGACGGTGACCGCCACGGGCAGCAACTTCAATCCCAAGCACACCGTCGGCTATGCGTGGACGAGCAACGGCGGCAAGCTGGACACCAGCAACGCGCAGTCGGCGCACATCGACACCACGGGCGTAGCGGCCGGCAGCTATACGGCGAACGCTACGATCACCGATCCCAAGACGAAGAAGGGCGGCTCCGCCACCTGCGCGGCCAACTTCACCGTCAAGGCGAAGCCGATGAATCCGCCGCAAGTGAGCTGCTCGGCCAATCCGAGCACGGTGCAGTCGGGTACGCCTTCCACCATCACGGTGACGGCGAGCAGCCCGGATAACTCGCAGATCTCGAATTACTCGTACACCTCGAGCGCCGGCCGCGTCAGCGGCACCGGCACGTCGGCCACTCTGGACACCGCCGGGCTGCCTGCCGGACCGGTGACGGTGACCGCGACTGCGACCGATGCCCGCAATCTGAGCGGCAACGGCACCTGCACGGTGACGGTCGAAGTTCCGCCGCCGCCGCCGCAGTGCAACAAGATCAACTCCATCCAGTTCCCGGACAAGAGGCGTCCGTGGCGTGTGGACAACACGGCCAAGGCCATCCTGGATGATGTGGCCAGCCGCATGAAGCAGGACCCGAACGCCAAGATCGTCATCGTCGGCTACGCCGATGGCGAGAAGGCGCCGATGGTGGGCACCGGCAAGAAGCGCCACAAGATGGATCTGGCGGCGCAACGCGCGGTGAACGCCAAGGCGTACCTGGTGCAGCAGCAGGGCATTGACCCGAGCCGCATCGGAGTGCGCAGCGGCACCGGTCAGTCGCAGGTTGCCGACATCGTCTGGATACCGCAAGGTGCCAACGAGAACGATGCGACCAACTGCGCAGCATTGGCGAACACCACGCCGGTCGACGAATCGGTGGTCACGCCGAGCGAAAACGCGTATCCGAAACCTCGGAACGCCGCTCCGGCGCACCACCGCGCCAGGAAAGCCAAGGCCGCCCCGGCTCAGTAAAGCCGTAGCGGACCCGCTAACAACAACCGCCGGTGAGAGCATCAGCCCTCACCGGCGTTTTCTTTTCTGGGTGGAGCACGCCGCTGGAGAGTATGGAAGGAGCATGAGTCAGGGCTAACCTCTTCGGCGCCTACGGCGCTGCATTCCGGTCTCAAAGCGACTGCCTGGTTCCATCACCTGTTGGAAATCGGGTCCTCACGCAAGCACTAAAGGCGGTTCCCACCCCTAGCCATGGCAACTACCAGGTAGAGCGGCGCTTCAGCGCCGCGTTCCGCCAGTCCTCTTTCCTGAGAGCCCGCTTTAGCGGGCGACACTCTGCCGTCGGCTGAAAGCCGACTCATAGAACCACAAAGCGCGCCTTAGACGCTGGCCTGAAGGCCAGCTCTACCCGATAGGCTCGTCGCGCCGAGTCCCATAGGGACGATAGGGTTGTCACGCAGACGCTAAAGGCGAGCTCTGCGCCGCTCAGATGGATGGCTGCGGTATGCTGGCAAGCGGCGAATCATCTCAACGAGGTCCTCATTCGTGCCG
The DNA here is from genome assembly GCA_035651035.1 of Terriglobales bacterium. GTDB lineage: Bacteria > Acidobacteriota > Terriglobia > Terriglobales > Acidobacteriaceae > Bog-257. Next base: position 7,165 of record DASRGM010000211.1, read on the forward strand.
AATCGAACCATCGAAACTACTTGTTGCGTTGTCGGCGGCGGGCCGGCGGGAGTCATGCTCGGCTACCTGCTCGGGCGCGCCGGCATTGCTGTCACTGTGCTGGAGAAGCACAAGGATTTCTTCCGCGACTTCCGCGGCGACACCGTGCATCCTTCGACGCTGGAAGTGCTGCACGAGCTAGGCATCCTGGAAGACTTCCTCAAGCTCCCGCACCAGCAGTTGCCGGACATCGGCGGCAGGGTCGGGGAGTATCGCTTCCGCATGGCCGATTTTCGCAGTGTGCCCACACGGTGCAAGTTCGTCGCCCTGATGCCGCAGTGGGACTTCCTCGACTTCCTCTCCGGCAAGGCACGGCAGTTTCCCGGCTTCTCGCTACGCCTGGAGCATGAGGCAATCGACCTGATCACGAATGGAGGCCGTGTGCGCGGCGTGGTGGCGCAGAGCCCGGAGGGTCCAGTCGACGTTCTGGCCGACCTGGTGGTGGGCTGCGACGGGCGGCACTCGCGGATGCGCCAAGCCGCCGGCTTCCATGTACAGGAATTCGGCGTGGCCATCGATGTGTTGTGGTTCCGCATCAGCCGCCGGCCCGACGATCCCGAGCAGTCGCTGGGCAACATCAACTACGGCAAGGCGCTGGTGCTCATCAATCGCGACAGCTACTTTCAGACGGCAATGATTATTCCCAAAGGAATGTTTGAGCAGATTCAACGCCGCGGCCTGGAAGCGTTTCGCGAGGACATCCGCCGCATCGCACCGTTTCTGGGAGAACGGGCAAACGAGGTGACCGGCTGGGAGCAGGTCAAGCTCTTGTCGGTGCAGATCAATCGCCTGCGGCAATGGCACAGGCCGGGGCTGCTGTGCATTGGCGATGCCGCGCATGCCATGTCGCCCATGGGCGGGGTGGGCATCAATCTCGCCATTCAGGATGCGGTCGCTGCCGCTAACCTGCTGGCCGATCCGCTACGCAAGGGCCGCGTCACCGAGGCCTCATTGGCGGCGGTGCAACAGCGCCGGGAGTTCCCGACCCGAGCGACCCAGTTCGTGCAGGTGAATGCGCATAAGGCGCTGGAAGGGATCTTCAATAATCCGGGACCGGTCCAGGCGCCCTGGCAATTGAAGGCCATGGTTGCTGTCCCCGGAATCCAGCGCGTTATGGGATACGTGGTCGGTGTAGGTTTTCGTCCCGAACATATTGCGGGAGCGCGGAAGCCGGCGGCCTGCCCCATGCCGAAGCTGGGGCGGATCGCCATTGCCGCGGGTCTGGCGCTTGCGGGGGTCGCGATTGGACTGCGATTGCTGCGTAAATCGCGCAAGCCGAGCTATGGCTGGACGTAGTCCTGGGCGCTGTTGGCACGCATGATGCCTGCACCAACTCTCAATTTGACGCGTTTTGGGATGGGTGTTAATTTCGAAATACACTGGAAAGGAGGGTGATCCAAAATATGATATCTGACTGTAGTTTCTTAAGTGAGGTGGCTGAGGCTTAGGGCTTCCGCTCTAATTCCTCGCAAGACGGCTGAAGTTTGGCGTCTGCCGCTGGGGCCACTAAGAGTGGACAGCCTCAGGCCAATCCCAACAGCTAACCGGAAGAGACCCGCTGAGCGCATGCGCCGCGGGTCTTTTTCTTTGCGCGGCGGAAAAGAGTTCACCACGGAAGCACGGAATACACGGAAAAGGAATGTATTTTCGTGCAAGGCGGTTCATTCCGAAAAATTCCGTGACGTCTTCTTTGCGCGCCGAAGAAGAGTTCACCACGGAAGCACGGAATACACGGAAGAAGGAATGTATTTTCGTGCAAGGCGGTTCGTTCCGAAAAATTCCGTGACGTCTTCTTTGCGCGCCGGAGAAGAGTTCACCACGGAAGCACGGAATACACGGAAGAACAAATGTATTTTGTCAAAGGCGGTTTCTTCCAAAACATTCAAAAACTTCCGCGACTTCCGTGCTTCCGTGGTGCAACACAACGCCGCGTCGGCGACCTACGATAAGCCGCCGCTATTTGCGCCCTGGGCCGGGGTTCCCGCCATCATGCCCTGGGCCAGCACCAGCTCGCGCGCCTCGCGACGGAAGGCCGGCAACTGCGTCCAGAAAAGCGCGCCGCCAACGATGGAGGCCAGGCCTCCGGCCGCAACCGTCCAGGGCGAGCCGATGCGATGCGCAGCGGCTCCGGCGAACAGCGCTCCAAACGGCGCCATGCCCATGAACATCATGGTGTAGACGGCGAGCGCGCGGCCGCGCAGATCGTCGGGCACCATCGCCTGGATCAGCGTGTTCGACGACGCCATCTGCACCATGATGAAGAAGCCGACGGGCAGCAGCAGCACGGTCGAGAGCCAGAAGATCTTGGAGAATGCGAACAGCACCAGGCTTGCGCCGAAGCCCACGGCGCACAGCGCAATCAGCCGGCCCAGCCCTCGCAGTCCCACGCGCGCCGCCAGGCTGGCTGCGCCGAGCAGCGCGCCTACGCCGGTGGAACACATCAGGATGCCCAGGCCACGCGCGCCGCCGTGCAGAATCCGGTCGGCGAAGACGGGCATTAGCACGGTGTACGGCATGCCCACGAAGCTCACCAGTCCCAGCAGCAGCAGGATGGAGCGCATGGGCCCGGTGTTCTTGGCGAAGGCGAATCCTTCCAAGATGTGCTGCAGCGGCGAGCCTTCCTTCGCCAGCTTGGCGGGATTCTGGATGCGCATCATCATCAGGCCTGCTATCACGGCAATGTAGCTGACCGCGTTGGCGAAGAAGCACCAGCCCTCGCCGATGGTGGCGACCAGAATGCCCGCAACCGCCGGTCCGATGACGCGCGCGCCGTTAAACATCGACGAATTCAGGGCGATGGCGTTCATCAGGTCCTCGCGCCCTACCATGTCGATGAGAAACGCCTGCCGCGCCGGAATATCGAACGCGTTGACCACGCCGAGTCCCGCGGCCAGCACCATGATGTGCCATACCTGCACGCGTCCGCTGAGGGTGAGCGCGGCCAGAATTCCGGCCAGGATCATGGATGCGGTCTGCGTGCCGATCACCACGCGCTGGCGATTGCGGCGGTCGGCTATGATGCCGCCCACCGGCGCCATGATGAATACCGGAATCTGGCTGGCGAAGCCGACGGCGCCGAGCAGCAGCGCCGAGTTGGTCATGCGATAGACCAGCCACGACTGCGCCACCGTCTGCATCCAGGTGCCAACCAGCGAGATGAGCTGGCCGGCGAAGAATAGCTGAAAATTGCGGTGTTGCAGCGCGCGTACCGCCAGCGCCAGCTTGGAGCGAGGCGATGCCGGCGCCGCGAATTCCTGCTCCTCATCCTGCACAATCTCGCGCAGCGACTCCGGCTGGGAGAGCTTCTCCAGCACCGGCGGCAGAGCTTCGGATTGTGGGTCGTGTGGCGCGTCGGCCATGCGTTATTGGATGCTTCGAGAGAAGTGCGATGGCGCTCTTCCGGTCTAGAGGAAGACCACATCCAGAATACTTGAATTTGCGATGGCCTATCGCGCGTCGTACTGGATCACATTTATATCGTGAAAATGCCGCTGCCGGACGGCGATATGGCTCTCGCTCAACGCCCGCTCGATCGCCAGCAATCCGGCGTCTTCCGGCTTTGCTCGATAGAGCACAAGCCATACGCGGGCGGCATGGTCGAGGGAGCTTTGCCAGGCCGTGTCGGCGGCATTGATGCCGATGGCTTGAGGCCGTGGCATGGTCACCGGCTGCAGCCAGTCGCGATAGCTCTCGCCCGCGAACTCGCCGACCGACTGGTAGTACAGCACGCGATCTTGAGGGCGCGAGTTGGCGACAAGGAAGGTGACGGCGCCACGCCAGTCCTCGGTCGCGCGCCGGTAGAGGAGCACCGTGGTCGCCAGCGACAACCCGCAGACAACCACAATCGCCGCCATGCGCCACGCGCGATGGGCAATGCGCGTCAGCGCAACGGAAATCATCAGCAGCCAGGCTGGAAGCACGATGATGAGAAAGCGATGGTAGAACGCGGGGCGGATGATCGACACCAGCAAAGTGATAACGATGGGGGTGGCAAAGGCGCTGAGCGTCAACGCGAAAGGCCAGCGCACCGGATCGTCGTCGCCCTTGCGCCAGGCGCCGCGGAATACGGCCAGGTAAAACCCGGCGAGCATTAATTCGACTGCCAGCATCACGCCGCCCACGGCCTTACCGCCATCGGCCGCGAGAAACACGCCCAGGTGATACAGCTCCAGCCACGAAGGCGGCTGCAGCCAGGAGAGATGGCCGATGTCCTGCGCGTGCATCAGCCACAGGATGGGCGCGGCCATCGCCGCGATGATGATCCAGACGAGCAGAAGCAGTCGATAGGGGCGGCGCGGCGAGGGAAGCGCCGCAACACTGACGGCGTGCGCCGCGGGAACCAGCACGCCAAAGTAGTGGAAGTAGCAGGTGATTCCGGCGACCACGGCATACGCCAGCGCCCAGGAGCCGCTCGGTTTTTCGACCAGTCGCACGAAGAGATACGTCGAGAGCAGAACCAGCAAAACCAGGAAGCTGTAGGCGCGCGCCTCCTGCGAAACCGCGATCGCGCACGCGCTCAGCGACAGCAGCGCGGCGCTCAGCAAGCCGGTGCCTCTTCCGAACAGCCGCGCTCCCAGAGCGTAGATCAGCGGTATCGATACCACCCCGGCAATCACCGACAGCAGTCGTACTGTGGCTTCGGCGTATCCCAAATGCAGCCACGGCTTCAGCAGCACGTAGTACAGCGCCATATTGGCTTCGTCGTGCCACAGGAAATGCCCCAAGACCGGCCATGGCCGACGCGAAATAGCGATGCTGGCGATCTCGTCAAGCCAGAAGCTTTTCTGTCCGAGGGCGATGAGCCGCAGGACCGCGCCCGCGATCAAGATGCCCCAGAGCGGTAGGTCGCTCGTGATTCCGGCGTCGCCGCTCGCCTGCTGTGGGCTTCCCGGAGGTGACTTCGTCGTAGAAAACGGCGACATCGAGTCGAATATATCAGCAACGTAACGGAGCAAAAACGCGCGCGCCTGAGGCCCGAACGGCTTGTCGCACCGGGTCTTTCGGCAAACTGTTCAGCCGCTGAGATAAGTGGAGATTTACCTCAGGCGCTAAAGCGCGCACCCGATGGCGGCCGCGACATGCACGCCTAGAAGGCGTGCTCCACCCGAAACCGAAAAGCGCTTGAATTACGAATTACCCACTACCGCTCCTTCTACAGTGTCCTAAAGTTGAGATTTAGGACACTACCGCGCCTTCCCTCGACTTCCCGGCGCCCTGATAAGCTGGTACCTCTCGTCATGCCGACATTCGCTGCCATCGATATTGGCTCCAACTCGGTGCGGCTGAAGATTGCGAAAGCCGTACGCGGACGGCTGGAGACGCTGCACGAAGATCGCGAGGTTACGCGGCTGGGCCAGAGCGTCTTCACCCAGGGCGCGCTCGATCCGCAGGCAATGGCACTTACCCTCCGCGTGCTGCGCCGCTTTCATCGCGCCACCCAAACCTACGCCGCCGACCGGGTGCGGGTGGTCGCCACCAGCGCGCTGCGCGACGCTGAGAACGCGCGCGCTTTCGTCGACTGGGTGCGCACCGCCACCGGCTGGAAGGTGGAGGTGATCTCCGGGCTGGAAGAAGGGCGCCTCATCCACCTGGGGGTCCTGGCGCACGCGCGCATGGCCAACGCGCGCGCGTTGCTCATCGACCTGGGCGGCGGCAGCTGCGAGCTGACGCTCTCGCTGAGCGGCCACATCGACGAGATGATCAGCCTGCCCATCGGCGCGGTGCGGCTGACGCAGACCTTCCTGCGCCACGACCCGCCGCGGGGCGCCGAGCTGGAGCAGATGCGCGCGGTGATTCAGCGCGAAATCTCGCGCTTCAATCGGCGCATTGCCGACGCTCACATTCAGATGACGATTGCGACGTCCGGTACGCCCGCCGCGCTTTCCAGCCTGTACGCCTCCAAGCGGCGCGGCTACAGCGAGAGCAAGCCGCAGACGGTGCCGCAGGCGGCGGTGGTCTCACTGGCCAGGAAGCTCAGCCGGCGAAATCTGGCGCAGCGTCGCGCCATGCCGGGCATCGGCCCGCGCCGCGCCGAGATCATCATCGCCGGCGCCATGGTTTTTTCGGAGCTGATGCAGCTGTGCAAGCTGCGCAGCTTCCGCTATCTGCCGCTTGGTTTGCGCGACGGCCTGCTGGCGCAGATGATGGCCGACTACCACGCCAGTACCGCCATGCGAGAGCGGGTGGAGTCGGAGCGGCACGATGCGCTGCTGGCCGCGGCCAAGCATTACGGCGCTGATCTGGCGTTTGCGCAGCGCATTCGCGATCTGGCGCTGGAGCTGTTTCGGCGGATGCAGTCGGTGCATCAGTTGCCGCCGGAGTACGCCGACTGGCTGGAGGCCGCGGCGATGTTGCACGAGGTGGGCGCTTACATCAACCGCTCAGGACGTCGTCGGCATACCTACTACGTGATCTCCAACTCGGAGATCTTCGGCTACACGCCTTTGCAGCGCCGCATTATTGCCGCAGTTGCGCGCTACGTGGGCAAATCGCTGCCCACCGCGAGCGACCGTGTGATGCGCATTCTGCCCGGAGTGGACCGAATCCACGTGACCAAGGCGGTGGGCCTCTTGCGCCTGGCGCGCGCACTCGATCAGGGCCGCCGCGCCGCCATCGCCAAACTGAAAGTCCGAATCCATCAGGATGGACGGGTGCGCCTGATGCTTAAGCCGCGCCCGCAGGAGCGCATCGACCTGGAGCTTTGGGCGATCGAGCAGGAGAGGAACTACTTCGAGCGGGTCTTCGGACGCGAGCTCCTGGCCGAGCCTTGCTGAAGCGCGCTAACCACCTTGGGCGGCATGATCCACTTCAGCACGGCAGCCTTGTCGCCGTCCCTCTCCAGCTTGGCGACGGCGCCTTTCTTCAGCTCGACGGCTTCGGCGGCGTCGCCGGTGAGGAGCTGGTTGAGGAACTCGGTCTGGCTGGGATTGTGGCCGACGACGATGATTGCGCCGGCGTCCTTGTACCGCGCCAGTAACTGCTGGAAGAGGTCGTAGGACGCTTCGGGGCGCAGCGCGTCGTCGGTAACCAGCTTGTCCTTGTGTCCGATCTCCTCAGCCACGATGGAGGCGGTTTGTTGGGCGCGGCGCAATGGGCTGGCGATAATGGCGTCCGGCTCGATCTTCAAGGCGGCAAGGGCGCGTCCTACAATGTGGCACTGCTCGACGCCGAGCTTGTCGAGCGGGCGCTGCTCGTCTTTGGCAGGGTTGAGCTTGGGCTTGCCCGCATTGGCATGGCGCAGGAAATAGATCTCCATCGCTCTATTGTGCCCGAAAATGCGCGGTTGGGGAGAGGCTTACCGGGGACGAGTCGAGAGCTGCGGCGGCTGCGGATTGCGAGGGTTGTAAGGCGCACCGTAGGCTGCCTCATGATGCCTGCTCGCGTCAGCGCTGTGAGCGCTCGCCGTAGTTGCGGCGGTCGGCGTCGCAGCATGTTGCCTTGCCGGCGGAGGCGGCGGCGCGGGACGATGAAAGACGGTGTGATCGCGTCCCTGAGCGTGTTGCGCGAAGAGTGTGCCGCCCCAGAGGAGCACGGCGGCGAACAAAAGGTGGCGGAGATGGCCCGGCTTCAACATAGGTACGGCTGATTCCATTCTACGGCAAGGGTCGGAAGGAAGAGCCGCCGCCGTCACGCAAATCTACAACTTTGTACGCAGGTGCCGAATGTGGAAACTGCGGTGGGGTTAAGGTTGCGACTCTAGCCTGGTCCGGCGACAGGCTGAAAGTGGAGCGGCTGAACTTTTGCTTTTCAGTTGGCTATCTGCGACTCCGCCCGGAGCGGGGTTTGGCAGTCTTGGGTCGCCTTGCGGCCGGCCGCGACTTAGCAAAACGGTGCTCAAAGGCTGCCATATCCACGCGCCGGCCGCGGAAGCGCACGCCCTCAGACTCGAGGAGAAAGCGCTGTTCCAGTGCGGCTTCGCCGCGCAGCGAGATGCGCCCGCCGGAGCCCAAAATTCGCTGCCAGGGCAAGCCCTGCACCTGGTTCAGGACACGTGCCACGTGCCGTGCGCAGCGCGGGTATCCGGCGGCTTTCGCGATGGCGCCATAGGTGCTCACTTTGCCGCGGGGAACCTTGCGGATAGCGGCGGCAATTGCGGAAACGAGGGACGAATTCTGCGGGGCAGTTGGAACCGGCATGGGATTCCGGCGCTTGGCTTTTACCATTTGGCTTTTGCATTGCCGCCACGTAATTCGTCTTTCGCAAGTCTTCTTAAGATTGCCCTCGCGGCACGGGCTAAAGGCTAAGAGCCAACCGCTAACAGCTAAGAGCCAGGCGCCGTCAAAATGCTAACATCCTGCCATGGCCTCATTGACACGCGACCCCGTGGCCCGCTTTTCCGACCGGGCCCAGGACTATGCCAAGTACCGCCCTCACTACTCCCACGATGTGGTACATGCGCTGCAGCAGGCGTGCGGATTGCGCCCCGAGCACCTGATCGCCGACGTCGGCTGCGGCCCGGGAATGCTGGCCGAGATTTTCCTGCAAAACGGCAACCGCGTTCTCGGGGTCGAGCCCAATCGCGAGATGCGTGTGGCGGGCGAAAAGTACCTGGCCGGCTATCCCAATTTCAGCATGGTGGAGGGCAGCGCCGAGCACACGACCCTGCCGGACGACAGCATGGATTTTGTGGTTGCCGGGCAGGCCTTCCACTGGTTTCATCCCCCGGCAGCGCGCGTCGAGTTTGCCCGGATTACCAAGCCCGGCGGCTGGACTGTGCTCGTCTGGCACGACCGCGATGTCGACTCGACGCCGTTCCTGCGCGCCTACGAAGCATTCATTCGCAAGCACGGCGTGGATTACGAGCAGGTCTCTCACAAGTATCTGGCCAATTATGCCGCCCTGGAGAGCTTCTTTGCGCCCAGCCCGATCAGGCTGATCCAGCAGCACAATCACCAGCGGCTGGACTACGACGGCTTGCGCGGACGTCTGCTCTCCTCCTCCTATATCCCGAAAACAGGGGAGCGCTTCGAGGCCATGATGCGGGAGCTGCCCCAGCTATTCGGCGAAAACCAGAGCGACGGCCACGTCACCCTGGAGTACGACACCAAGATCTATTACGGACACCTGGAACGATGAATGCGGCCGGCGACGCGGCGATCCTGCGGACGGAGAAGCTGTCGCGCCGGGTGGGCGAAGCTTGGATCGTAAATGAGGTGTCGCTGAGCGTCGAGCGCGGCGAGTTGCTGGGCGTGGTGGGGCCGAGCGGCTCGGGCAAGAGCTCATTGCTGCGCTTGCTGAATCGCCTGGATGAGCCGACCGGCGGTACGGTCTTTCTCGACGGCGAGGACTATCGCGGTATCGAAGCGCGCGAGTTGCGCCGCCGTGTGGGCATGGTCACGCAACGGCCCTATCTGTTTCCCGGCGATGTGGCGGCGAACCTGCGCTTTGGGCCGGAGCAGCGCGGCGAAAAGCTCTCCGACGCACAGTTGGCCGAGCTGCTCGAGCGGGTGGGCTTGCCCGGATTCGCCGCGCGCAACATCGCCAACCTTTCCGGCGGGGAACAGCAGCGCGTCTCGCTGGCGCGCGCTCTGGCGAACCGGCCGGAGGTCCTGCTGCTGGATGAGCCCACCTCGGCGCTGGATGAAAAAGCCAAGGTGGGGATCGAGGAGCTGATTCGCAGCCTCGCCGGGGGAGACGGCTTCACCTGCATGCTGGTGACGCACGAGCTCGATCAGGCGCGGCGTCTGTGCCGGCGGGTGGCCATGATGGAGCGGGGACGCCTGATGCAGGTTGGAGCGACGGAGCAGGTGCTGGGTGTGCATTAACGCACACGGCGGCTAAGGCCGCCCGGGATCGGACAAAGGGAGCACTTTGACGCGGCGCTGAAGCGCCGCTCTACCCGGAGGTGCTGCGTGCTTAAAGCGCTCTTCCACTCACAGATTGCGCTGGGCTTCGCGCAGGCGGCGATCGCCTCCGCCCTGGCGCTGGCCGTCATTCTGCTGGCGCGGCGGCGCAACATTCACCTGGAGAGCGATACTGCCGTCGCGCTGCTGCGCGGCATTGTGCAGATCGTGGTGGTCGGCTCCTTGCTGGTGCTGCTACTGAAGGCGCCGCGCTGGACGAGCGTGTTTCTGCTGGCGGGCATGATCGTCGCCGCGGGATCGATCTCGGCGCGGCGGGCGAAAAACATTCCCGGCGCGCGCAAGGTCTCCACCTATTCCATCGCCGCCGGCGCCGGACTGGTAACGGCGGTGATGACGTGGGCAGGAGTGATCGACACCGCCATCACCTCGCTGATCCCGGTGGGGAGCATGATCATCGCCAATGCGATGAACACGAATGGGCTCGCGCTCAATCGTTTTCGCTCGGAGGTGCTGGCGCATGCGGGCGAGATCGAGACCGCGCTGGCGCTAGGCGCCGCGCCGGAGCGCACCATCGCCGGCTACACCGAGGCCAGCATCCATTCCTCGCTGATTCCCGCCATCGATAACCTGCGCTCGCTGGGGATCGTGTGGATTCCCGGCCTGATGACCGGCATGCTGCTCTCCGGCGCCGACCCGCTCTACGCCGCGATCTACCAGTTCGTGGTGATCGCCATGATCCTGGCCTCGTCGGGCCTGACCTCGCTGCTGAGCACGATGATGATCCGGCAGTACGTGTTCTCGCCCGCCGAGCAGTTGCTGCTGAAGGAGAGTGCGTAGCAAATTGGTCAAGAACTGTACAGTCGCGGCAAGTTTACCTTTTCA
>DASRGM010000212.1:0-28685 GCA_035651035.1 Terriglobales bacterium
CGCAGACGCTGTACACCTTCCCCATCGGCAAGGCCATGAACCGCAACCTCAGCATCAAGATGGGGAACTGCAATCACCGCGCGTACATCCCCAAGCTGGTCGACATGGTCCGCGCCGGCGTGGTCGATCCCACAGAAATCCTCACGCAGACTGGTCCGCTGACCGGTGCGATCGACGCTTATCTGAACTTCGACAAACGGCAGCCGGGCTGGGTGAAGGTGATGCTGGAGCCGGGCGGAACGGCGGCGCGGGCTGCGTGATACGGCACGATACGCCGCTTTGCCATCGGCTGCGTCCCGCTTATCATCAGCTTGGGAGCCCGCCTTGAACGTGGCAGCGCATAGTACCGGAGCGCAGTTCACCATCCGCGACTATCGCGCTGCCGACTTCCAAACATTGTGGGAGATCGACCAGCGCTGCTTTCCTCCCGGCATTGCCTACAGCCAGATTGAGCTGAGCAGTTTCCTGAGAAGTCGCAACGCCATTGCGCTGGTCGCAGAACTCGAAACCGAGAACGACGAGCGTTTGGCAGCCGCAACCCCGGCTGCGGGCCCTGGCGCCACAATCGCCGGCTTTGTCGTGGCGCACTCGATTCGCCATAAATATGGAAGGCTGTTGACGCTGGACATTGTGCCCGAGGCGCGGCGCTTCGGGCTGGGCATGCGACTCATGTCGGCTTGCGAACAGCGGCTGCAGGCGACCGGATGCGCAGCGGTGTATCTGGAGACGGCGGTGAATAACGAACCGGCGTTGCGGCTCTATCGCAAGCTGGGATATGAGGTTCTCGGGGTGCTTCCCGAATATTACGCCAGCCATTCGCTCGACGCGTTGGAGATGCGAAAGCGGCTGTAGCCGCCGGCAGGATGCTAGAATCGGCGCTTTGTAAGCCACGCCCATGCCAGCCTCCCGCCTGCAAGCGCCGCGGCCGCCAATACGTCTCGCCGTCGATACCGGCGGCACCTTCACCGATTGCGTGTGGGTGGAGCGAGGCAAGCTGCGGATCAAAAAGGTTTTTTCCACCGGCGCGGACCCGTCGCAGGCCATTCTTGAAGCTCTCGCGCAGATCACCGGTGCGACCGGAATCGTGCTGTTGCATGGCACCACGGTCGGGACCAACACGCTGTTGCAACGGCGGGGTGCACGCGTCGCATTCATTACAACCGAGGGCTTTGAGGACATCATCGAAATCGGCCGGCAGAATCGGCCCAGACTCTACGACCTGAGCTTTCAGCGTGTGCCGCCGCTGGTGGAGCGCGAGCTGCGCTTCGGCATTGCGGAGCGAGTTGCTGCCGACGGCACGGTGCTGCAGCGGCCATCGCGCGAGCAGTTGCAATTGCTCGCGCGCAGCGTGCATTCCAGCGGCGCCGAAGCGCTGGCGGTTTGCACCTTGTTTTCTTTTGCCAACGCAGAAAACGAAAAGATCGTCGGGCGCGTGCTGGAGGAGCTCGGACTGCCGCTGTCGCTCTCGCACGTCATCCTGCCGGAGTTTCGCGAGTACGAGCGCGCCAGCACGGTGGTGATGAACGCATACCTGCAGCCGGTGATGCAGGGCTACCTGCAACGGCTGGAAGCCGGCATTCGCCAGAAGACCAAGGAAACCGCTCGCGTCTTTGTCATGCAGTCCAATGGCGGAATTACCTCGGTGGAAGCGGCATCGCGCCAGCCGGTAAAGACGGTTCTTTCCGGGCCGGCGGGCGGCGTAGTCGGCGCGTCAGCCGTGGCTCGGCTCAGCGGCTTCCAGCGCGTCATCACCTTCGACATGGGCGGCACGTCGACCGACGTTGCCCTCGTGGACGGCGAGCCCCGTCCCAATACCGAGGCCGAAGTTGCCGGCCTGCCGGTACGCGTGCCGATCCTCGATATTCAAACCGTCGGCGCCGGAGGCGGCTCGCTGGCGCGCTTCGATGCCGGGGGCGCGCTGCGTGTCGGCCCGGAGTCGGCGGGCGCCGATCCCGGCCCAATCTGCTATGGCTGCGGCCTGCAGCCCACCGTCACGGACGCAAATTTGCTGCTCGGCCGCTTGCAGCCGGACTTGTTTCTGGGCGGCACATTCACGCTCGACCGCGAACGCACGCGCGCCATCACGAAAGAGTGGCTGAAGCGCCAAGGCTCGCGGCTGTCGGTGGAGCGGTTTGCCGAAGGCGTGGTCCGCGTGGTCAACGCGGGCATGGAGCGCGCGCTGCGGCTGGTCTCAATCGAACGCGGGCACGACCCGCGTGAATTCACCCTGGTCGCCTTCGGAGGCGCCGGCGGCCTTCACGCCTGCGAACTGGCACGCAGCATCGGAATTCCTCGCGTCCTCGTGCCCATGATGCCGGGCGGACTTTCAGCCTACGGCATTCTGGTCAGCGACATTGTGAAGGACTACTCGCGGACCGTGATGTTGCGGGTTGGCCGGAGGCTTCCCGCGGCTGCCATCCAGCGTCAGTACGACGCCCTCGAGCAGCAGGCGCAACGCGAGTTCCGCGATGAAGGCTGGCAAGGCAAGCTGCGTCTGCAACGCAGTGCTGACATGCGTTACTGCGGCCAGGGATACGAGCTGAACGTGCCCTACTCGGCTGCTTGCTTAGCCGAGTTTCATCGCGAACACCAGGCGCGCTACGGTTACCACGATCGCGAGCGCGAAGTGGAACTGGTGACGGTTCGCCTGCGCGCCAGGATTAAGTCTCCGCCGGTGCGCCTGAATTCTTTTCGCGCGGAGAACGATGTTGTGGCACGACCGCAGAAACGGACTGTCTGGTTTGGCGGACGGGCGCTGCCAACGACTGTGTTTGAACGCGAGCAGCTGACCCGCTCGCGCCGCAAAGGCCCGGCAGTACTTACGGAGTATAGCGGCACGACCATCGTTCCTCCCGGTGCGCTATTTTCGGTTGACCGTGCCGTATCCGTTGTCATCGAACTTGCAAGGCAGCAAAAAAGGCGCCCAGGTTCGGGCGCCCTTTTCGGCTAAAGCAATTTGGTTATGCGACGTCTTTGCGCTTTTCCTGCTCGGCCCGGCGTTCATGCTCCGTCTCGCGCTCGTCATGCGTACGTTTCGCGTCGTCGGAGACATCGCGCATAGCATCTTTTGTCTTGCCCCAGGCATTCTGAACCTTGCCCTTCACTTCCTGGGCGCCACCCTTCACCTGGCTTTCGGTGTCACCCGTCCACTCTCCCGCCTGACGCTTGACGCGTCCGGCCACTTCATCGACTTTACCTTTCACACGGTCCTTATCCATCGCACTGCCTTTCTGGCCCTAGGCCGAGTTATGCTTTATAAGATCAGAGTCGCCGCCCGCAAGCAGCTCGGAAGCGTTCCTGGGGCGACGAGCTCTTAAACAACTGTTCTGCGTCCCGAGATCAGCTGGAAGATCAGCGCGATCACGGCCAACACGAGCAGGATGTGGATAAAGCCGCCGAGCGTGTAGCTGCTCACCACACCGATCAGCCACAGCACCAGCAGTATCACGAACAATGTCCAGAGCATCTTGTCACCTCCATTGTTTGTCCCATGCTTGCGACAAACGGCTGCGAACTTACACTTGATTGGAAGCGCATCTCGGTGCAGAGGGTTGCGTGTGAGCTGTGGGTTGTAGTCTATGCGAGTTGCTCAAGTTGGCTCCTGGTGGGCAACCCGCCGGCAGGAGCCGGCGCTTCTGCTATGCTCTTGCGCATTCATGAAAGTAGCGATCCAGGGGGAACTCGGCTGCTTCAGCCATGAAGCTGCAGCCACGATGCTGGCGCGAGCTGCCGTCGTGCCCTGCGCGCGCTCGGCGGAAGTTTTCGAGCGCCTCGATAAGGGCTCGGTGCATGCGGCCGTGGTTCCCATCGAGAACTCTCTTGCCGGCTCGGTGGCGGAGCATTTCGATCTGCTGCTCACGCGAGAGGTGTTCATCCGCGACGAACTTCATCTGCGCATACGGCACAATCTCATCGCTCCACCCGGCGTGAAGCTGCAAAACATCCGGCGCGTGTTTTCACATCCGGTAGCTCTCGATCAGTGCCGCGACTTTTTTCGCAGCCATTCGCGCGCGCGGGTAATGCCGTTCTATGACACCGCCGGCAGCGTGCGCCACGTGATTACCGAAGGATTGACCGATGCTGCCGCAATCGCACCCCGGCAGGCGGCGCGGCAATATGGCGGGCGCGTATTGCTGTCGGGCATTGAAGACGACCGGCAGAACTACACGCGCTTTCTACTGATCGGCAAATCACGCAGGGCGGTGCGTGGCGCGAACAAGACCTCCATTGCCTTCGCGCTGAAAAACACTCCGGGCGCATTGTTCAAGGCCCTCAGCGTGTTTGCGCTGCGGGACATCAACCTCAGCAAGATTGAATCGCGCCCCATGCGCGGTCGTCCCTGGGAGTACGTTTTCTTCGTCGACATGCTTAGAGGTGACGATGAGCCGGCGCGCAACGCGCTGCACCATCTTGCCGAAATCGCAGAGTTCGTAAAGCTGCTGGGAATCTATCCTGCCGCGAAATAGTGTTCCCGCCCGCGCGTGGCCCTTATAGAACTGAGCTGTCCAGCTTCTGCTATGCTTCTCGGCGAGAAATTTCCCCGGGAGGAATCTGCGATGAAATCGATAAAAATAATCGGCGTTTTCGTCATCACGGTACTTATTGCAGTCGGATCCGCTACGGCCAAAGATCGCGCAAGCGGCTCCGGCAATTTCCTTGCGCTGGGCGATAGCGTGCCCTTCGGCTTCATCGATCAGGCAGGTTTCGAGTACCTCTACCCCGAAAATTTCGTCTCCTACGCAGACTATGACAGCATCCTCCTGGGCTTGAATCTGGTGAATGCCAGCTGTCCGGGAGAAACAACCAGCAGCTTTCTCTCGGCAGTGGCGCCCGACAATGGCTGCCACGAATATCGCCGCCAAGCCCCGCTGCACGTCGTCTACACCTCATTCAACGGCACGCAGTTTGCCTACGCGACTGGGTATCTGAGGCAGAACCTCGACACTTCGCTGGTGACACTTATGCTGGGCGCAGATGACCTGCTCTTGCTGGAACAGCAGTGCAACAACGATCCGACCTGCATCCGTAACGGCGCGCCGCAGGTGCTGGCCACGGCGGAGGCCAACATGTCGCATATCCTGGCGGGTCTGCGCGCAACCGGCTACACCGGACCAATCGTCATCGTGAACTACTACTCCACCGACTACTCCAACCAGTTCGAGACGGAGCTGATCCAGGCATTGAACGCAGCAGTCACAGCTCCGGCATCGCAGTTTGGCGCAGCTGTTGCCGATGTGTTTAGCGCCTTTCAGGCAGCCACCAATAATCCGTTCGCTATGGGCAACACGTGTATGGCGGGATTGCTGAACGCCGCCAATCCTCAGACGAATCCGCCGACCTGCGATGTGCATCCCAGCCAGTTCGGTCACAAACTCATCGCGTCGGTGATCTCCGGCCTCGATCAGCAACGGCAAGCGCCGGCTAAGCAATAGCCAGGTTCGCAGGTCCCTGCGATCCCCAGGCCTCATTAACGCCAGCGGTCGAACAGATCCCACCACAGCAGCTTCTCCGACTCGGTCAGGTAGGTTTTGGCCCACTCGCGATGCTTCCACCACGGCGTTCCAAATCGAGCGGGGTTGTTGGCGGCGGCCACCGTCCAGCGATACTGCGGCAGCCGATTGCGGAAGATGGCGAGCGCGCGGTGGGTGTGGTAGTCGTCGGTGACCAGGATGACGGAGCGTGGCGCGGGCTGGAGGCGCTGCAGGCAGGCGCCGACCTGAGGCGCTTCGTCCTTGGTGGAATCGCCCTCAACCGGGCAGACGCTGACCTGCGGCGCGTTCGCTCCGGCGGTACGGGCGACAAAATCGCGCGCCAGATCGGTTAGCGAGTGTCCAAAATCGACGCCAGTGACTGCGTCCAGAAAGAGATGCTGCCCATAACCTGAGCGCAGCAGCTGCATGCCGTGCCAGTAGCGACTGTCGGCTTCGCTGCCTGCCAGCACCACGATGGCGTCCGACTTCCGCGGGTTGTTGACGATGAGTTGCCTGCCCGGTTGCAGCAGCCAAACCAGCACGCACAATACGACTGTGAGAACCACAGCGGCGAAGAGTCGCTTCATGCCGAAGGGACATGATACATGCTGGCCGGATCGTGCTGTGCCGGGGACGAATCACTCTCGCGGCGTCAGGGGCGGCGGCCACTCGATGACCACGATCTTGCCGTCGGTGTCGCGCGCCAGCACCGGCGCATAGAGCCCGATCAGCTCTCGCCGCCACCATAAGCCGGTGGTGCGCTTCTCCGCCAGACTGGTGAACCAGTACTGCCACAAGACCGCGCGCATCTCTCTGGGCGGCGCTGCCGGAAAGGGATTGCCAGCGAACAGCGCTAACACGTCAGGTGAGCCCTCAAGCAGCCGCTCTTCCGTGCTGAGCACCAGTAGGTTCTCGCGCCACGATCCTAGTGATGCGAACCATAGGTTCCAGTCGAAGCGCGGCTGGTAAGGCGCATAGATGCTCGGCTTCGCCGCCAGATCTTGCGGTTTGTACTTGAAGGGGTAGGTCTTCCAGTGCTGTCCGTCGTCGGAGCCCTGAAACTCGATCTCGTAGCGGCCGCGCGTCATGACGGCGAACAAGCCATAACGGTTCGCCATGCGAAACGGGTCGAGCGCTGCAACCGGCGAGACCGGCAGGGGCAGATGCGGGAACAACATCCACAGCAGTTGCACCGATGTCGCGTAGAAGATCCAGAGGAGCATCACGCTGACCAGCGCCAGGCGAAATGCGGTAAAGGGATGCAGGCGCGAGCGCGGTCGGGCAGCGTGGCAGGGCGCAGCGGGCGGCGAAGCGAGCTCAGCAGCAGGTGCGTCGACGGATGCCGCTGCTTCGCCTGTGGGCGGCTTAGGCGCGCGGCGCGCATCGGGCAGAGGCTCGCCCTTCAGCCTGGCGGCTACTCGCATTCGCCAACGCTCGGGAAGCACGCGCTGGCAGAAGCGATCATCGAGCAGCAGAAATCCCAGTAGCAGCACCAGATAGTTCAGGAAGGTGTAGTTGGCGGTAAGGATCACCGGAATCTGCCAGACGGTCACGATAAGGAAGCACGCCAGCCGAAGGCGCCGCGGCAGGAACATCATGAACACCAGGCCGAGCTCCAGCACGAGGGTTGCGCCGGTGCTGAAGGCGTGAAACCAATGCGGCAGGTGTTGTGCGTACCATCCGATCCACGTGGGCAGCGGGCCATTCTGGTAGTACTCGTCCATGGCGGTGAAGTTGCGCCACTCGGGATCGCCGCTGGCCAGCTTCACGATGCCGGACTCGAAGTAGATGCGAAACCACTCCCACTGCAGCAGGAAGAGGCTGGCGCGCGATGGCGGGCTGGAGCGGCCGAGGCCCGGCCAAAATCCGGCGGGCGCGAAGAACAGCGAGATGAAACCGGCTTCCAGCAGCATGCCGTCGGATTGGTAGCCGGAGAAGTCTTCGGCCGCGGCGACAAACGACAGGAAGCAGACAAAGCAGACCAGCAGCGCCGCGCGTGGCCAAACATTCAACACCAGTAGCAGCGCGGCGATCATTCCGGCCCAGCAAATCGCGGTCAGCATGCGATCGCCGCTGCTGATCCACAACAGCGTCGGGGCAAACCAGAAGCGCGATCCGCCAAACTGCCGGGCGACACCTTGGAGATAGTCGCCGGCGCGAAGAATCCCGTTCGGCCCGATCAGCCCGCGAATCTGGAACACCAGCGAGTAGAAGGCGGAGAAGTAGATGAGGCCGAGGCCGCGCAGAAACAGCCAGCGCGGAATCAGCCGGTCAGAGAGGCCGTTCTCGGAACCGAACCAGTGCCGGATGAAGGAAGCAGGTGTTCGATTCATGCAGGCAGTATATGCGCGGACGGCGAGTGCGCCTGGGCGGAGGGGGAGGGCGGCGCACAAAAGGAAATCCCGAGATCGTCTTGGTGCGAATCGTTCCGCCGGTGGGTCACGGCAGCGCCTCGGTTAAGCTCGCCAGCCGAATACTCGCGTATCGTCTCGCTTGCTCAGAGGATTGCCGGACTCGCAACACGCCGGATCGACGCGCGACGACTCGGGATTCCGTCTTGCCTCTGCCGATTCGGCTCTTCGCCTGCTGCCAGCGACATCTCGCGTGGCGTCCTGCTTTGCGCCGTGGGCACGTGGCAGTCGCTTCCGCTCAAGGTCCCGGTTTGGCCGGTTGCTCCATCGCTTGCGCTCTGGAGAAAGCTTGCAGCCAGCATTGAAGAACCAGAAATCGTCAGAGAACGATTGTGGTTTTACTCCTCCTGCCGGCAGAGTCAACAAAATTATCGCGCCTGCAACCTCTGTGTTTTCAGATGAGTGCAGCTCATCCACAGGGCCGTGCCGAAATATTGTGCATTTCCGGAATGTGCCACATTGTGGGATGTGATTTTTCCAGCGATTTTCGCGGTCCGCATGAGGCGGCACGGGCGCGGCGTCTGGTGAAGTGGCGTGCCGCGACTGTGAGAATCCGGTAACAAACCGCATTTGGCGCGGGGTTTTGCGCTTTGCGATTTTGGCGCACGCGCATTTGCTACCATCGCGGCATGCCGCTCGTCGAGGCCAAACACCTGCAGTGATGCAGCGCGGCGAGTTGGTCGAGGTTGGCCCAACGGAGCAGATCGTCACCGCCCCGCAGCACCCGTACACGCGCCCTGCCGGCAGCGACGCCGGAGCTGCAGGTGGAAGCTCGCGACTAGCAAGCAGCGCTTGGCTTTGCCTCTTGGCCAGAGCACAGGTTGGATCCCTGGGCGGAGTGCCTCGCCCTGCAGTAGACTGCCGGAACTCGCTTTTCAGCGACTGCCACCGCTCCTCATTTCTCCACATTTTTTTGTTTTGGCTCTTGATAATAAATAAGTTAAATCAAGATATTCAAAACAAACGGGTTATGGAATATGATAAGTGCCTGCCTTGCAATGATTTGCGAGGCTTACCGCCAAGATACTTGGAACAAAGGAGTTGCGTGTAAGACATTGCGCAACAAGCAGTTGGCGGACTCCCAAGAATAATGAGGGACCGGCTCTGGGGAACACGAAAACCCGGATGTTCAAGTTTTCAAAGAACGGGGTAGTGGGTCAGTTTGGAGTCAGTGGAGGCGGAAGAGCCGGGCTTCAGTCCCGGGCGAAACCGCGGGCAATGAATGGCGGCTTTAGACGTGGCAACCGGGGCTAAAAGCCCCCGCTCCATCCTCGTCCTTTCGGCACGGCTAAAGCCGTGACCTTCCACCGTTGCGGCACCACTGAAGCCGTGCCCTTCCACCGCTGCGGCACGGCTAAAGCCGTGCCCTTCCATCACTGAGATTTCAAACTCCACCCACTACCGAGAAGGCTCGCCACTGGACTGGTCCGGCGGCATTGGACAAACTGAGCCCAACCTACCAGCCTATCGCGAGTATCGCCGCCGTCAATCCAACGAAGGTAGAAGGCGGAGAGCGGTGGCCGGCACCGGTGATTGGACCGTGGCCCCGCCGTGCCTCGGGTGACGATCCCTAAGCAAGAAAGCCCCACTCAAGGCCGGCCGATGGCCTTGAGTGGGGCACCCGACTTCATCAGAACGCTAGTCCCGCGAGTGGGTCAGTTCCAGCTCGCGGGCAAGATAGTCGCCTTCCTCGACCACGGCGCTCTTGTCGAACGAGTGGCCGGTTACGAGGCCGAGGACGAACCATCCGAGCACCAGGGCGCCGAAGGCGAACAGGGTGTCGCCAAACATACGCATCCAGCGCAGGCGGGTGATGAGCGGAGTCTGCAGGAACTCCGCCGAGCGGGCGTACCAGGTACCGAACTCGACCGAGGCCCACGCCTGCATGAGGCCGACGGGCAGCATGCTCATCACTACCATCGCCACCAGTCCGAAGTTGAGCGACCAGAAGGCAATGGCCAGCGGGCGGTCTTTCCACGCCAGGCCGGGACGCAGGGCGCGCAGGCAGAAGAGCATCAGGCCGAGGCCCAGCATGCCGTAGACCCCGAAGAGCGCGGTGTGTCCGTGGACGGGCGTGAGGTTCAGCCCCTGCACGTAATAGAGCGCGACGGGCGGGTTGATCATGAAGCCGAAGAGGCCGGCGCCAACGAAGTTCCAGAAGGCGACGGCAACGAAGAAGTAGATAGGCCACTTGTAGGCGCTGATCCAGGGCGCCGCGGCCGAGCCGCGCGACAGGCGAATGTTCTCCCATGCCTCGAAGCCGACCAGCACCAGCGGCACCACCTCAAGCGCGCTGAAGACGGCGCCCAGGGCGAGCACCACACTGGGCGCACCCGTGAAGTAGAGGTGATGGAAGGTGCCGATGATTCCGCCGGAGAGGAAGATCACCGTGGAGAAGAGCACGGCACGCGTGGCGGTGGAGATGGACAGCAGCTTCAGGCGGGTGAAGAGGAAGGCGATCACCACGGTAGCGAAGACCTCGAAGAAGCCTTCCACCCAGAGGTGAACCACCCACCAGCGCCAGTATTCCGCAGTAATGAGCGGGCTGCGCTGGCCGTACATCAGGCCCGCAGCGTAGAAGAGCGGGATGGCGACGGCGGACACAAGGAACAGGGAGAGCAGTGGGCGGCTTTCGTCGCGGCGAGCAAGCGCCGGCTTCAGCCCGCGCCACATCAGCCACAGCCAGAAGCATAACCCCACGAAGAGCAGGACCTGCCAGAAGCGGCCGAGGTCAACGTATTCGTAACCCTGCGAGCCGAACCAGAACCACAGGTTGCCGAGCTTCTGCTCGATGCCCATCCACTCGCCGGCAAGCGAGCCGACGACGACAGCGACCAGCGCGACGAAGAGCGCGTTCACGCCGAAGCGCTGGCCCTTGGGCTCGACGCCGCTGACCGCAGGCGCGATGTAGAGGCCGGTGGCGAGCCAGGAGGTTGCGATCCAGAAGATGCCGAGCTGCAAGTGCCAGGTTCGCGCGACTGAATACGGCAGCCACCTGGCGAGCGGAATGCCGTAGAAGCCGTTGCCCTCGACGCCATAGTGCGCGACGATGGCGCCCAGCGCGACCTGCACCACCCAGAGCGCCGCGACCACGAAGAAGTACTTGACCGTAGCTTTCTGCGAGGGCGTGGGCTTGAGGCCGAGCAGCGGATCGCGGCGCGACATGGGCTCATGCGCCGGTTGCTGCTGTTTCGAGCCGAAGTACCAAACCATGCCGCCGATGCCGGCCAGCAGCAGCACGAAGCTGATAACGCTCCACACAATGGCGGCGCCGGTCGGCTGGTTGCCGATGAGCGGCTCGTGCGGCCAGTTCTGCGTGTAACTGATGTCCTGGCCGGGGCGGTTGGTGCCGGCGGCCCAGGCGGTCCACCAGAAGAAGGCCGCCATGGCATGCTGCTTCACCGGATCGGTGAGCGCGCCGGCGGGAATGGCGTATTCGTTGCGGCCATTGCCGTAAATGTCGGCGTAGTAGGCGGCGAGCTGGTCGAAGGCGGCGGCGCGGTCGTTGTCCAGGACGATGGCGTTCCGCGCGGGATCGTAGGTATTGGTGCGGGTGATCGCGGTCAAGCGGCCTTGCAGTCCGGCTTTGGCTTCCGGCCCGAGCGCACCGTAGCTGGTTGCGCCCTCGGCGCGCGCCCAGCGATCGAGCACGATGATCGACTGGCGATGCAGGTAGTCGGCGCTCCAGTCGGGCGCGACGTAGGCGCCGTGTCCCCAGATGGTGCCGACCTCCTGGCCGCCGGTAGATTGCCAGACATTCTGGCCGTCACGGATGGTCTCGCCGGTGAAGAGCACGCGGCCGTCGGCGGTTACCACTTTGTCGGGGATGGGCGGCGCGGAATTGATGGTCTTATAACCGACGCCTCCCAGCACGGCGAACGATGCGGCAATGACGACGCCGAGCGCGATCCATAGCTTGCGATAAGACATGCAGAATTCCTCCACGGAGGCGCGCTCGCAAGATTGGGGAGCGGCTCCGATGATGTAGAACAGCCAACAATGTAGGTGTTGGAAAGATTGTGAACTATGACTTCCGTCACGGCATCACACGCGGGTGTGATGAGGGACGGACGAAGGTGTGATGGGGATCACCGAAAGCCGGGGCGTTTACATTGTGGCGATTGGACGAAAATCCCCAGGCGAGCAAAAGAGCGGCGGTCGCGGGCACCGGGCGAGACGGAGGCGGGCAGGCGAAGTAGGGGTCCTTCGACTCCGCGACCGGAGCAACTGTCCCGCCAAGCAAGAAGCGCTTGTCAGGACAGTTGCGCGGTCGCTGCGCTCAGGATGACAAGCAGCTATTTTGTTTGGTGATGCAGCTCGCGGGCCTGAAGGCCCGCTGGACCGGGAACATCCCGGCTCGAAACTCGACACTCGAAACTGAAAACCCGAACTGAAAACCCGAAACTGCTTTACTTGCTGCCGGGGCCGTTGTTGGAGGCGCGCTGCTGGCCGGCGTAGTAGCCGCTGCGGGTGCGCACTTGCAGGTTCTTATATCCCGGCGCCTGGGCCGTGACCTTCACGCTGCGATAGCCGCCGCGGCTCTGCGGGACGGTCGGCTTGTATTGGATGGTGTACTGGTTGCGGATGTCGTGCGCGATCTGGGTAGTGATCGACTCGACTTCACTTAGATCTTTCGGGAAGAAGGCGACGCCGCCGGTATCTTCGGCCATCTCGCGCAGGGCGCGGCGCGCGCGTTTGCTGCGCTCCTCACCCATCAGGCCGATGGTGTAGATGGTCGGACCGTTCTGCTCTTCCAGCCGGCGCAGGGACTGCTCCAATGACTCGCGGCTAGCATTGTCTTCGCCATCGGTGACGACGAGCAGCACTTTCTTCTCCAGCGCGCCGCTTTTCTTGAGGTGATCGGAGGAGGCGACCACGGCATCATAAAGCGCCGTGCCGCCGCGCGACTCGATGCGCTCGAGCGCGTCTTTCAGCTTGGGAATGCTGCCGGTGTAGTCCTGGTCGAGGAAGTACTCCTCGTTGAAGTTCACGACGAAGACCTGGTCCTGGGGATTGCTGGTACGCACCAGGTTAATGGCCGCCGCGTTTACCTGCGGGCGTTTGTCGCGCATGGAACCGGAGTTATCGATCACGATGCCGAGGGCGACCGGGATATCTTCGTTGCGGAAGTAGGTGATCTTCTGCGGCTTGCCATCCTCAAAGACAGTGAAGTCGTTCTTGTTCAGCCCGGTAATGGGGCGGAAGTGATCGTCCACGACGCTGGCGTGCAGCGTGACCTCATCGACTTCCTTCTTGAAGATGTAGACATCGTTATGCTGATCCGAGGGCGCCTCGCCGGCGGGAACCTGCACGGTATCGCCGGGCTGATTGGGCGCGGGAGCGGGGGCCGGAGCCTCTTGCTGCGGATTCTGCTCATTGCCGGGCTGCGACGGATTCTGGTTTACGGGAGGCTGTTGCGGAGCCTGCGACGGCGTGCCGGAGGGCTGCTGGGTCATGTCCGGCTGAGGAGCGGGAGCGGCCGTTGTCTGGGCTGGCAGCCAGGTGCCCGCGAGCAAGATCAGCCCCAATATAAGAAGAACGCGATTATTCCGTAGGTGCATAGTATCCAGTTTTGGCGTACACGTGCAGGGGCGGCAGTCCCTTGGGCGGATTCAGCTTAACTTTGATCTTCCGCCATTTGCCATCGTGTGCTGGATTGGTTGGACGGTAGCCGAGCACATATTGGTTGCGCAGCTCGATGCCAATCTTGGTGGCCACGTCGGCCAGCTCGCTGGGGTCATGGATGATAAACGTCCTGCCACCAGTAGCATCCGTCACATCGTCGAGCAGCGCCGGGCCTTCGCTCTCCTCCGGCGATTTGAAGTCGCGATCGAACAGGCCGATGGCGTAAATCTGCACGTCGGCCTCGCGGACCTGGGACTTGATCTCGCTTTCGGTGTAGCGGCTGTGGTTATCGCCCCCATCGGAGATGATTAGCAGCGCCTTGCGATCATACTTGGCGTGCTGCATGCGGTTCATACCCAGGTAGATGGCGTCCAGCAGGGCGGTGCGCCCCTTGGGAACGGCGTAAACCAGCTTGTTCTGAATGTCCTCGACGGAAGAAGTGAAGTCCACCAGGACCTCGGGCTTTTCCGAGAAGGTGATAAGAAAGAACTCGTCCTGCGGATTTGCGGTGCGGAAGAACTCGACCACGGCCTGACGCGATTTATCGATCTTGTCGGACATGGAGCCGCTGACGTCGAAGATCACGCCAAGCGAAATTGGGGCGTCCTCGCTGGAGAAGTGGCGGATGATCTGCTCCTGGCCGTTGTCGGTCAACAGGAAGTTTTCCTTCTCCAGGCCGGTGACGAGCCGGTTCATGGGGTCGGTGATCGTGACCGGAACCAGTACGAGATCGACCTCGCGAGTGATGGGCTTGGTATGCGTCTTTAGCGACGGGTCGATGTCATCGGTGGGCGCCGGCTGGGGCTTTGGCGCCTCGCGCGGGGTGATATGGACATCGTCATTCTGGGCCAGCGCGGGCAGCGGCCAGGTCATCAGCGCAAGCAGAACTGTGGCTAACAGCAGTAGGAGCGGGGAGCGCACACTAGCTTGGACGGATGCTCGGGAAGAAGGTCGCGTCGCGGGATTTGAATATGAAAACTGGGGCTTGGAGCGGCGTGATCCGAACACCCGGGGGCCGCGGCGCGTGTAGCTTTCGCACGCGGTGGGGTGGCTGCTGATGCTGCCGCGGGCCATAGGATCCTCTGGGGCGTGTGGATGAATCGTATCACAGCGGAAGGCCGCTGGTCATGCGCCCCCGCCCTCCTTCAGGGTTGCTGCACGTATGGATGTGACGCGCGTCATGATGGTTTTCTTTTTTCGCTGCTAGACTGGCTTTTCCGGGCGAGTTGCGCAAGCCGTCCAAACGAAGCTGACCGATCGAAGCCCGATGCAACGGGCGAAGAACAGCTTTGTAACAGGGCACGACTTCAGTCCTGCCGATGACGGTGGTTTAGATTCCAGAGCCGGCCTCCGCCGGCGGCATCATCGGGAGAGACCGAGTGTGTCGCCGGCGGGAAGGCGGGTCTAGAGAAGAAGAACGCTGTTTCGGCACGACTGAAGTCATGCCCTGTTACAAAGCATTTCTCGAGCAAGTCTGGCGAGCTTTGACGTGCTTGATGTGATCGCTTTCTTAATTTACCGGTTCGAATAAGGACTGTTATGGCAGACATACTTCCATTCCGTGCTCTCCGCTACAACCTGGCAAAGGTCTCGCCCGGCGAGGTCCTGACACAGCCCTACGACAAGATCACGCCGGCGATGCAGGAGCGTTATTACCAGCTCAGCCCGTTTAACCTGGTGCGCGTCATCCTTGGCAAGCCGGAGGGCGAGCAGAACGTCTATTCACGTGCCGCGGCCTCGCTCGAACAGTGGCAGGCCGAAGGCGTGCTTACGCGCGACGCCGAGCCGAGCATTTATCTCTATTCGCAGACTTTCAAAGTGCCAGGCGATGCGTCGGGCGCGGAAGCCGAGCGGCGTGGGTTCATCGCGCTGGGACGCGTGGACGACTACGAGAACAAGGTGGTCTTCCGCCATGAGCAGACGCTGAGCAAGCCCAAAGCGGACCGCCTGAACCTGTTGCGGGCAACAGAGGCGCACTGCGAGCTGCTTTTCATGGTCTATGACGACCCGACTGATGAGATTGGCAAGCTGCTGGCGCAGAACCTTCATCCCAACGAGCCAAAAACTGGCGCGCCGGAGACCCCGAAGCGTGCTGCCGATGTCGAGCTGCGCGACGAGTACGGCGTGCTGCATCGCATGTGGAAGGTGTCGGATGCGGCGACGGTTGCGGCCGTGCGCGAGAAGATGGCCGACAAGAAGCTGATCATCGCCGACGGGCACCATCGTTATGAGACGGCGCTGAACTTCCGCAACGAGATGCGGCAGAAGTTCGGATCTGCGGACCCCGAAGCAGCCTACGAGCGGGTAATGATCGCCTTCGTCAACATGGATGCACCCGGGCTGGTGATCCTGCCGACGCACCGCGTGGTCTTCGGCCTGGAGAACTTCGACATCATGGCGCTATCCGCCCAGGTGATGCAGTACTTCGAGATCCAGGACCTCGGGCCGCTTAGCGATGCCGCGGACGCCGTGCGCCGCTTGCGCGAGGCGGGCCAGGACCGCACGGCACTGCTGGCGGTGACCGCACAGAGCGCCTTTTTGCTGCGCGCGCGCGACAACTCGCGCGTCCCCGCGCTGAAGCATCTCTCCGAAAAGCAGCGGCAGCTCGACGTGATGCAACTGCACAAGCTGCTGCTGGAAGAGATCCTCGGCATGTCGGAGGAGGACATCCGGGCGCAGAAGCACCTGAAGTACATTCGCGACGCCGGAGAGGCGGTGAACCAGGTGCGCTCGGGCGCGGCGCAGATCGCCTTCCTGATGAACCCCGTGCGGATGGAGCAGGTGCGCGACATCGCCTTTGCCGGCGAGGTACTGCCGCAGAAGTCCACGGACTTCTATCCCAAGATGCTGAGCGGGCTTACCATCTATTCGCTCGCGCTCAGCAAGCAGCGTACTGCATACGAGAGCTCGCGATCAGAGATGTCTGTGCCGGTGTGAGGTGGAACAATGACGAGTTAATCAGCCTTGATGCCGGCAATCGGGCGCTATTTTTTGATATACTCGACCGATAGCGATGTACAATGCAGCAGAATTGGGATAAGGTCCGCCGTTGTTACCTCGATGCTGGTGGCAGCTTTTAAGGTTGATGGTTCATCGGCGATGCCACCGCCTTTCTCGACCTCGGTATACCTCAGGAAAACGAGCCTTGCTGGACTGCGACGCACGCTCCGGCGTCGCCCACGAATAACCATAGAAGGCCGTGTCGGTTGGTCAAACCAATCATTCGCGGGGCTTCTCGGTGCAACTGGGATTCAATAAGCTTCCCGGTTGAGGTATGAGGCTCAGCATGAAAATCAATCGCCTGACGCTCGCCAGCGTCATCTTTCTGACAATCATCGTCTGCTTGCTAGTCTCTTCGACCAGTTGGGCGCAGAGCTTTAGCGTCATCTACAACTTCCAAAATTCTCCCGATGGCGCTACCCCGGTCGCCGGAGTAACCTTCGACCACCAGGGCAATCTTTACGGGACCACAGAGCGGGGCGGCATTCTGGACTGTCCTCTTAGCGGCTGTGGCACGGTGTTCCGGCTGACGCCCAACTCGGGCGGTTGGACGGAACAGGTGCTGACGCGGTTCGAGGCCCAGGGCGCTCGCGGTGGCGCGCCTGGGACGCCCGTAGTTTTTGATCGCCTGGGCGACGTTTATGGAACGTTCGTCTGTACCTTCGATTGCATTAGCGGCCATGGGGGCGGGGTATTCGAACTGGTGCGTTCGAATAACGGAGAATGGCTCGACCTGACTGTGGCCAACTATTGGATGCAGGGGCAGGACCAGTGTGATCCCTGCGGGGTGGCCTTCGACTCCGTGGGTCGCCTCTACGGTGTCAGCACAACTTACTCCGGTGGTGCCGGAGCAGTGTTCTATCTGGCACGGCAGTCGGTGTTCGGCTGGTACACACTCATTCTTTATACCTTCCATGACGGGGTCGATGGGGCTGACCCGTCCCCGTGGTTCACTTTTGACAGTGGCGGCGCAATCTACGGGACAACCAACCGAGGCAGCGACAATGGCGTAGGCACGGTCTTCCAGCTACAAAACCGGGGAGGGGCGCAGTGGAGCGAGACGCAACTGTGGGCTTTCCACGGCGGCTCCGTCGATGGCGCCTATCCAGCACTCGGGGTGATTTTTGATAGCGCTGGAAACCTGTACGGGACGACGTCCCAAGGTGGTACCGCCGGCAAAGGCACGGTTTTCAAGCTGACCCACAACCCCGGTGGCTCCTGGACAGAAAGTATTTTGTATTCCTTCCAGGCGGGCGCCGACGCTTCGACTCCTTCGGGGCCGCTGATCTTTGACGCTGCGGGTAATTTGTATGGCCTCGCCGGAGGAGGGGCGTTTGGCTATGGCGCTGTCTACAAGCTGACTCCATCCAGTGGAGGGCAGTGGACCGAGTCGGTGGTGTATTCCTTCACGGGCGGCACCGACGGCGGCTATCCTTCCGGCGAACTGGCGTTGGATGGTTCGGGCAATCTCTATGGCACTGCCAGCAACGGGGGAGCGTTTCCTAGCTGCTCCGACGAGCCAAACTGTGGCGGCGTCATCTACAAAATCTCGCCATAAATTCGTAGGCAGATGTTCGGCTCTATGCGAAGGCGAACGGCGCGACGTTGGTCGACGCGAACTTAAGTTGAGGTTGCGGCTGACCCACAGGGTCAATAGGTCTGCATTCTCGGAGATTGAGGCTTAGTCTCAGCCTTATCTTTCTCTTTATCCTTGTCTTTTTCTTTATCTGTATCTTTGGGTTGATCTTTTTTTGCGGCAGTCTCTACCCCGACGGTGGGGGCGACCTTCTCAGCTTCCTTAAACTGGACTTCCAGAGCCGTCAGATTCTGGTTGGCCCAATTCATTACCGCCTGGTTGTTTCCGGCCTTGGCTTCTTTTTTCAACTGCGCCAGGTCGCTCCGTTGACCCTTCAGCATCGCCTGCATGTACGCCTTGTCGAAGGCGTCCCCTTGCAGTTGCGAAAGCGAGTCAAAGGTGGCCTGAGCTTTGGCATCGGGGAGCGTGGGCAGGGGCATGAACTGCTGGTTGGCAATGTTGATCAGCTCAGACTGCGAGCTGTAGTAATCGGCCAGGACCTGCCGGGCGAATTCCTTCACCTTTTCGCTCTTCGCATTTTGCAAGGCGAGATAGGCGAGCTGAAATCGCGCGGTACCTTCCTGCGCGGCCTTGCTGAGGAATTCCTGGTCGGCGGTTTGCACGCCTCCGTTGCCATTGGCGTGAAACTCGGCTGAATAATCGTTTTGCGCGAGCGCGATTCCCGACAACAGCAGAGGTGCGATCAGAAGCAAGAGACCACGTTTCAAAGCTCCCATGGCCGGCAATCCTTTCGTGCTAGCGGCAGAGTACCCTTTAGTCTTGCGCGGGTCAACAGATTTGCAGTTTTCTGTGGCAGAATGGTCCGACTCTGGCTATGTCAGCAAACCTTCCACGCTTGCTTGTGAGGAGTCTTCTTGTTCTCGGTCTGTGTGGATTCGTGCTGGTCTGGCCTCCGGGGGTGGCGCATGCGCAATCCGCTGGGGCGAAGCCCGAGTCCACTGAGATGGAGGCGGTTCTGTTTGTCCAGTCTCTGCATATGAAGAATGGCCAAGACGGCATTCATCTGGTTTGGATTCCGCAGCCCCTGCAGCGACTCTGTCTTGGCAAGACCGACCAGCAGTGTGCCGACATGGACTATTGCGTGCGCACGACCAACCGTGACGTCAGCATGTGCCGCAATCTCGGCATTCCGTTGTCGCGTCTGCCTTCGTACCCGCCCGGCATGGTCCCACGGCGCCAGTTGAGCGTGACCCTGATGCGGCTCACGCCAGACTACTTCGCGAACCTGCAGGAGTTCTATCACCGCTTACCCAAGGCCTCCCTGGAGCGCCTTTCGCTCAGCGCGCGCGTGAAGGCTCGCGTCCGCTTCACTCGCAAACCGGATGACGACGATTTCGATGTGCTCGAGATTCTCGCCGTCGCACCATTCTGATTCCCCGTTCTTTCCATCTGAGCCACAGCTCGATGGCTTTCGTCCCACCTGGCAGAAAAACGCTGAACATTGTCTGTTATGCCTTCGTACAGATTGCTACGCTACGGCTCAAAAGCACGCGTAGCGCGCTAAGAATGAGGTGGATGATGAAGCGTAGAGATTTTGTCGGAGGTTCGGCAGCGCTTGGGATGCTGGCCGCCGTGGCGTCGATCAGCCGTCCGCTGTATGGACTCTCGGAAGCAGGGGAGCAGAGCAAGAGCGGCGCCGGAGAAACTGCGGTCACCAACCCGCTCACACCGCCGGCCCACGGTCAGATTCCGGTGGCATTCGTCGTCTCGCGAGGCACGGTGATGATCGACCTCGCGGGGCCGTGGGAGGTCTTCAACACCGCGATGGTCATGTCCCGCGGTTCCAGCATGGACGAGCAGATGCCGTTCCAGACCTACACGGTGGCCGAGAACACGCAGCCGGTGACACTGGGCGGAATCAAGATCATCCCCGACCACAGCTTCGCCGACGCGCCCGCACCGAAGGTCGTGGTCATCCCGGCGCAGAGCGGCCAGACGGATGCAATGCTCGATTGGATTCGCCAAGTGACGAAGACGACCGACGTGACGATGTCGGTCTGCACGGGAGCGTTCGTGCTCGCCAGCACCGGCCTGCTCGCGGGCAAGCCGGCCACCACACATCACGGCGCGTACAAGAGCCTGGCGTTGAAATTCCCCGATATTCATGTGCAGCGCGGAGTGCGGTTTGTGGAGTCGGGAAATCTGGCTACTGCCGGCGGCCTGACCTCGGGCATCGACCTGGCGCTGCGGGTCGTGGAGCGCTACTTCGGACGCAAGGTCGCCGAGGACACCGCTTACGAGTTGGAGTATCAAGGCAGGGGCTGGACCGACCCTTCCAGCAATGCGGTTTATCTGAAGGCGGCGGTGTCGAGCGATGAGCATCCGCTCTGCCCGGTGTGCGACATGGAGGTCGATCCCAAGACTGCGCCCAAGTCCGTCTATAAAGGGAAGACGTATTATTTCTGCTCGCAGGGGCACAAGGCGACGTTCGATGCGGCACCCGACAAATGGCTCTAACGGCAATGCAGGCCGGCTGCCTATAAGCGCTACACGGCGCATCCTGCTGCTGGCAGCGCCGGGCAGCCAGATTTTGGACCTGGTTGGGCCCTTCCAGGTGTTCACGCGAGCGTCGGAGATCCTGGGGCGCAGACGTCCGGGCACGCCTGCCCTCTATTCGATCGAGGTTGTGACCACCGAGCCAGGCCTGCTGCTCACCAGCTGCGGGCTTCGCCTCGAAGGGCATCGCACCTTTCGCCAGGTGCGCGGCGCGGCGGACACGTTGCTCGTGGTGGGCGGAGCTTGCGTGGAGGCGGGCAGGGAAGACGCGGCGGTCGTCGAATGGCTGCAGCGCATGGCACCGCGGCTGCGGCGCGTCGGATCGATCTGCACCGGCGCGTTTCTGCTGGCGCGTGCCGGTCTGCTCAATAGCCGGCGTGCCACCACGCACTGGAAGTATTGCGATCTGCTGGCCCAGCGTTATCCCGCCGTGAAGGTGGAATCCGATCCTATTTATGTTCGCGACGGCAAGGTTTACACCTCCGCCGGAGTGACGGCGGGAATGGATATGGCGCTGGCGCTGGTGGAAGAGGACGCCGGGTCGGCGATCGCGCTGGAGGTGGCCCGCGAGCTGGTCCTCTATTTGCGGCGACCGGGAGGGCAGTCGCAATTCAGCGTCGCATTGAATCTGCAGGCCAGCGACCGGCAACCCTTCCGCGATCTTGGCGCCTGGGTATTGGATAATCTCAGGAAAGATCTCTCTATAAAGGCGCTGGCATGGCGGGTGGGTATGAGTCCCCGGAATTTTGCGCGCGTCTTTCATGCGGAGATGAAGATGACGCCCGCGAAGTTCGTCGAGAGCTTGCGCCTGGAGTCGGCGCGGCGGCGGCTGCAGGAGAGCAACGCGACGCTGGAAGCGGTCGCGACGACCTGCGGCTTCCGGAACTCCGACGCGATGCGTAACACCTTCAAGCGTGTTCTACGGGTTGCGCCGGGCGAGTATCGCTGGCGCTTCCAGGCGAGCCGGAGCGAAGCAAAGCACGGCTGATTACGCGCTTTAGCCTGAGGTAAATCGAACCCTCAGCTCAGCGGCTAAAGCCGGAAGCTTAAAACTGGAGCCTCAATGCACGCCTGAAGGCGTGCGCCACCCAATTCTGTTGAACACGATTTCAACTTGAGCCACTACCGACGCTTTTCATCTGTGGTCTCCTCGATTATCGTTGTTCTATCCTGCTTGATTCCCAGGCTGATTGAATGATTGCGATGTTCTCGCTGGCCGATCGGCGTGTGCGGCTGTGCCTCAGCCTGGGGGTGGTGGTCGCCTTCGCGACGGCGGCTTTGCTGCGTCACGCGAGCGTCCATGCGCAGACGCCCGAGCAGCTCACCATCTACTCCTCGCAAAGCAACTATTCGGCGTCCATCATCGATGTGAAGGGCGTGCCGTATGTTGGTCTGGTCGATGTGATGGAACCGCTTGGCACCATCGACGCGCGGCCCGACGGCAAGAAGTACAAGCTGCGGTTCACGCCGCCGGGCGGGCACGCGGTCGAGGCGCAATTTAACGAAGGCAAGGACAAGGCGAAGGTGCTGGGCGAAAACCTGAAGCTGCCGGCAAACTTCGTCCTGCAGAACGGGCGCGGCTATGTGCCGCTGAGCGCGGTCCCGCAAATCCTGAGCAAGCTGCTGGCCAAGCCAGTGCAACTGCATGCGGGGGCGCGGCGGATGTTCATCGGCGATGTGGCTGCGCGCTTCAATGTCGAGCTGGACAAGAGCACTCCGCCGAAACTGGTGCTGAGCTTTCCCATCGCGGTGAACCCGGCGATTGCAACCGAGCCGGGGCGGGTGCGCCTGATCTTCCGTCACGAGCCTGTGGTCGCCGGAGAACAGGCGGCGTACAAGTTCGACGATCCGGTGATCACCGGCGCGACCTTCTCGGAGCACGATGGCGAGGCCGAGCTCGACGTGAGCGCCACTGCTCCGCTGCTGGCCAACTTCGCCGACGGCGGGAAGACAGTGATTGTGGCGGCGGCGCCACCGCCGCCTGCGGCCCCGGTTGCCAGCGCACCGGCCCCCCCGCAGGCCTCGCAGCCGGCGGCAGCCGCTCCTCCGAAGCCGCCGGCAGCACCGCGTTTTCTGGTGATCATTGATCCCGCGCATGGCGGAGCCGACAATGGCGCTGCGATCACACCGTCGCTGCTGGAGAAGGATGTTGTGCTGGCGCTGGCGCGTCGCGTGGCGCGCGAGCTGACGAACCGCGGGATTCCGGCGGCGATGCTGCGCAATTCGGATGTGGCGATTTCGCTCGACCAGCGTGCACTCAGCACCAACGCCGCGCGTCCCGCGCTCTACATCTCGCTGCATGCCGCCAACACCGGGCAAGGCGTGCACGTCTTCACCTCGCTGCTGCCGGCGGCGAATTTGTCGCGCAGCGGATTTCTGCCCTGGGAGACGGCGCAGGCGGCATTTCTCGACTTGAGCGGCGTGGCGGCGGGCTCGGTGGCGGAGGAGCTGGAAAACCGCAAGCTGCCCAATCTGACGCAGTCGGCGCCGCTGCGGCCGATGAACAACATCGCCGCTCCTGCTATCGCAATCGAGATCGCGCCGCCTGACGACAAGGTGGAGAACATTGCCGGCGCGCGCTATGAAGAGCAGGTAGCGCAATCGATTGCCGCCGGAATTGCCGCCATCCGCTCGAAATTGCCGGAGGTACGTCCGTGAGCCGCAGGCTGGTCATCCTGTTTGCCGTTCTGGCGGCGGCTGCAGTGGGGCTGAGCATCTACGCGATGCATCTGCATCGCAGGGTTGCGCGCGAGGCGCAGTCGGCTGTGGAGCAGCAGGTCGCGGTGGCTCCTGCCGGCAACGGACCGCCGGAGACGATCACGCTATATGTGGCCGACGACAGTGACGCCTCCGTGCGCAAGACGCAGGTGAGTGTGGTGCTTCCCGCCGAGCGCAGTGAGCGAGATCGCGCCATCTTGCGTACACTGATGGCGCAGTATCTGGCTGCGGGGACGCCGCATCCGGTGGGCGCCGGATCGGATATCCGGCAGGTTTACCTGATGGGCGAAGACACGGCAGTGGTCGATACGAACTCCGCGTTTGCCGATGCGCATCCCGCCGGGGTGCTGGCGGAGAAGTTGACCATTGCGTCGCTGGTCGCAACCTTGAACGCGAATGACAACAAGATCGAGCGAGTGAAGATCCTGGTGAACGGCCAGGAGCGGGACACGCTGGCGGGCCACGCCGATCTGCGGAGGTTCTACGAGGCCGGCAGTATCGGGCAGGCCGAGTTGTCATGGCCTCGCGAGTTAGGCGCGCCTGCACGCGGGCGGACCGGGAGGGAGTAGCGCCGGGTGATGCTGCCGCGGATTGGAGTGTTCGATTCCGGAGTGGGCGGGCTGACCGTGCTGAAGGCCATGGCCGAGCGACTGCCGGCGCACTACACCTATTTTGGCGATACGGCGCGGCTGCCCTACGGCACGAAGTCGGCGGAGACGGTGGCACGGTACGCCATCGCGGCCACGCGCTTTCTGGAGGCGCAGAAGATCGACCTGCTGGTGATCGCCTGCAACACGGCGACGGCGCTGGCGCTGCCCGCGATTGAAGAGGCATCGCGCGTGCCCGTGGTCGGCGTGGTGGAGCCCGGCGCGGCGATGGCGGCCGAGGTCAGCCGCAGCGGTGTGGCGATCGTGATTGCGACCGAGGCGACGGTCACGAGCCATGCTTATCTCGGCGCCCTTGAGCAGTATGGATTGCGCGCGCTGGAGAAGGCCTGTCCGCTGTTTGTGCCGCTGGTGGAAGAAGGATGGATCGAGCATCCGGTGACCGAACAGGTGGCGCGAATCTATCTGGGCGAGGCGATGGCGCAGGCCGGGCAGGAGGCCGACGTGCTGGTGCTGGCGTGCACGCATTATCCGCTGATTGCTCCACTGCTGCGCAGGGTGGTGCCGGAGCGGATGCAGATTGTGGATTCGGCGGAGTCGACGGCGAAGGTGGTGAGAAAGATGGTCGAGTGCGGGCCCACCAGGTCGCGAAACGATGGCGACAAGGGTGGGGCACCCGGCGCTTTCGAAGGCGGGCATCCTGAGCCAGGTGAGGCCGCGACAGCGACCGAACGGAGTCGAGGGACCGCTACGTTAGCGCCATCTGGTACCGAGCATCGCACCTTTCGCTTCTACGTGACGGATTCGACGGACAAGTTCAAGCGACTGGCCACACGTTTTCTGGGACGGCAGGTGGACAACGTCGAACACGTAGACCTGGGCGGGTAGGGGATGTTCTCTCCCAGTTTCGCCAAAAGGTGGTCGAAAGGATGGGGGCATCCGGCGAGGATAGGGGTCCTTCGACTCCGCGCCCGGAGCAACTACCGCGCCAACCGCAAACACCGCGGTTGTCACGGTAGTTGCGCGGGCGCTCCGCTCAGGATGACACCAAATTGAACGGCGCGCGGCGCTCAGGATGACACCTTGTAAGGCATCGGTCTACTAACAACGAAAAGTAACAACGACAACTCACAACCGACTACCGACAACGGACCACTGGCTACTGGCTACTGACAACTGACAACTGACAACTGGCCACTGACCACTGGCCACTGACCACTGAACTATGATCTTCCGCTCCGACAATCGCTCGCCTGAACAGATGCGGCCGGTGAACATTATTCCCGACTTCATCTCGACTGCCGAAGGCTCGTGCCTGATCGAGCTGGGCAACACGCGCGTCATCTGCACTGCCACGATCGAGGGCACGGTGCCGCCGTTCCTGCGCAACAGCGGCAAGGGCTGGGTAACGAGCGAGTACGGCATGCTGCCGCGCTCTACGCTGACGCGCACGCCGCGCGAGGTGACCAAGGGACGCGCCGGCGGGCGCACGCACGAGATCCAGCGGCTGATTGGCCGCTCGCTGCGCGCCGTTACCGACATGGAGAAGCTGGGCGAGCGCACCATCTTCATCGACTGCGACGTCATTCAGGCGGACGGTGGCACGCGCACTGCGTCCATTACCGGAGCATTTGTAGCGATGGGGTTGGCCATGCGGCGCATGGTCGAAGCCGGCTCGCTGTCGGTCGCGCCCATTCGGGATTACGTTGCCGCAACCAGCATCGGCATCGTCGATGGCGAGATCATGCTGGACCTTTGCTATGAAGAGGACGCGCGCGCCGAGGTCGACATGAATGTGGTCGCCACCGGCAGCAAGAAGCTGGTGGAGGTGCAGGCCACGGCCGAGCGGCGTCCGTTCGACGATGCGCAATTGGCGAAGATGCTGGCGCTGGCGAAGCAGGAAATCGAGGCCCTGGTGCTGCGCCAGCAGGCGGTGCTGAGCGGACTGCCGTTACGACAGTGAGCCGCACACCTTCATTTGAGGTTTGTTTCCGAGTTACATCGTCCGGCAATCGCGTTAATCTGTAGGCTCTCGTAAAACGGTGATGGCGGCGAATTGATGACCTGGTTTTCCCTCTTCTTCTTTCTATCCGGCCTGTGCAGCATTGTGTATGAGCTGGTGTGGTTGCGCTTGGCGATGGCGAAATTCGGCGTGACCACGGCCCTGGTCTCGATCGTTCTTTCGGTTTTCATGGCCGGCCTGGGGGCGGGCTCCTGGGTCGCAGGCGTGGCTGTCCGTCGCTACGGCGCGCGCATGCGGATCTCTCCGGTTCGACTGTATGGGTTCATCGAGCTGCTGATCGGCATCTCGGCGCTGGTGGTGCCGCTGGAACTCGTGTGGGGCAGCCGCCTGCTCGAGCAGATGGCAGGCACGGTGTCAGTCTCCTCGGGAAGCTACTACCTGCTATCGGGGCTGTGGCTCGCGCTAACGCTGGTGCCGTGGTGTGCGTGCATGGGCGCTACCATTCCCGTCGCCATGTTTGCCATCCGGGAATATCGGCACGATGAATCGCAGCGCTCTTTCAGCCTGCTCTATCTCGCCAACGTTGTGGGCGCGGTCGGCGGCGCGTGTCTGGCGCCGGTGCTGATCGAGCTTTACGGATTTCATGGTACGCTGCGCACGGGCGCGCTGCTGAATGTTGTGATCTTTGCGTCGGCGATGGTGGTAGCCATCCGGCTTCAAAGTAGCCGCCTATCTACTGAAGCATCGATCTCTCCCACCCATCCTCCGAAGACCGCGAACGAGTGGGGCACCCACGCACCGGGTCGCGATCGCTCCACGCTACTGTTGCTGTTTACCACCGGTCTGGCCACCATGGGCGCCGAGGTGGTCTGGATTCGGCTGTACACGTTTTACGTCGGGCCGGTGGTCTACTCTTTCGCCGCCATACTTGCCTCCTATCTGATGGCAACCTTTATCGGCTCGAAGATTTATCGCAACTGGAGCCGCCGGCGACCGGAGCGCGACATGCGGCTGCTCTGGATCTCGTTGGGATTCTTCGGGCTGCTGCCGCTGTTGACGGCCGACAGCCGATTGCCGATGAATAGTGACCTGCGGGTCCTGTTTGGAGTTGCGCCTTTCGCGGGCATCATCGGGTTCCTGACGCCGATGCTGGTGGACCGCTGGTCGGAAGGCGATCCCGACCGCGCCGGGCGGGCGTATGCGGTGAACGTTCTGGGCTGCATTATCGGCCCACTGCTCGCGGGTTTTGTGTTGCTGCCGCTCTGCGGCGAAAGAGTTTCCCTGCTGCTTCTGGCAGCCCCGTGGTTCGGCATGGCAATGCTGGGCAATTGCAAGGACGAGCCTGCGCGCCAAACCGCCTTCAGCGCCGCGGTGCTGATCGCCGCCGTCACGTTGTTCTTCTTTACTCGCGATTACGAAGCTCTGTATGGCGACGCGGTCGTCCGGCGCGACAGCACGGCGACCGTGATCGCCACCGGAGACGGCATGCGGAAGATGTTGCTGGTGAACGGCATCGGCATGACGGTGCTGTCGCCGGTCACCAAGATGATGGCGCACTTCACGCTCAGTCATCTAGAGCAGCCGCCGCGCAACGCCCTCATTATCTGCTTCGGTATGGGCACTACATTTCGTTCGGCGATGTCGTGGGACATACCGGTGACGGTAGCGGAGCTGGTACCCAGCGTGCCTAAGATGTTCACTTACTATCATCCCGATGGCGGCTCGCTGCTGCTCTCGCCGCGTGCGCATATCGTGGTCGATGACGGCCGGCGCTTCCTGGACCGCTCGTCGGAGCGCTTTGACGCGGTAATTATTGATCCGCCCCCGCCAATCAACGCGGCAGGCTCCAGCCTGCTCTATTCGCGCGAATTCTACGAGCTGGTGAAGGCGCATCTCAGCCCCGACGGCATCCTGCAGCAGTGGCTATACACCGGCGACGAGGCCGACAAAGCGTCCGCCACGCGCGCGATGACCGAAGTGTTTCCCTACGTACGCGTCTATGCTTCGATGTATGGCGACACGGGATATCACATGCTGGCCAGCACGCGGCCCATACCGGAGCGCACGGCGTTGGAGCTGGTATCGCGCATGCCGCCCGCCGCGGTTTCCGACATGATGGAGTGGGGACCGGCAAAGACCCCAGAGCAGCAGTTCGATCTCATGTTGAAGCAAGAAGTCGATCCGCAACGGCTCATCGCGTTGTCGCCGCAGACGCCGGCACTGGACGACGACCATCCCATCAACGAATATGATCGCCTGCGCCGGATGTTTGCCAAGAAAGTGGAAGCGGCTGCGCCGGGACGCTGATACGCGCTCTTGCGGACTCCCAGTCTCCATTGCTTCGGCACGGCTGAGCCGAGCCCTTCCACGGCTCAGATTTCAAACTTACCCACTACCTAGTGGCACCTGCTTTCATTGACATGCCGCCACGCTTCGTCTATCCTTAAATCTTTCGCGGTCCTGCGTTTGCCCGCCTGAAGGTCTTTGCGCATTCAGCGCCTGAACCGAGCGGCTCTTTCGCGGTTTCAAATCTGGGAGACATTAAAGATGTCAACGTATTTTCCCAAAGGGGAAATTGCGCGCAAATGGTTTGTCATTGATGCCGAAGGCCAGACGCTGGGACGGCTGGCGACGCGCGCGGCACGCATCCTCTCGGGCAAAGACAGTCCACGCTATACCCCCTTCCTGGATACCGGCGATCACGTGGTGGTGATCAATGCCGAGAAGGTGCGGCTGACGGGACTGAAGTCCGACAGCAAGGTTTATCACCGGTACACGGGCTATCCCGGCGGCATCCGC
>DASRGM010000213.1:0-7048 GCA_035651035.1 Terriglobales bacterium
TGGCTGGTGGGCGGCGCCGCCGATTTATATCCCAGCACCAAGACGCGTCTGGAGTTCGAGTTCGCAGGCGACTTCAAGGCGGACGGGCCACTCGGCAATTACAAGGGCCGCAACTTCCACTTCGGCATCCGGGAGCACGCCATGATGTCGATTGTGAATGGCCTTGTCCTGACCGGACTTCGCGCGTACGGTTCGGGCTTCCTTATCTTCACCGACTATGCGCGCGGCGCGATTCGTCTCTCATCCATTATGGACATCCCCGCGCTGCACATCTGGACGCACGACACTATCTGCGTGGGCGAGGATGGCCCGACGCATCAGCCCATTGAGCAACTGCTGTCGTTGCGCGCCATCCCCGGCATGATGGTGATTCGCCCGGCCGACGCCAACGAGTTGGTCGAGGGTTATCGCCTGGCGCTGACGTCGAAAGAGCGGCCGTACGCCATCATCGGTAGCCGGCAGCCTCTCCCGATTGTTGACCGCAGCAAGTTCGGGGCGGCGAGCGGTGTAGCTAAGGGCGGATATACCTTGGCCGATGCGCCCGGAGGCAAGCCGGACGTCATCCTGATCGGCTGTGGCAGCGAGGTCGGGCTGTGCATGTCAGCATGGGAGAAGCTGACCGCAGAAGGCGTGAAGGCACGCGTAGTCAGCATGCCCTGCTGGCGGCTCTTCGACGCGCAGGACCAGTCCTATCGCGACAGCGTCCTACCGCCATCGGTGCGCGCGCGCGTGACCGTAGAAGAGGCGTCGCCGATTGGCTGGGAGCGCTATGCCGGTACCGATGGCGTCGTGCTGGCCATGAACACCTTCGGCGAATCGGCCCCGATGAAAGTCGTGATGGAGCACTTCGGCTTCACTGTGGAGCACGTCGTCAGCGCGGCGAAGAAAACCATGGCCGACGCTAAGGCGGCGAATTAGCCGAATCCAAACGGGGCGTGCTTCTTTCGGACGCCAACGCATAGATCGCACGCCTTGAAAGGCCACGGCTTCAGCCGTGGCGCAAGGCGTGAAACGGGACGGGCTCTAGCCGCTGAGGAAATTCGTAGTTTGACGAAGCGCACTCCCTCAGCGGCCAAAGCCATCATTCAATAAGTTTGCGAACGGCACGGCTGAAGCCGTGCCCCTTCAATGGGGACAACATAATGCAGAACGGCACGCAAAACGGACACTCCGACGCCTTCGTATTCTTTGGGGCCACGGGCGACTTGGCCTACAAACAAATCTTTCCCTCTCTGCAGAACCTGATTCGTGATCAAGGCATGAACGTCCCCATCATCGGCGTTGCCAAGGCCGGATGGAACCTGGACCAGCTTAAGGAGCGCGCCAAGGACAGCCTGGAGCATCATGGCGGACTCGATCAGGTCGCGTGGGAGAAGATGGAGAAGCTGCTGCGCTATGTCGACGGCGACTATGGCGACCCGGCGACTTTCACGGAATTGCGCAAGCAACTCGGCAAGGCGCAGGCGCCGCTGCACTACCTCGCGGTGCCGCCCAGCCTCTTTGGCACCGTCGCGCTCGGCTTGCAGAAGGCGGGATGCTCGAACAATTCGCGCGCCGTCATCGAGAAGCCCTTCGGCCACAACCTGGAGACTGCGCTGGAGCTGAATCGCGCGCTGCACAAGGTCTTCCCCGAGAGCGCCATCTATCGCATCGATCATTACCTAGGCAAAGAGCCGGTGCAGAACATCATCTACACCCGCTTCGCCAACCCCTGTTTCGAGCCCATCTGGAACCGCGACCACATTCGCTGCATTCAGCTCACCATGGCGGAGACCTACAGCGTGACGGATCGCGGCAAGTTCTACGACGAGACCGGCGCGCTGCGCGACGTGGTGCAGAACCACATGCTGCAGGTGCTCGCCAACCTGACGATGGATCCGCCGACCGGCGAAGACTACGAAGCCGACCGCGACTCGAAAGCGGCGCTGTTGAAGGCGGTGCGTCCGCTTACGCCCAACGACATTGTTCGCGGCCAGTACAACGGCTATCGCGACGTCCCCGGTGTGGCGCCGGGATCGACGGTCGAGACCTTCGTTGCCATTCGCTGCTTCATCGACAGCTGGCGCTGGGCAGGCGTGCCTATCTACATCCGGGCCGGCAAAGTCCTGCCCATGACCTGCATGGAGGCGGTGGTTGAGTTCAAGCGTCCTCCGCGCGAGACCTACCACGAACTGGTGCCGCTGCGCTCCTCGCATATGCGCTTCCGCATCAGCCCGGACATCTGCATTGGCATGGGCGTGCGCGTGAAGGTGCCCGGCGAGCGCATGGCGGGTCAGGACGTGGAGCTCACGTTAAAGAGCCATGCGGCGCATGAGATGCCGCCCTACGAGCGCCTGCTGGGCGATGCTATGCGCGGTCATGGCGAGCTGTTCGCGCGCCAGGACCTCGTCGAGGCGCAGTGGCGTGTGGTGCAGCCGGTGCTCGATAACGTGACGCCGGTCTACGGCTACGAACCCGGAAGCTGGGGCCCGGACGAGATCGCCCAACTGATCGGCCCCGACGGTCCATGGATCGATCCCAAGCCGTCGCAAGACGAAGCTCGCAGCCAGGCGGCAGGACACTAACCTATGAGCGCAAGACAAGCAGCGCAACTGCAGAACAAGAAGCGCGCCGCCTCCTCCAAGGGAGCGGAGCATGAGCTGGTGTTTCTGTTCGATGTGGACAACACCCTGTTCGACAACGATCGCATGTCGAACGACCTGTTCGGCCACATCGGACGGGCATTCGGAGCAGCGGCGCGCCAGCGCTACCTGGAAATTTACGAAGAGCTGCGAAAGGAGCTGGGGTACGCCGACTACCTCGGCGCGCTCGAGCGCTACCGGCTGGAGAAGATGCACGATCCACGCTTCCTCAGCGTCTCCAACTGGCTGATCGATTACCCATTTCCCAAGCGCGTCTTTCCCGGCGCGCTTGACGTTGTGGAGCAGTGCCGGCGCTGGGGCAAGGCGGCAATCCTCTCCGATGGCGATGCCGTCTTCCAGCCGCGAAAAGTGCAGCAGACCGGGCTGTGGCGCGCCTTCAGCGGTAACGTGCTCATCTTCGTTCACAAAGAGCGCGAGCTGGACTGGGTAGAGAAGTTCTACCCCGCACGGCACTACGTGATGGTGGACGACAAGCTGCGGCTGCTGGCGGCCATCAAGGAGATCTGGAAAGACCGCGTCACCACGGTGTTCGTGCAGCAGGGACACTACGCTGCCGATAAGGCGGCAAGCGCCAAGTACCCGCCAGCCGACCATA
The DNA here is from genome assembly GCA_035651035.1 of Terriglobales bacterium. Taxonomy (GTDB): domain Bacteria; phylum Acidobacteriota; class Terriglobia; order Terriglobales; family Acidobacteriaceae; genus Bog-257. Next base: position 3,238 of record DASRGM010000213.1, read on the forward strand.
CCGTGAAGCGCATTGCCGACATTCTGCACATGAAAAAAACGGATTTCGTGCCGTTGAAACGGGCCGCATCTCAAGGCGCCTGAGGGGAATCAGAAGGGTAGGAGCCGATTGAAATGAAACCTACGCAACGATTGCACGACGACCTGGGCCAGAGCCTCTGGCTGGACAACATCACCCGCCAGATGCTCGACAACGGCACGCTGAAGCGCTATGTCGACGAATGTTCGATTACCGGGCTGACCTCCAATCCGACCATCTTCGACCACGCCATGCGCAAGGGCGATGCCTACGACGAAGATATGGGGCGGCTCATGTCTTCGGGCATGACAACCGAAGACGCCTTCTTCGAAATGGCAATCGACGATCTGCGGCGCGCTGCCGACTTGTTTGCGCCGGTTCATCAGCGGACGGCAACAGTCGACGGCTGGGTCTCGCTCGAGGTGTCTCCGCTGCTCGCCTATGACGCCAAGACGACGGTCGAGGTAGCGAAGAAGCTGCACAAGCAGGCACAGCGTCCCAACGTCTTCATCAAAATTCCGGGGACTCCCGAAGGAAGGTTCGCGATCGAAGAAGCGATTTTCGCGGGTGTCACCGTTAATATCACGCTGCTGTTCGACCGCAATCACTACCTGGGAGCTGCCGACGCGTACATGCGCGGGCTGGAGCGGCGCATCGAAGCCGGGTTGAGTCCCGACGTACGCTCGGTAGCGTCGCTGTTCATCAGCCGCTGGGACAAGGCGACAATGGACAAAGGACCCGCGGAGCTGCGCAACCAGCTTGGACCGGCTATCACGCGCCAGGCCTACAAAGCCTATCGCGACCTGCTCGAATCGGAGCGCTGGCAGCGACTGGAAGGCTTGGGCGCGCGGCCACAGCGGCTCCTGTTTGCCAGCACCGGAACCAAGGACCCGAAGGCATCGGACGTGATGTATATCGAGCAGTTTGCCGCGCCGAACACCATCAACACCATGCCGGAAGAGACGCTGCTGGCGTTTGCCGACCACGGCAAAGCTGGAAGCGTGGTACCGCGCGATGGCGGGGATTGCGAACAGACTCTGATGGCGTTTACCCGCGCGGGTATTGACGTCACGCAGCTTGCGGCCGACCTGCAGCGCGACGGCGCCAAAGCGTTTGTGGATTCGTGGAAGGACCTGCTGGATTCAATCGAGAGCAAGAGCAAAGCGCTGAAGTAGTGGGAAGCAAGTGGTGCCCCACGTTCGCCCATCGGTTGGGCTAACGTGGGCCCAGGTTAGCGGCCAACCGAGGGCCGCGAACCTGGGGCACCAGTTCTTCAGAAACGATCACCGCTGAAGCGGTGCTTCCCCCGACGTTAGATCAAGCCTCTGTCCCACATAAAGGCACTCATTCAGCTTTTCAAGAGGAGCAAACATGCCCGAAGCCAAGATAGCCGCCCAGCGCCCCATCGACACGCCCGCCTGGAAAGACCTGCAGGCGCACTACGAGAAAATCAAGAACGCCCATCTCCGGCAGCTGTTTGCCGATGACCCGCAGCGCGGGACGCGTCTCACCGTCGAGGGCGTCGGGGTGTTTCTCGACTACTCGAAGAACCGCATCACCGACGAAACCGTGAAGCTGCTGGTCGCGCTGGCGCGCGAGCGCGGTATCGAGGCGCGGCGCGATGCCATGTTCCGCGGCGAGAAGATCAACAACACCGAAAATCGCGCCGTGTTGCATGTCGCGCTGCGTGCACCGCGTGGCACCAAGATCATGGTCGACGGCAAGGACCAGGTGGCAGAAGTCCACGAAGTACTCGACAAAATGTCGGCTTTCGCCAACCGCGTGCGCAGCGGCGAATGGAAGGGCCACTCCGGCAAGCGTATTAAGACCGTAATCAACATCGGCATTGGCGGCTCGTATCTAGGCCCGGAGATGACCAACAGCGCACTGCGCGACTATGCCGATCCGGCAATGGATTTCCGTTTTGTGGCCAACGTCGACGGCGCCGCCTTCTATGATGCGACGCATGATCTCGATCCTGCCGAGACGCTCTTCATCATCTCGTCAAAAACCTTCACCACGCTGGAGACGATGACCAACGCCGAAGCGGCGCGCAAGTGGGTGCTCGACGGGCTGAAGAGCGACAGCGCCACCGCCAAGCACTTCGTCGCGGTTTCCACCAACGGCGAAGCGGTCTCCAAGTTCGGCATCGACACCGCCAACATGTTCGGCTTCTGGGACTGGGTCGGCGGACGGTATTCGATGGATTCCGCCATTGGCTTGTCCAACATGATTGCTATCGGGCCCGACAACTTCCGTGAGCTGCTGGCCGGCTTCCACGATATGGACGAGCACTTCCGCACCACGCCGCTGGAGAAGAACCTGCCCGCGCTGATGGGACTTCTGACAGTGTGGTACAACAACTTCTTCGGCGCACAGACGGTCGGCATCATGCCGTACTCCGATAACCTGAGGCGCTTCCCCGCTTATCTGCAGCAGTTGCAGATGGAGAGCAACGGCAAGCACGTCGATCTCGAGGGCAACGTCGTCGAGTGGCAGACTGGGCCGATCATCTGGGGAGAGCCGGGCACCGACGGCCAACACTCGTTCTATCAGCTCATTCATCAAGGCACGAAGGTTATCCCGTGCGACTTCATCGCCTTCTGCCAGCCGCTGAGCCCGCTGAAGCACCAGCACGATCTGCTGATGTCGAACGTCTTCGCGCAGGCCGAGGCGCTGGCCTTCGGTAAGAGTGCAGAAGAGCTGAAGGCGGAAGGCTCGCCCGATTTCCAGACGCCGTTCCGGGTCTGCCAGGGCAACCGGCCCACCAACATGATCCTGGTGGACAAGCTCACGCCGCGCGCGCTGGGCAAGCTCGTGGCGCTCTACGAGCACAACGTCTTCACCCAAGGCGCGGTGTGGAACATTGACAGCTTCGACCAGTGGGGCGTGGAATTGGGCAAGGTGCTGGCCAAGCGGATTGTGCCTGAGCTGGAAAGCGATGCCCCGCCGCAGCTCAAGCATGACAGCTCGACGAACGCGTTGATCCAGCGCTATCGCACGGCGCTGGGCAGGAAGAACTAAGTCATAGTGCCCCAGGTTCGCCCAAAGTAAGGGCGAACCTGGGCACCAATATTAACTTCGTTATTTGATAGGCGGTTCGTGCGCAGGCATGAAGGTCTGTTTTAGTCTTTTTGTTGCCGATGCAACAATCCCAACCTGAACGCGTCCTCGACCGCCGCCGTTTCCTCTCGGCGATGATGATGGCCGGCGGAGTGCTCGCCGCCCGGCGTGCTTTCGGCTCAACGTTTGAGATCGAACCAGGATTGGTCCTTGACGGCTCACCTGCTCCGGCCCCTACCCTCGCGCGCTACCCGCAAAAAACCGACCTCATCCTGCTGACCGATCGCCCGCCGCAGCTAGAAACGCCGCTCAAGTACTTCGAAAGCGACCTGACGCCGAACGATGCCTTCTTCGTGCGCTGGCATCTCTCGGGAATTCCCACCACCGTCGATGCCCAGAGCTTTCGGCTGGAGGTCGAGGGACACGTCAACAAGCCGTTGAGCCTCTCGCTCGCCGATCTGCGCAAGCAATTCGAACCGGTCTCTCTTGTGGGTTTGTGCCAGTGCTCGGGAAACTCGCGCAGCCTCTTCGAACCCAGAGTTCCCGGCGGCCAATGGGGCAACGGCGCGATGGGCAATGCCCGCTGGACCGGCGCACGCCTGAAAGATGTGCTGGACGCGGCCGGCATTCAGCCGGGAACGTTGCAGGTTGGGTTGCGCGGCCTGGACGAGCCTGCCCAGCCGCAAACGCCGCCCTTCCAGAAGTCGTTGCAAATCGACCACGCCCGCGA
>DASRGM010000214.1:0-11886 GCA_035651035.1 Terriglobales bacterium
CCAGCACCCGCATAGAGGCGGTATTGTGAGCGAAAGTTGTCGCGAAGAGGCGGACCACTTTGTAATGGTCGAGCGCCCAGTCGGAACTCGCGGTCACGGCTCGCGTAGCCAGGCCTCGACCCCAGAAGGGCTCGCCCAGCCAGTAACCCATTTCCATGCTCAGCCGGCTAATGTCGATACCTTGCTTAAAACCGATTCCGCCAATGGCCTCGCTACCGAGCTCGATGGCGAATGATAGCGGGACATCCATCGAGCGAACGTAGTTCAGGTAGTCGATACCTTCGCGTCGCGTGTAAGGGTGAGGAAACTGATCGCGAAGATTGGCCGCAATCTTCGCGTTATTCGCGTAGCGCAGCAGCGATTCCAGGTCATCCTTACGCCAGTCGCGGATGCGGAGATCGCCGAGGTCGAGCAACATAGCATCATTGCCGTTTGGATCGCTTGCCTGGGCTGGGGAGCAATTTACTTCCCGTTATCGGAGAGGAGCCTGCGTAGAATTCCGCTTTCTTCTTCTGCGGTATGATCCACTCCCATCGAACTCCTGCTTCCGGAAAGGTGGCGTGGAACGTGGACCGTCGTAACAGCTAGCAATCAAAGCTGGTTTTGCATCCGCGTACGCTTAGCGAGCGGGTCCCGGCCTACACTGACATCACTTCCTTCTCCTTGCCCTTGGCCAGCTCTTCCATTTTCTTGATTTCGTCGTCGGTCAACTTCTGGATCTGTTCCAGGGCGCCGCGCTCTTCGTCTTCGGTGATCTTCTTTTCCTTCATCGCCTTCTTGATTAATTCGTTTCCGTCGCGGCGAATGTTGCGCACCGCGGTGCGATGCTCCTCCAGCACCTTGTGCAGGTGCTTCACCATGTCCTTGCGACGGTCTTCGGTCAGCGCGGGCACGGGTACGCGCACCAGCTTGCCGTCGTTCATCGGATTCAAGCCGAGGTCGGCAGAGCGAATCGCCTTCTCGATAGCGCCAATCTGGCTTACGTCCCAGGGCTGTACGGTTATGAGCTGCGGCTCGGGAGCGCTTACATTCGCGAGTTGGTTCAACGGCATCTGCGAACCGTAGGCTTCCACTACTACGCTGTCGAGCATATGCACGCTGGCGCGTCCGGTGCGGGTCGCCCCCATCTCCTTGCGAAAGTCCTCTACCGCCTTCTCCATCCGCGTTTTCAGCTGCGCAAAGCTGTCTTTCAGCGCTGGAATCGCCGCCATCTGTACTTGAGCCATTCGGATCGCCTCACAGGGAAGTCACAAACCTGCGATTATAAACCTCCGCCCGGCTACGGCAGCGAAGACAGGGGTGTAATCACGTGAGTGGCGACTACATGCCGGTTTGCATCGCGCCAGTAAAAGAAGCTGACGGTGGCCAGCGAAGCTACGGGGCGGCGGCCCTCCACGGAAGGCGCGAATCGCCAACCCTGCACCGCGGCCAACGCTTTCGTGTCGGCCTGCTGGTTGAGTGACTGGATGACTTGCGCGATACAGACGTAACCTTTATCGCTGACCACAAAACGCACCCGCACCTGTCCCACGTAGTCGGCATCGGCGAAGGGCGGCTTAGTTTTCGCTTCAGGCTTGGATTCGGCGAGCCACTGCGGAGGACTGTAGGTGGGACATCTGCCCTTATCGCCGGCGGGCAGCAGTGCAGGCATACTGAGCACCAGTAACCCGCACCAGCACAGCCTGCGCATAGCCGCATTGTAGATCGGTGACGCGCATTCCCTAGTGCGATTAGCCCCGCAGCAAAGTGATAGCCCCCTTTGCTACCATCCTTTGCTGCGGTGGCCTAGCGCCTCTTACTGCTGGCGGAAGTGTCGCACAGCCCAAATCACTACTACCAAGGCTCGTACCCGCTTTTTATTGCGGATCGGCTGCAGACGAACGCCGCTTCGCGAGTGTCGGTGCACATCCCCTTACAACCTCCTCGGGTTTCGCACAGCCCAGGAGGTTGTTCGCCGCGCGCGCTCCGCATATGATTCAGCCCAATGTCACTCGGCGAAAAATCCGCCCCGAACGGTAACGACTTTCACCAGCCCAGCACCGAGGTTTACGCAGTGCATGGCGCCGACCCCGAAGTGCAGGCCTATGGCATGGCCAAGTATTCGCGCTCGGCGCTCTCCATGCGCGAATCGCTGTCCGAGATCAGCGAGCAGAAGGCCGAGAAATTCCTCAACACGTTCTACTTCCAGTACGGGCATCGCAGCATCGCCGACCTCGCGCATATCGCATTCGCCATTGAGCGGCTTTCCATTCTGGGGGCGACGGTTGTGGTCGACGAGCCCCGTTGGGACGGCCAGGAGCGCTCCACCCGTTATCAGGACTTCCAGAAGAGCGGTTACTACGTGCCGGACTTCGGCCAGGATGAGGCCGCGCGCACGCTCTACCGCGACACGGTCGATCATCTCTTTGCCGAATACCGGCATTTTTCCGAAGAGATGTTTCAGTATCTGCGCGAGCGAACCCCCAAGCCGGCGGAGATGAAGCAGGAGGCCTATGAACGCACCCTGCGCGCGCGCGCCTTCGACATCTCGCGCTACCTGCTGCCTCTGGCGACAAATACTTCTTTGGGCCAGATCGTCAGCGCCCGGACGCTGGAGAACCAGGTCTCGCGCCTGCTGTCGCACACGCACGCCGAGGTGCGGCGGCTGGGAGAATTGCTGCGTCGCGCCGCCCAGGAGCCGGCGTACAACGTGAGTGAGGCGCAGATGCGCGAACTGCTCGAGCGCTTCGGGCGGGAAGCTCCGCAGGCGTCCGGGGAAACGGCGAAATACCTGCGCCGTGAGGTGCGCGTCGCGCCCACGTTGATGAAGTATGCCGAACCGAATGCCTACGAAATCGAGACTCGCCGCGATATGTCCGCGGCTGCTGAAGACATACTGGCCGGCATTGCTATCCAGGATGCGCCGTTAGTGGACCTGCTGGAAGACGACCCGCTGGAGGTCGAACTGCCGGCCACGTTGCTCTATCAGTACTCGCATCATCCCTATCGGCAGGTTCGCGAGGCGGTCGCGGCGATGCCGGATGCGCAACGGCGTGAGATCGTCGACATGGGCCTGCGTTATCGCGGCCGCCACGATGAGGTCGCGCGCGCCTTCTGTGCCGGCCAGCGCTTCCGCTTCGACATTCTGATGGACATTGGCGGCTTTCGCGATATGCACCGCCATCGCCGCTGCGTGCAGATCGTGCAGGAGTACACCACCGCACACGGCTATGAGGAGCCGATCGAGATCGCGGACGCGGGTCTGGCCGGGCGTTATCAGGCGACGATGGAGCGCGCGAGAGGAACGGCCAAGCAACTGGCTCGAGCCATGATGCCTCCCACCGTTTCGGCAAACGACGACGAAAGGATGGGGCACCCGCCGGGAAATAGCGACGAGTCGGTACAAAGGTCCGAATACGTCATTCCGCTGGCCTTCCGCAAGCGCACGCTGTTCAAAATGGATTTTGCCGAGGCGCTCTACATCAGCGAATTGCGCACCGGCGCCGCCGGCCACTTTTCCTATCGCAACGTGGCGTATGCCATGTATGAAGCCGTGGCGCAACGCTATCCCGCTCTGGCGAACTATTTCCGCGTGACCGATGTGCGCCAGCCGGTGGACCTATTGAAACGGTGAACTGTCAACGCAAGAGGATTGCAACGATGATGAAACCTTGGATCGAAATTCCCGTTACGCTTGCGATATGGCTGTCGGTTGCGCTGCTGGCTTTCGCGCAGCCGCAAACCGCTCCCGCAGGCTCGGCAGCCAATCAGGAGCAACATGTGGCACATGCGACCGGAACCTTGGAGGTTAAGTTGACGCCGCAACCCTCCGACCCGCCGCTGGGCCGCATGACGCTCGACAAGCAGTTCCACGGCGGCCTGGAAGGCAGCAGCAAGGGCGAAATGTTGACCGCCGGCAGCGGCGCGAAAGGCTCCTCGGGCGGCTATGTCGCGCTGGAGAGCTTCACCGGCACATTAGACGGCCGCAAAGGCAGCTTTGTCCTCCAGCACAGCGGCACCATGACCGCCGGCAGCCCGCAGCTCACCATCACCGTCGTACCCGGTTCCGGCACCGGCGAGCTGGAGGGGCTCACAGGCAAGATGGACATCACCATGGCGGGCGGCAAGCATTCCTACGATCTCACTTACACGCTGCCCGGTTCAAAGTAAGGCTGGAGGACCGCAAGACTTTGAATTGTACTTATACGTTAATATTTCACGTGGTAATAGATCGCTCGACGCTCATGAAGCGCCGCGTTTTATCGGCCTCGAACATCACCCGTGTGCCCCAGCTCACAAAGTGATGTGAGACACGAAGGTAGTAATACTTTGGTTTCCCTAGGTTCGCTATTTCTTCGCTCTCGTAGGATTTACTCTTGTATAATGATTCGGTCAGTATTCGAGCGCTCTTGACGCGGACCGCCCACTCCCACGGCGCTGCCTCACTGACCCATTTGCAATCTTAGCGAGCTGCCGTCAAGGCAAAGCCATGCCGGGACCGGGGCAGCCAAGGAGCGCACTTCATGGCAGACGAAAAGACCGAAAAAGGCCGGGCCATCGACCTGGCGCTGTCGCAAATCGAAAAGCAGTTCGGCAAGGGCTCCATCATGAAGCTGGGGAGCAAGGGCGCGGTCGTGCCCATCTCCGTCATCTCCACGGGAGCGATTTCCTTCGACGCTGCCCTTGGCGTCGGCGGCTTCCCCCGCGGACGCGTGGTCGAAATCTTCGGTCCGGAATCGTCGGGCAAGACCACCATTGCCCTGCAGGTAATCGCGCAGGCACAATTGCAAGGGGGCATGGCCGCGTTCGTCGATGCCGAGCACGCCCTCGATCCTATTTACGCCGCGAAGCTGGGGGTAGATGTCGATAACCTGCTGGTCTCGCAGCCCGATTACGGCGAGCAGGCGCTTGAAATCGCCGAAGCCCTGGTGCGCTCGGGCGCCATTGACGTGCTGGTGGTCGACTCCGTCGCCGCCCTTGTCCCCAAGGCCGAGCTCGATGGCGAAATGGGCGACAGCCATGTCGGCCTGCAGGCCCGCCTGATGTCGCAGGCGTTGCGCAAGCTGACCGGCATCGTCGCCAAGTCGAATACCTGCCTGGTATTCATCAACCAGATCCGCGAAAAAATCGGCGTGATGTTCGGCAACCCGGAGACGACGACCGGCGGACGCGCGCTGAAGTTTTACTCCTCTGTTCGCATCGACATCCGGCGCATCGCTGCCATCAAGGACGGAGATCACGTCACGGGCTCGCGTACGCGCGTCAAGATCGTTAAGAACAAAACGGCCGCGCCCTTCCGCGAGGCCGAGTTCGACATGATGTATGGCGAAGGCATCTCGCGCGAGGGCGACCTGATCGACCTGGCGGTGAATGCCAACCTGTTGGAAAAGTCCGGGGCGTGGTTCAGCTACAAAGGCGAACGCGTCGGCCAGGGACGCGAGAACGCCAAGCAGTTTCTGAAGGACAACAAGGACATCGCCGCCAAACTGGAAGCCGAGGTGCGCAAGGCGCTGGGACTGGCTTCGACGGCCGACAAGGCACAGGCTGCTGCCGCGAACGCTGAGGCTTCGCCGACGCCACAGCCTAAGGGACCGGCAGGGCGGAAATAACGTCTCTGAGGACCGCGTCGCTGTCCGAGCAGCCGTTCGGGTAGAGCTGGCCTTTAGGCCAGCGTCTAAGCCGTTAAGTTTCGCGCTTTTCCGGCCAACCGTGCGTTTCATCAGCGACACGCTTTTTGACTGACCGACACACGGAATTCAGGCGGGCTGCGGCATTTATCCGTCTCTACCGCCCGTACTCCAGCACTTCCACATCGGCAAACTTCCGCTCGCTGGGGCGGCCAAAGATTGCCTGCAGCTTGGCTTGCAGTTGTGCGGCCCGATCGGCATCCGCCGGATTCGCGCCTGCGAAAAAAAGCCACACGTGCCGAAACGAGTGCGGATTGCGGTCCAGCTCTGCCAGCAGGTTTCGATCATCTTCCCCGACGGCATAGAAGCCGGGCGCAAAGACATGCAGCGGGGGCGCCGTGCCGACCCGCGCGCTGTAACAGTCGAGCATGATGCGGGTGTAGAACGGAAAGAAGGCAACGGCATCGCCCGGCGCGGCATTTGTCAGCACCGCGTTGGTCGCGCTGCGCCAGTCTTCGCGCGGCTTGCGATATTGCTTGGCAATGCTGGGCAGCGATGCGGCGCACAACGCGATCACCAGCGCAATCCCCAGTTTCCACTTCCGCAGAAAGCCGCTTCCCAACCCGGCCAGCAGTACAGCCGCGGGTAATGAGAACACCATGTAGCGCTGCAGAAACATCGGTTCCCGCAGTGAAATCAGCCCCAGGATCACGGCAGGAAGAACGGCCCACAGCAGGACCAGGCACCCGCGCCAGAACAGGATCGGCGCGATGCGACGCGCGCGCGCGATCGCCACTACCCCTAGCGTCCAGAGGACGAGCGCAAGCGCAACCTTTACCCCGCTGCCGCCGAAGAACATCAATAAATGCCAGACCTGCTTCCCATCGGCGCGCGGCATCCAGACGAAGTGCAGGTTTTCCGGCGCGGCGCGAAATACATAGGTGAGCCCCGGGACAGCGGCAGCGAAAACCACTGCACCGCAGAGGGCAACCTTGCGCCAGGGCGCGGGTCGAGGTTTGAATAGCAATGAGGCCGCCTGCGCCGCCGGCACCAACACGGTGAAGTAGTGGGTGTAGAACGCCGCAATCGCAAATACGGTCCAGAGCGCCCAATCGCGGCCATCGCCTCTCTCCACGGCGAGCAGGAAAAAATAAGTGGACAACAGCACCAGCGCAATGGCCAACGCATAGCTGCGCGCTTCCTGCGAGTAGTAAACATGCGCGGGACTGAACGCCAGCAAAGCAGCAGCAGCCAGAGCCTCCGAGGTCCCCATCCAGCAGCGGCGCGAGACAATGTAGAGCAGCGGGATCGACACGGTACCGAAAAACGCCGACGGCAAACGCAGCCAGGCCTCGCTTAGGCCGCCGTGGACCCACCCGCGCATCAGCAGGAAGTAGATGGTCTGCAAGCTGGCTTCGCCGTGCCACCACACCCAGGCAAAGTGTTGCCATGAGGTCCGGGCAAGGGCCACGGTGGCGCCCTCGTCAAGCCACAAGCTCTCCCCCCCGAGATGCCAGAAGCGCAGCAACCCGCCGGCAATCGTAAGCAGGATCAACAAGAAGTTGGCGTGAGTACGCGAGCGCCAGTGGCGAACGGTAGTGGTCGAGCTGGCAAGTGCAGGCTCGCGGATTGCAGCCATAGGTGCGTTCCTATCATACGGGCGCAGCATTTCGAATCTCCAGCCTTAGTGTGTTATAACCGCATGTTTCGCTGTTGCGCCGCGGCCCGTCTGCCGTTTCCCTTCTGAATAGGCAATATCCCGGAGGAACCGCTTGGATTTCCAGCTTTCCGATGAGCAGCTGCAACTGAAGAAGATGGTGCGTGACTTCGCCGAGCGCGAGATTGCGCCCAATGTCATGAAGTGGGACGAGCCCGGTACCTTCCCGCTCGACGTTATCAAGGAGCTGGGCAAGCTGGGTCTGATGGGCACCATCTTCCCCACCGAGTATGGAGGCGCGGGTATGGGCTACATCGAGTACGTCACCGCAGTCGAGGAGCTGTCGCGCGTAGACGGCTCGGTCGGGATCACGGTGGCGGCCCACACTTCCCTGTGCTCGAACCACATTTTCATTGCCGGCAATGACGAGCAGAAGCACAAATACATTCCCAAGCTCGCCGGCGGCGAATGGCTGGGCGCGTGGGGACTGACTGAACCCGGCTCGGGTTCCGATGCCGGCGGTGCGCGCTGCACCGCGACGCGCAAGGGCAAGAACTGGATACTCAACGGAAACAAGACGTTCATCACCAACGGCCACTATGCCGATGTCGCCGTGGTGATCGCCGTCACCGACAGAACGGCGCACACTCACGGACTATCAGCATTTGTGGTCGAGAAGGGCACGAAGGGATTTCGCGCGGGGAAGAAAGAGAACAAGCTCGGCCTGCGCGCCAGCGACACCTCGGAGCTGATCTTCGAAGATTGCGAGGTCCCCGCCGACAACCTGCTGGGCAGCGAAGGCCAAGGCTTCATTGACGCGATGAAGACGCTGGACGGTGGGCGCATCTCGATTGCCGCGCTCGGGCTCGGCATGGCGCAGGGCGCGTATGACTCGGCGCTGAAATACTCGAAGGAGCGCAAGCAGTTCGGCAAGCCGATCGGTGAATTCCAGGCCATCGGCTTCAAACTCGCCGACCTGGCCACCGAGATCGATGCGGCGCGCCTGCTGACACATCGCGCCGCTGCGATGAAAGATGCCGGCATGAAAACCACGCTGGAGTCGTCGATGGCCAAGCTCTTCACCAGCGAGGTCGCGGTGAAGGCCGCGAATGAGGCGGTGCAGATTCACGGCGGCTACGGCTTCATCAAGGACTACCCCGCGGAAAAGTTCTATCGTGACGTCAAGCTCTGCACCATCGGCGAGGGCACCAGCGAGATTCAGCGCCTGGTGATCGCGCGGCAGTTGCTGAAAGATTGACCTTCAATGTCCGCCGCCCCTACGAATCCGCCATGCGGGGTCATGCAGGACGAGTGTACCCTGGGCACGCTCGCGCACTTGCTGCAACTGGTGACCGCCTGGATGGGACCGCTCATCATCTTTCTCGTTAAGCGCGACTCGCTCTTCGTAAAGTTTCATGCGTTACAGGCATTGATCCTTCAGATTTGCCTGATGGTGGTCTGGATTGCCGGCGTGGTCGTTTTCATGATCACGATGGTTGCGAACATGTCTCACTCCGGAGGGGCGACAAACAGTGCGCCGCCGCTTGCGGTTTTTATCGTTTTTCCGCTTTTCTGGATCGTGGGGATGAGCTCATGGCTGGTGGTCCTGGTCCTCGCAATCGTCTACGGCATCAAGGCCGGACGGGGAGAGTGGGCCGGCTACCCGGTGATCGGCGGGCTGGCGCGGAACCTGCTGAAGATGTCGTAATCATGATGCAATCAAGAGGACGCAGCAACCGCTGGTGGCGGTGCTATATTTGTATAGCGAGGTGTAGATGCTGGCGATTCGACTTCCACAATCGGTTGAGAAGCGCTTACAGAAGCTCGCCAGGCGCAGTGGCCGAACCAAGACGTACTACGCCCGCGAGGCCATCCTGCGCTATATCGAGGACATGGAGGATGCCTATGAAGCCGAACGCATTCTCCACCGCGTCCGGGCCGGGCGAGAACGCACGTACACGCTAGACGAGGTCGCGAAGCGCCTTGGCTTGGACGATTGAGCTCATCAGTACCGCAATCCGGCAACTGGCGAAGCTGGACAAGGCGGTCGCCCGGCGAATTCGAAGATTTCTACAGCAGCGGATCGCCCCAATAGAAAATCCGCGAATTCTTGGCCAGAAGCTGCATGGCAAGACGCTGGGAGAATTTTGGAAATACCGAGTAGGCGATTACCGCATTGTCGCGAAGATTGAGGACGACCGCTTGGTCGTCTTAGTCATCCAGATCGGTTATCGGAGTGAAATTTAGCGCTGACCTTTCTCCCCTTACTCGTGAATCTGTGGGCACAACTAACCACATTCCGGAATTTGTCCAGCGCATCCGCAATGGCGACACTCGCGCCCTCTCGCGCGCGATTTCCGCCGTCGAAGATCACACGCCCGAATCGACTGCGTTGCTGAAGGAGCTCTTTCCGCACACTGGCAACGCCGTCCTGCTGGGCTTCACCGGCTCGCCCGGCGCAGGCAAGAGCACGCTGGTCGATCAAGTTGCGCGCATCTATCGCCGCGAAGGCAAGACGGTCGGCATCGTTGCCGTCGATCCCACTAGCCCCTTCAGCGGCGGCGCCATCCTGGGCGATCGCATCCGAATGAGCTCGCATCACGCCGACTCGGGCATCTTTATCCGCAGCATGGCCACGCGCGGCTCGCTCGGCGGGCTGGCCTCGACCACCGCCGACGTTGCCACCGTCCTCGATGCCAGCGGGCGCGACGTGGTGATGATTGAGACCGTCGGCGTCGGCCAGGACGAAGTCGACATTGTGCGCCTCGCCGATGTCACCATCGTCGTGCTGGTCCCGGGCATGGGTGACGACGTGCAGACCATCAAGGCCGGCATCATGGAAATCGCCGACATCTTCATCATCAACAAGGCCGACCGCGACGGCGCCGAGCGCGTGGAGCGTGAAATCCGCGCCCTGCAAAGCCTGGCCATGCGCAAGGACAACTGGACGCCGCCCATCGTGAAGACCGTCGCCAGCAACGGCACAGGCATTGAAGAGGTGGTGGCGGCCATCGAGAACTACCGCACGTTTCTGGAGAAGAACGATCGCGCCCGCGACCGCCGCATCGAGAACTGGCGTGGCCGCATAGCCGAGATGCTGCGCGATGCGCTCTTCCAGCGCGTGCTGTCGTATTACCTCAGCGAGAGCGAGGCCGCGCGTTACGCCGCCGAGGTTGCCGATCACAGACGCGATCCCTATTCTTTGGTAGAAAAGATCGTGGAAGGATTGGGTAGCCCTCATGAGCGCAATTGATCATCTTGGAATTGCTGTGAAGTCGTTGGCGGACGCCAAGGGCTTTTACGAGAAACTCGGCTTGACGCCGATGCCGGAAGAGACGGTCGCCGCTGAAGGAGTGCGGCTGTCGATGGTGCCGGTGGGCGAGAGCCGCATCGAGCTGCTTGAGCCGACTTCGCCGGAGTCGCCGATCGCCAAGTTCCTGGCCAAGCGCGGCGAAGGCCTGCACCACGTCGCCCTGCATGTCGACGATCTGTCGGCCACCGTCGAGCGCCTGAAGGCGGCGGGCACGCGCCTCGTTTCCGACGAGATCAAAGTCGGCGCCGGCGGTCACCTCTATGTATTTGTACATCCTGCCAGCACCGGTGGCGTGCTGCTGGAGCTGGTGGAAGACGCTCCCCAGGGCGTGTAGTAGCGGATTTTTGTAGCCTGCGCGGAGAGTCCAATGCGTGCCCCTCGGAAGATTGTCGTCCCGCCAGGCTTCAGGCTGCGAGGGATCTGCTTTCCGCGAGAACAGCATATCGCTCGCGCCGGAGCCGGGCTCGTGATGGCAATCGATTCCGAAAAACCTTCATGCTGATCCTCGCGATCGACACCTCGAACCGGCAAGGTAGCGTTGCGCTGGGCCGCGGCGATGCCGAGACCTTTGAGACCTTGCAGCTCACCCCGGTGGAAGGCGGCACGTATTCCGCGCGGCTCCTCCCGACCATCGACGCGCTCCTGCAACAGCATAGCTTGAGCGCAACCGATCTCGACGGCTTCGCCATCGTCACCGGGCCCGGCTCCTTCACCGGGCTACGCGTAGGGCTGGCAACTGTGAAAGGGCTTTGCGAAATCCTGCACAAGCCGCTCGCCACGGTGTCAATGCTGGAGGCGGTTGTAACGGCGCGCGGCTCTACCGGGCACGACACCGCGATCCTCGATGCCAGCCGTGGCGAAATTTATGTCGGCGAATATGAGGTTGCGGCCAATGGAGCCGCACCCCTTCACGAGTGCATTGTGAAGTTGAACGATTTCGCTGAGGCAGATCGAGGCGGCGAGCGCTTGACCCCCGACAAGACGGTCGCGGATTTTCTCCAGCAGAAAAATGTCAGTGTCCGTCTCGTCACGCCCGTGCAAGCCGACATCATCGCCCGCATCGGCGTCCGCAAGCTGCTGACCAGCGATGCCACCGATCACGCCACGGTGGACGTGAACTACATTCGCCGCTCCGATGCTGAAATCTTCTCCACGCCAAAATGATGAGGAACATTGTTTCTCCGTTTCTTTGGAGAGTTTTGGAGCTACAAAGCAAAATGGCCTAGACGCATCGAACGTCTAAGCCATTGATGTTACGAAGCTTTTTGGTTGCGGGGGGTGGATTTGAACCACCGACCTTTGGGTTATGA